>JBFWQM010000178.1:0-11958 GCA_050249455.1 Rhodospirillaceae bacterium | reverse complement strand
AGCGACTTGCGGCCGAAGTTCGGCGTCCGCAGCATCTCCTGCTCGGTCTTCTGGACCAGGTCGCCGATGTAGATGATGTTGTCGTTCTTGAGGCAGTTCGCCGAGCGCACCGAGAGCTCGAGCTCGTCCACCTTGCGCAGCAGGTTCTTGTTGAACATCGGCTCGACGGTCTGCTCGATGACCGGCGCCTGCTTGGGCTCCTCGAAATTGATGAAGAGCTGGAGCTGGTCCTGCAGGATGCGCGCGGCGAGCGCCACGGCGTCCTCCGGCTTCACGGCGCCGTTGGTCTCGACATCCATCAGCAGCTTGTCGTAGTCGGTGTCCTGGCCGACGCGGGTGTTGTCGACGCGGAACGCCACGCGGCGCACCGGGCTGAACACCGCGTCCACCGGGATCAGGCCGATCGGCGCGTCCTCGGCCCGGTTCTCGGTGGCGGCGACGTAGCCCTTGCCGGTGGTCACCGTCATCTCCATGCTGATCTTCGCGCCCTCGTCGAGGGTGCAGATCACCACGTCGGGGTCGATGATCTCGATGTCGTGGCCGGTCTGGATCATGCCGGCGGTGATGGCGCCGGGGCCGGTCGCGTTGAGCGAGATGCGCTTGGGCCCCTCGCCGTGCATGCGCAAGGCCAGCGCCTTGATGTTGAGGACGATGTCGGTCACGTCCTCGTGCACGCCGGGGATCGAGGAGAACTCGTGCAGCACGCCGTCGATCTGCACCGCGGTCACCGCCGCGCCCTGCAGCGACGACAGCATGATGCGGCGCAGCGAGCTGCCCAAGGTTACGCCGAACCCGCGCTCGAGCGGCTCGGCCACGATGGTCGCGACCCGCGTAGGATCGGCCTGCGGCGCGATGTCGAGCTTGGTCGGCTTGATCAGTTCCTGCCAGTTCTTCTGAATCACGAGTGCGACCTCATGCTGTCAAAGTAGCGCCGGACGCCACGCGCCCGACGCCGGTGTCCGGCACCGGTGACCCTGCGGCCGAGCGGCTCGGCCGTGCTTAGACGCGGCGACGCTTACGCGGGCGGCAACCGTTGTGGGGGATCGGCGTCACGTCGCGGATCGACGTGATCGTGAACCCGACCGACTGCAGCGACCGCAATGCCGACTCGCGCCCCGAGCCCGGCCCCTTGACCTCGATCTCCAAGGTCTTCATGCCGTGCTCCATCGCCTTCTTGCCCGCGTCCTCGGCCGCGACCTGCGCCGCGTACGGCGTGGACTTGCGCGAGCCCTTGAAGCCCTGCGAGCCGGCGGAGGCCCAGGCGATCGTGTTGCCCTGGGCGTCGGTGATGGTGATCATCGTGTTGTTGAAGGACGCGCTGACATGCGCGACCCCCGAGGTGATGTTCTTTCGCTCGCGCCGCCGCACGCGGGCAGCCGTCGGTTTGGCCATGATCGGAATCCCGTGATGTCGTCGGCGCTACTTCTTGCCGGCCTGCGCCTTGCCCGCGATCGGCCGCGCGCGGCCTTTGCGCGTGCGCGCGTTGGTGTGGGTACGCTGGCCGCGCGCCGGCAGGCCGCGGCGGTGCCGCAGGCCCCGGTAGCAGCCGAGGTCCATCAGCCGCTTGATGTTCATCGCCACCTCGCGGCGCAGGTCGCCTTCGACCGTGTAATCACGGTCGATGATCTCGCGCAGGCGGATGACCTCTTCCTCGCTCAGCTGGTTGATCCGCGTGGCGGCCGTCACCGACGCCTTGCCGCAGATCTCCTTCGCGCGCGTCTGACCGATGCCATGAATATAGGTCAAGGCGATGGCGACCGGCTTGTTGGGCAGATTCACACCCGCAATTCGCGCCACGTCGGCAGCTCCCGTGTCAGATAGAATGAATGGCCCGCGCAACCGGGCATACGCCGATGGCCATCCGGCCGAACGACTGGTTGGAGGCGAAGGAGTATAGGGATTGTAACCTTCAAGTCAACCGGCTTTGCCTAAAAGGGCCTCGACCTGGCGGCTCACCTCGTCGATCTCGGCCATGCCGTCGACCGTCGCCAGCACGCCCCTGTCGCGGTAATAGGGCAGCAGCGGCGCGGTCTGGGCATGGTAGGCGGCGAGCCTTGCCTTGACCGTCTCCGCGTTGTCGTCCTTGCGTCGGGCGAACTCAGTGCTGCCGCACACGTCGCAGACGCCCGCGGCGCGCGGGCGGCGGAAGTCGTCATGGTAGACCGCGCCGCACTTGGCGCAGCTGAAGCGGCCGGCGATGCGGCGCACCAACGCGGCATCGTCCACCTTCATCTCGATCACGCGGTCGAGCCTCAGGCCCTTGGCCTTCAACATCGAATCGAGCGCCTCGGCCTGCGCCACGGTGCGCGGGAAGCCATCGAGCACGAAGCCGTTGCGGCAGTCGGCCTCGGCGATGCGGTCGGCGATCAGCTGGATCATCACGTCGTCGGGCACCAGCTGGCCCGCCTCCATGATCGCCTTGGCCTTGTTGCCCAGAGGGGTGCCGGCCGCGACCGCGGCGCGCAGCATGTCGCCCGTCGACAACTGGACCAGGCCCCTGCCCTCCTCCAGCCGCTTCGCCTGGGTGCCCTTGCCGGCGCCGGGCGGCCCGAAAAGGATCAGGTTCATCCGCGGCGCCCCTTCAGGCGCGACTTCTTGATCAGGCCCTCGTACTGGTGGGCAAGCAGGTGCGACTGCACCTGCGCGACGGTATCCATGGTCACGGTGACCACGATCAGGAGGCTGGTGCCGCCGAAGTAGAACGGCACCGAGTACTGGCTGATCAGGATCTCCGGCATGATGCTGACCGCTGTCAGGTAGAGCGCGCCGACCACCGTCAGACGGGTCAGGATGTAGTCGAGGTGCTCGGCGGTGTTCTTGCCCGGCCGGATGCCGGGGATGAAGCCGCCGTACTTCTTCAGGTTGTCCGCCGTCTCGGTCGGGTTGAACACGACCGAGGTGTAGAAGAACGCGAAGAAGATGATCATGAAGGCGTAGAGCGCCAGGTAGAGCGGCTGGCCGTGGCCCAGATAGGCGGTGATGAGGTTGAGCCACTCCGGCCCGGTGCCGCGCGAGAAGCCGGCCACGGTGGCGGGCAGCAGCAGCAGCGACGAGGCGAAGATCGGCGGGATGACGCCGGCGGTGTTGATCTTCAGCGGGATGTGCGAGCTCTCGCCGCCGAACATCTTGTTGCCGACCTGGCGCTTGGGATACTGGACCAGCACCCGGCGCTGGGCCCGCTCCATGAATACCACGAAGGTGATCACGGCGAGCGCCAGCACGATCAGGATGATGATGAACAGCGCCGACATGGCGCCGGTGCGGCCGAGCTCCAGGGTCTGGACCATGGCGTGCGGCAGGTTGGCGACGATGCCGGCGAAGATGATCAGGGAGATGCCGTTGCCGACGCCGCGCTGGGTGATCTGCTCGCCCAGCCACATCAGGAACATCGTGCCGCCGACCAGGGTGACCACGGTGACGATGCGGAAATAGAGCCCCGGGTCGTGCACCGCCGGGCCGAGGGAGCCGGTCATGCCTTCGAGGCCGATGGCGATGCCGTAGGCCTGCAAAGCGGCGAGGAAGACCGTGCCGTAGCGGGTGTACTGGTTGAGCTTCTTGCGCCCCGATTCGCCTTCCTTCTTCAGCGCCTCGAACTTGGGCGAGATCGCGGTCAGCAGCTGGACGATGATCGCCGCCGAGATGTAGGGCATGATGTTGAGCGCGAAGATCGTCATGCGGCCCAGCGCGCCGCCGGCGAACATGTCGAACATGCCGAGGATGCCCCCGGCGTTCTGGCGGAAGATCTCTGACAGGATCGACGGATCGATCCCCGGCAGCGGGATGTAGGTTCCCAGCCGATAGACGATCAGCGCGCCCAGCGTGAACCAAATGCGCTTCTTGAGCTCGGTCGCCTTGGCGAAGTTGGCGAAGCTGATATGGGCCGCAAGCTGTTCGGCGGCGGAGGCCATGCTGCTCTCCTGCTAGGCCGCGGCCCCTGCGTCGGCACCGGCCGGGAGGATGACGCTGCCGCCGGCCTTCTCGACCGCCTCGACTGCGGCCTTGGAGGCGCCGGCCACCTGGATGGTAATCTTGGCGGCAAGCTCGCCCTTTGCAAGCAGCCGCACGCCGTCGCGCGGCGTCTTGATCAGGCCAGCCGACTTCAGCACCTCGGCGGTGATCGTCTCGCCGGTCGGCAGCCGGCCGGCGTCGATCGCCTTCTGCAGCCCGCCCAGGTTGATCACCCGGTACTCCTTGCGCGCGATATTGGTGAACCCGCGCTTGGGCAGCCGGCGATGCAGCGGCATCTGGCCGCCTTCGAACGCATGCACGGCGACGCCGGTGCGCGCCTTCTGGCCCTTGTGGCCCTTGCCCGAGGTCTTGCCGAGGCCCGACCCGATGCCGCGGCCGAGCCGCTTGCGGCTGGGGCGCGCGCCGGGGTTGTCGGAAAGCTGGTTGAGCTTCATCGCAATATGTCCTTGCCCGCCGCGGCGCGGCGTCTCACTGCGTCTCGTCGATCCGGATCAGGTGGCGGACCTTGGCGATCATGCCGCGCACCGCCGGGGTGTCCTCCAGCTCGCGCGAGCGATGCCGCTTGTTGAGGCCGAGGCCGATCAGCGTCGCGCGCTGGTCGGACTTGCGCCCGATCGGGCTGCCCGTCTGGGTGATCTTGATGCGCTTGGCGTCGCTCATCGGCTAGCTCCGTGCTTCCTCGGCGCGCTCGCCCTCGCGGCGGCCGAGGATCTCGCCGACCCGCTTGCCGCGCCGGGTCGCCACCGACCGCGGCGAATTGAGCTGCTTGAGCGCATCGAACGTGGCCTTGATCATGTTGTGCGGGTTCGACGTGCCGACCGACTTGGCGACGATGTCCTGGACGCCGAGCGTCTCGAACACCGCGCGCATCGGGCCGCCCGCGATGATGCCGGTGCCGGCCGTCGCGGCGCGCAGCACCACCTTGCCGGCGCCGAAATGCCCGCGCACGTCGTGGTGCAGGGTGCGCCCCTCGCGCAGCGGCACGCGCATCATCGTGCGCTTGGCGCGCTCGGTCGCCTTGCGGATCGCCTCCGGCACCTCGCGCGCCTTGCCCGAGCCGTAGCCGACCCGGCCCTTGGTGTCGCCGACGACGACGAGCGCGGCAAAGCCGAACCGCCGGCCGCCTTTCACCACCTTGGCGACGCGGTTGATGCTGACGAGCTTGTCTACGATCTCGCCCTGGTCCTGGGCGTCGTCGGACTTGGGACCCCGTGCCATCCAGTACGTACTCCCGTCAGAACGAAAGGCCGGCTTCCCGCGCGGCGTCCGCCAGCGCACGGATGCGGCCGTGATAGGGATAGGCGCCGCGGTCGAACACGACCTTGGTCACGCCCTTGGCGAGCGCGCGCTCGGCGACCAGCTTGCCGACCTCCGTCGCCGCCGTCTTGTCGGCGCCGGTCTTGAGCCGGCCGCGCAGGTCCTTCTCCAGGGTCGATGCGGCCGCCACGGTCGCACCCTGCGCGTCGTCAATCACCTGCGCGTAGATGTTCTTGCCCGAACGGAACACCGACAGCCGCGGCCGTCCCACCGCCACCTGGCGGATGCGGGCGCGCAGGCGCGTGGTCCGGCGCTCGCGCAATTTCCTCAGATCTGCCATGGCCTTATCCCTACTTCTTCTTGCCTTCCTTGCGGATCAGTATCTCATCGGAATACTTGATCCCCTTGCCCTTGTAGGGCTCCGGCGGGCGGAAGCCGCGGATCACCGCCGCCACCTGGCCGACCTGCTGGCGGTCGGCGCCGGCGATCGAGATCGCGGTCGGCCGCTCGCACTTGATGGTGATGCCGGCCGGAATCGGGAACCGCACCTCATGGCTGTAGCCGAGCTGCAGCACGAGGTCCTTGCCCTCCACCGCGGCGCGATAGCCGACGCCGACGATGTCGAGGTTGCGCGAAAACCCGTCCGACACGCCGCGCAGCATGTTGTTGATGTTGGCGCGCGTGGTGCCCCAGAGCGTGCGGGCGCGCTGCGTGTCCTCGCGCGGCTTCACCACGATCGCGCCGTCCTCCTGCGCGATCTCGATCAGCCGCGGCACGCCGAGGCTGAGCTCGCCCAGCTTGCCCTTCGCCGTGATCGAATCGGCCGCGACCGTAACGTTCACGCCGGACGGAATTTTCACCGGCGCCTGGCCTACGCGCGACATCCCTCTCTCCTCTGCAACCCTGCGCCCGCGCCGGTCAGAATACCGTGCACAGGACTTCGCCGCCGACGTTGGCGGCGCGCGCCTCGGTATCCGACATCACGCCGCGCGGCGTGGACAGGATCGAGATGCCGAGGCCGTTGTAGACCCGCGGCAGGTCCCCGATCCTGGAATAGACGCGCCGGCCGGGCTTCGACACGCGGTGGATCTCGCGGATCACCGGCTGGCCGTCATGATATTTGAGCTCGATCGTGATCTCCGAGATGCCCTTGCGGACATCGGCGTGCGAGAAGCCGCGGATGTAGCCTTCGCGCTTCAGCACCTCGAGCACGTTGGTGCGCAGCTTCGAGGCCGGAGAGAGCACCGTCGCCTTGTGCGCACGCTGACCGTTCCTGATGCGGGTCAGCATGTCGGCGAGCGGATCGTTCAGATTCATGCGCCCACTCCTACCAGCTGGCCTTGACGAGGCCAGGAATGAGCCCGCGCGAGCCCAGCTCGCGGAGCGCAATGCGCGACAGCTTGAACTTGCGGTAATAGGCGCGCGGACGGCCCGACAGCTCGCAGCGGTTGCGCTGGCGCACCGGCGAGGCGTTGCGCGGCACTTCCGCGAGCTTCAGGCGCGCCGCGAAGCGCTCTTCCATCGGCAGCGCCTTGTCGTTGGCGACGCCCTTCAGCCGCGCCCGGCGGGCGGCGAACTTCTTGGCCATCCGACGGCGGTTCTTGTCGCGTTCGGTGGCGGACAGCTTAGCCATCTGCGTTCTTCTCCTGCTTCAGGCGCCGGTCAGCGCACGAACGGGAAGCGCAGGCCGCGCAACAGCGCCCGCGCCTCGTCGTCCGTATTCGCCGTCGTGCAGACGACGATGTCCATACCCCGCACCTCGTCGATCTGGTCGTAGTTGATCTCGGGGAAGATCAGCTGCTCCTTCACGCCGAGCGCATAGTTGCCGCGCCCGTCGAAGCTCTTCACCGACAGGCCGCGGAAGTCGCGCACGCGGGGCAGCGCGATGGTCAGCAGCCGGTCGAGGAACTCGTACATCCGCTCGCGGCGCAAGGTCACCTTGACGCCGATCGGCATGCCCTCGCGCAGCTTGTAGGTGGCGATCGACTTGCGCGCGCGCTGCACCACCGGCTTCTGGCCGGCGATCGCGGTCATGTCGCGCACCGCCATGTCGATCTTCTTGCCGTCGCGGATCGCCTCGCCCACGCCCATGTTGAGGACGATCTTGTCCAGGCGCGGCACCTGCATCGGGTTCGAGTACTTGAACTCCGACGTCAGGGCGGAACGGACTTCCTTTTCGTACAAATCCTTGAGACGCGGCATGGCGCTCAACCTCGATCTATGACTTCGCCGGAGCGCTTGGCGAACCGCACCTTGCGCTGGCCTTCCAGGAACTTGAACCCGACCCGCGTCGCCTTGCCGGTCTCGGGGTCGACATGGGCGACGTTGGAGACGTGGATCGACGCCTCCTTCTCAACGATGCCGCCGGCCTGGCGCGCCGACTGGCGCTGGTGGCGGCGGGCGATGTTGACGCCCTGGACGATGAGCCGCTCTTCCTTCGGCATCACCTTGAGGATGCTGCCCTTCTTGCCGCGGTCGCGGCCGGTCAGCACGATCACCTCATCGCCCTTCTTGAATTTCTTGATCCGCGGCGCGCTGGTCACGACGGCCAATCCCCTAGAGAACCTCGGGCGCGAGCGAGATGATCTTCATGTACTGCTTGGCGCGCAGCTCGCGCGTCACAGGCCCGAAGATGCGCGTCCCGATCGGTTCGCCCTGATTGTTGATCAGCACCGCCGCGTTGGAGTCGAAGCGGATCGCCGTGCCGTCGCGGCGGCGGATCTCCTTGGCGGTGCGCACGACGACGGCCTTCAGCACCTCGCCCTTTTTTACGCGCCCGCGCGGGATCGCCTCCTTCACCGAGACGACGATCACGTCGCCCACGGTCGCATACCGGCGGCGCGAGCCGCCCAGCACGCGGATGCACTCCACCCGCCGGGCGCCGGAATTGTCGGCCACGTCGAGGTGGGTCTGAACCTGGATCATTTCCTCACCTTGTCCTTTGGCGCCGGGGCGTCAGCCCTGGGCCTCCGTGACCACTTCCCATGTCTTGGTCTTCGACAGCGGACGGCACTCGCGGATCTGGACGGTGTCGCCGATCTTGCAGCGGTTGTCCGGATCGTGCGCCGCGTACTTCTTCGACCGGCGGATGAACTTCTTGTAGATCGGGTGCATGACCCGCCGCTCGACGCGCACGACGACGGTCTTGTCCATCTTGTCGCTGACGACGGTGCCCTGCAGGATTCGCTTCGGCATAATCGTTCCTTAAGACGCCTTGCGCGCCATCTCGTTGAGGACCGTCTGGATGCGCGCAATGTCCTTGCGCACGTCGCGCACCCGCGAGGTGGACTCGAGCTGCCCGCTGGCCCTCTGGAAACGCAGGTTCAGCGCCTCCTTGCGCAGGTCGGCGAGCTGTTCCATGAGCTGGTCGCGCGACTTGGCGCGCAGATCGCTGGCTTGCATCGTCACGCTCCCGTCGCGTCGCGGCGCACGACCCGGGTCTTGATCGGCAGCTTCGCCGCTGCCAGCTCGAAGCCGACCCGCGCGACCTCCCAATCGACTCCGTCGATCTCGAACATGATGCGGCCGGGCTTGATGCGCGCGGCCCAGAACTCGGGCGCGCCCTTGCCGGAGCCCATGCGCACCTCGGCCGGCTTCGACGAGATCGGCAGATCCGGGAAGATGCGGATCCATACCCGGCCGGCGCGCTTCATGTGGCGGGTCAGCGCGCGGCGCGATGCCTCGATCTGGCGCGCCGTGAGACGGCCCGGCTCCATCGCCTTCAGGCCGTAGGCGCCGAAGTTCAGCAGGGTGCCGCCCTTCGCATCGCCCTTGATGCGGCCCTTGTGGGCCTTGCGGTACTTGGTCCGCTTGGGGGAAAGCATTGTCCTTCGCTCCTCGCCGGCCTAGCGCTGCGGCTGCTGCTCGGCGACGCGCTTGTCCTGCGCCATCGGGTCGTGGGCCATGATCTCGCCCTTGAACACCCACACCTTCACGCCGCAGGTACCGTAGGTGGTCTTCGCCGTCGCCGTGCCGTAATCGACGTCGGCGCGCAGCGTGTGCAGCGGCACGCGGCCTTCGCGGTACCATTCCAGCCGCGCGATCTCGGCGCCGCCGAGCCGGCCGGAGCAGTTGATGCGGATGCCTTCGGCGCCCAGCCGCATCGCCGACTGCACCGCGCGCTTCATGGCGCGGCGGAACGCGACGCGGCGCTCGAGCTGCTGGGCGATGTTCTCGGCCACCAGCTTCGCCTCGATCTCGGGCTTCCTGATCTCCACGATGTTGAGGTGGATCTCGCTCGAGGTCATCTTGGCGAGGTCGCCGCGCAGCTTCTCGATGTCGGCGCCCTTCTTGCCGATCACCACGCCCGGCCGCGCCGAGTGGATGGTGATGCGCGCCTTCTTGGCCGGCCGCTCGATCACGATGCGGCTGATGCCGGCCTGCGCAAGGCGGTCGAACAGGTACTTGCGCAGCTTCAAGTCCTCGTGCAGCAGGTTCGCGTAGTGGGCGTCCGCGTACCAGCGCGAATCCCAGGTGCGGTTGATGCCGAGGCGCAGGCCGACCGGATTGACCTTCTGTCCCATCTAGTCCTCGCGATCCTTCTGTTCCTCGCGCTCGCGCACGACGACGGTCAGGTTGCTGAACGGCTTCTCGATGCGCGCGCCGCGGCCGCGGGCACGCGCGTGGAAGCGCTTCATCACGAACGTGCGGCCCACCGTCGCCTCGGTGACGACCAGGCGGTCGACGTCGAGCTGGTGGTTGTTCTCGGCGTTGGCGATCGCCGCCTGGAGCACCTTCTTGACCTCGCCGGCGACGCGCCGGCGGGCGAAGGTCAGGTCGGCGAGCGCGGCCGACGCCGACTTGCCGCGGATCATCTGCGCCACGAGGTTGAGCTTGCGCGCGCTGGTGCGGATGGTCCGCGCATGCGCCTTGGCCTCATTGTCCGCCAGCCGGCGGCCGAGCGATCGCTTGCCCATCGTCAGGCCCTCTTCGCCTTCTTGTCGCCGGCGTGACCATGGAACGTGCGGGTCGGCGAGAACTCGCCCAACTTGTGCCCGACCATGTTCTCGGTCACCAGCACCGGGATGAACTTCTGGCCGTTGTGCACGCCGAACGTCAGGCCGACGAACTGCGGCAGGATCGTCGAGCGCCGCGACCACGTCTTGATGACGTCCTTGCGGCCGGACTGGCGCGCCACCTCCGCCTTCTTGAGGAGGTAGCCGTCGACAAACGGGCCTTTCCAAACGGATCTTGCCACGGGTCCCTCTTACGCCTTGTTGCGCCGGCGGATGATGAGCGAGTCGCTCTTCTTCTTGCCGCGCGTCTTCTTGCCCTTGGTCGGCTTGCCCCACGGGCTGACCGGATGACGGCCGCCCGAGGTGCGGCCCTCGCCGCCGCCGTGCGGATGGTCGATCGGGTTCATCGCCACGCCGCGGACGTGCGGGCGCTTGCCCTTCCACCGGTTGCGGCCGGCCTTGCCGATGTTCTGGTTCTGATGGTCGGGGTTGGACACCGCGCCGATGGTCGCCATGCAGCGGCCCAGCACCATGCGCATCTCGCCCGAGTGCAGCCGCAGCTGAGCGTAGCCCGCGTCCTTGCCGATCAGCTGCACGTAGGTGCCTGCCGCGCGCGCCATCTGGCCGCCGCGGCCCGGCACCATCTCGACGTTGTGCACGATGGTGCCGACCGGGATGTTCTCCAGCGGCAGCGCGTTGCCCGGCTTGATGTCGGCGCGCGGGCCGGCGACCACACGGTCGCCCGGCTGCAGCCGCTGCGGCGCCAGGATGTAGGACTGCTCGCCGTCCTCGTACTTGATGAGCGCGATGAACGCCGAGCGGTTCGGGTCGTACTCCAGCCGCTCCACTGTGGCCGGCACGTCGGCCTTCTGGCGGCGGAAGTCGATCAGCCGGTAGCGCCGCTTGTGGCCGCCGCCGCGGTGCCGCGCCGTCATGTGGCCGTGGTTGTTGCGCCCGCCGGAGCTGTGCAGGCCTTCGGTCAGCGACTTGACCGGCTTGCCCTTCCACAACTCGCCCTTGTCGACCAGCACGAGCGCGCGGGTCGATGGCGTGACCGGATTGTAGGACTTCAATGCCATGTTCAGATCCCGGTCGTAACGTCGATCGTGTTGCCCTCGGCAAGCGTCACGATCGCCTTCTTGACGTCGGAGCGCTGGCCGATCTGGCCGCGGAACCGCTTGACCTTGCCCTTCTGGCGCAGCGTGTTGACCGCGCGCACCTTCACCTTGAAGAGCTGCTCCACCGCCTGGCGGATCTCCGGCTTGGTGGCGGTCAGCGGCACCTTGAAGGTGACCTGGTTGTGCTCGCCGCCCATCGTCGCCTTCTCGGTGATCACCGGCGACAGGATCAGCCCGTAGGCCGACTGGGCGGAGACCTTGCGCTTGAGCGCGTCGCGGTTGCTCATGCCAGTCGCTCCACCAGGTGCTGCACCGCGTCCTTGCTGAGCGCCAGGGTGTCGCGGCGCAGGATGTCGTAGACGTTGATGCCCTGCTGCGGCAGCACGTCGACACCGGGCAGGTTTTTCGCCGCGCGCACCAGATTGTCGTCCAGGGTCGCGCCGCCGATGATGAGCACCGACGACCAGCCGAGCTTCTCCAGCCGGTCGGCGAACGCCTTGGTCTTCGCCTCGGGCAGCGCCGCGGCGTCGAGCACCACCAGCTTGCCCTCGGCCGCCTTGGCCGACAGCGCCGAGCGCAGCGCCAGCGCGCGCACCTTCTTCGGCAGGTTGTAGGCGTGGCTGCGCACCACCGGGCCGAAGATCGCCGCGCCGCCGCGG
>JBFWQM010000177.1:0-12015 GCA_050249455.1 Rhodospirillaceae bacterium | reverse complement strand
CCAGCCTCCGACCCGGCGCTGTGCGCCCCGCGCGGCGCGGCAGTCACGGTGATCCGGCGGGCCGATCTGGCCGCCCTCCCGACCGGGGAAGTCGCTGCGGCGCTCGCCGCGGCAGGGGCGTGAAGACGACCCTCAGGCGTGAAGACGACGCTCAGGACTGCGTCTGCTGCGGTTCCGTCTGGGCGTGGCGGTCGAGCCAGGCCATCAGGCGGCGGCGCCAGGGGGGCACGTCGAGGGCGATCAGGGTGGCGCCGACCGGGATCATCCAGAAGCCGAGGATCGGCAGGAAGCCGAGGAAGCCGCCGCACACCGCCAGCACCCCGAGGACGGCGCGCAGGCCTCGCGGCACCTTGCGGTCGCCCCAATGCGCCGCCTTGGCCATCGCGTCGATGGCGCGCTGGCGCCACTCCTTCATGCTTGCCATTCGATCCTCCGGCGGGTCGAAACGCGGGCGAGACCGCCACGGTTCCGGCCGGCCCCATTGCACCAGGGCGCCGCACCGGGCGCCGCCGGGATTGAAGCCACCTTAAACTTGGTTTAAACGCCCCTGACCCTATCTACATTGGGCGTGAATCAAGGTCTTTCGCCATGACAGCACAGAGCCCACAGGCCGTCGGCGCGGCTGACGGCGTCGCCATCATGCTGCCGGACGGCAGCGTTCGCCGCTTCGACCATGCGCCGACCGGGGCGGAGCTCGCCGCGTCGATCGGGCCGGGCCTCGCCAAGGCGGCGCTGGCGGTCACCGTGGACGGGACGATCCGCGACCTGTCGGCGCCGATCGCGCGTGACGCGCGGGTCGCCATCCTGACCCGCAAGGACGAGGCGGTGCTGGAGGTCATCCGGCACGACGCCGCGCACGTCATGGCGCAGGCGGTGCAGGAGCTCTATCCCGGCACGCAGGTCACCATCGGCCCGGCGATCGACAACGGCTTCTACTACGACTTTGCGCGCAAGACGCCGTTCACGCCCGAGGACCTGGCGAAGATCGAGGCGCGGATGCAGGAGATCGTCGCGCGCAACGAGCCGATCGTGCGCGAGGAATGGGACCGCCTGGACGCGATCAAGTTCTTCAAGGACCACGGCGAGCACTACAAGGCCGAGCTGGTCGAGGCGATCCCGCCGGGCGAGCCGATCACCGTCTACCGCCAGGGCGAATGGCTCGACCTCTGCCGCGGGCCGCATCTGCCGTCCACGGGCGGGGTCGGCAAGGGCTTCAAGCTCTTGAAGCTGGCCGGCGCCTACTGGCGCGGCGATTCCAGGAACGAGATGCTGCAGCGCATCTACGGCACGGCGTGGCGCGACGAGAAGGAGCTCGGCGCCTACCTGCACCAGCTCGAGGAGGCGGAGAAGCGCGACCACCGCCGGCTCGGCCGCGAGATGGCGCTGTTCCACATCCAGGAGGAGGCGGTGGGCAGCGTCTTCTGGCACCCCAAGGGCTGGCAGCTCTACCGCACGATCGAGGCCTATGTCCGCCGCCGGCTGGAGAAGGAAGGCTACGTCGAGGTGAAGACGCCGCAGCTCGTCGACCGCGCGCTGTGGGAAGCCTCCGGCCACTGGGAGAAGTTCCGCGACGCCATGTTCACGGCCGAGACGGAGGACGAGCGCATCTTCGCGCTCAAGCCGATGAACTGCCCGTGCCACGTGCAGATCTTCCGCCAGGGCATCAAGAGCTACCGCGACCTGCCGCTGCGCATGGCGGAGTTCGGCTCTTGCCACCGCTACGAGCCGTCGGGCGCGCTGCACGGCATCATGCGGGTGCGCGCGTTCACCCAGGACGACGCCCACATCTTCTGCACCGAGGACCAGATCACGGCGGAGACGCAGCGGTTCTGCGCGCTGCTGATGAGCGTCTACAAGGACTTCGGCTTCACCGACGTGCGGATCAAGTTCTCCGACCGCCCCGACGTGCGCGCCGGCACCGACGCGACGTGGGACAAGGCCGAGGGCGCGCTGAAGGACGCGGTCGCCGCCGCCGGCCTAGACTACACGCTGAACCCCGGCGAGGGCGCGTTCTACGGCCCGAAGCTGGAGTTCGTGCTGCGCGACGCGATCGGCCGCGACTGGCAGTGCGGCACCCTGCAGGTCGATTTCGTGCTACCGGAGCGGCTGGACGCTTCCTATATAGGGGAGGATGGCGCCAAGCACCGTCCCGTCATGCTGCACCGGGCGATCCTGGGATCGTTCGAGCGGTTCATCGGCATCCTGATCGAGAACTACGCCGGGCGCATGCCGCTGTGGCTGGCGCCGGTGCAGGCGGTCGTGGCGACGATCACGTCCGACGGCGATGCCTATGCGCGCGAGGTTCGCGACGCGCTCGATGCGGCGGGACTTCGGGCCGAGGTCGATCTGCGGAACGAGAAGATCAGCTACAAGGTGCGCGAGCACAGCCACGCCAAGGTCCCGGCAATCCTCGCCGTCGGCAAGCGCGAGGTGGAAAACCGCCAGGTCGCGCTGCGCCGGCTGGGCGGTAATGAACAGGAAACGCTTGCGCTCGAAGATGCCATCACTAGACTGAGCGCCGAGGCGCGCGGTCCCGCCAGCTAGCTGGTCGGCCCGCGCGTTGCGGCGTGGCAACGTGGCAAATGGCCCGGAAACTATAGAGGAGCTCGTCCATACCCAGACCACCGATCCAGGAACCCCCGGCGCGTGACGACCGGCGGGTGAATGAAGCCATCACGGCGCGCCGCGTGCGCCTGGTGGATGCCGATGGCGGCATGCTCGGCGTCGTAACCATCGACCAGGCCCTCGAGAAGGCCGCGGAACGCAGCCTCGACCTCGTCGAGGTCGCCCCGGAGGCCGACCCGCCCGTCTGCAAGATCCTCGACTACGGCAAGTTCAAGTACGAGGTGCAGAAGAAGAAGGCGGAAGCGCGCAAGAAGCAGAAGACCATCGAGATCAAGGAGATCAAGCTGCGCCCCAACATCGACGAGCACGACTACGATGTGAAGATGCGCAGCGTAAAAAAGTTCATCGGCGAGGGCGACAAGGTGAAGGTCACCCTGCGGTTTCGCGGCCGCGAGATGGCGCACCAGGAACTCGGCGCCAAAGTGCTCGAACGGGTGCGCGAGGACACCGATGAGATCGCCAAGGTCGAATCGTTCCCGCGCCTGGAAGGCCGCCAGATGGTGATGGTGATCGCCCCGCGCTGACGGGCGTTGACGCGGCCCGATAATCGACCCGACTCTCGACAAGACGAAGACTGGACAGGATGAAAACGAAGGAACCGACTTTCTCCGATCGCCTGGGCGAACAGGCGAAGGCGCGCCAGGCGTTGCTTGAAAAGGCGCGCGCCCGCAACCCCGCCAACGATCCCGGCTTCGCGGAGCGCCAGGCCGCCCGCGCCGAAGCCGCCGCCGCCCGCGAAGCCCGCGACGCGGCGCGGCGCGCAGTCAAGAAGGCCGAGGAGGATGCGCGTATCGCGGCGCTGAAGGCCGCCGAGCAGGCCCGCCAGGCCGCCGCCAAGGCCGAGGAGGAGGAGCGCATCCGCGAGGCCCTGGAGGCCGAGGAGCGCCGCATGCACCTCCTGGCCGAGCAGAAGGCCGCGCGCGACGCCCGCTACGCCGCCCGCAAGGAACGCCAGAAGCGCAAGCGGTAGCCGCGCTCCCCGCGCGGCCGCATGACGCAAAGGTAATGCGCCGGCAAGGTGCCGGAGAGATGGCGCGCCCATGTCTCCGGCAGCCGGCCAGTCCGTCACGCCTTCCCGACGCGATGCCGCCAAGACGTGAACCGCCCCGGCCGGCGGCAACCTTTTGGAAAGGCATCCTGCGATGCGCACGAAACTCGGCGCGACGGCGCTTGCCGCCGCGATGATCGTCCTGGCCGCGACCTCGGCCCGGGCGGTCGAGATCCAGAACCTCGACTCCACGCCCTACACCCTCCGGATCGTGGAGAACGGCCAGGCCCGCAACTACGTGCTCGGGGCCGGCCGCGACGAAGGCAGCTTCTGCACGTCGGACTGCTCGATCGAAGTCGTCGGCGTCGGCAAGATCGACCCGATCGATGCCGATGCCGCGACCGCCCGGTACACGATCATGGACGGCGTCCTGACCGACGCCTCGAACCCGCACCAGGACGAGCGCGACAACGGCGGCCACGGCCACCACGGCCATAGCCGGTAGGCGACGGGCGCCGCGGGGGGCGGCCGGCGCCTCCCTCCGCGACGCCGCCGGCCTTGCAATCGACGACCACCCCCGCTATAACCCGCACCCTTATGGGCGGCCCGGCCGGCAGGGCATGCCGCGGCGGCCCGTGTTCGTCCTTTACCTCTAAAGAGAGACGGAAATGCCCAAGCTCAAGACCAAGAGCGGCGCCAAGAAGCGTTTCCGCACCACTGCCACGGGCAAGGTGCGGGCGAGCGTCGCCTACAAGCGCCACAACCTGCGCAAGCGCTCCCAGAAGATGAAGCGCCAGGCCCGCGGCACCGAGATCCTGAAGCCGCAGGACGCCGGGATCGCCCTCAAATACATGCCTTACGACCGGGGTTAGCGCCATGGCACGTGTCAAACGGGGCGTCACCACCCACGCCCGCCACAAGAAGGTCCTCGACCAGGCCAAGGGCTTTCGCGGCCGCAACTCGACCAACTATCGCATCGCGATGGAGAAGGTCGAGAAGGCGCTGCAATACGCCTATCGCGACCGTCGCAACAAGAAGCGGACCTTCCGCGCCTTGTGGATCCAGCGCATCAATGCCGGCGTGCGCGAGCACGGGATGACCTATTCCCAGTTCATCAACGGCATCAACAAGGCCGGGATCGAGATCGACCGCAAGGTGCTGTCCGACCTCGCCATCCGCGAGCCGGCGGCGTTCAAGGCCATCGTCGACAAGGCGCAGGCGGCACTGGCGGCCTAGGCCCGGCGCCCTTCGGGGCGCCAGCGATACCGTCAGGGGCGCCGGGCGCGAGCCGGCGCCCCTTGTCGTTCCCGCAGGGACAGCGATGCAGAACCTCGACCAGCTCAAGACCGACCTGATGGCCGAGATCGCCGCCGCCGGCGACCTGGAGGCGATCGAGCGCATCCGGGTCGATGCGCTCGGCCGCAAGGGCCGCATCACCGACCTGATGAAGGGTCTCGGCACCCTGGCGCCGGACGAGCGCCGCGCCGCCGGCCAGGCGATGAACGCGTTGAAGGACGCGGTCGCCGCGGCGATCGAGGCGCGCAAGGCCGCGCTGGAAGACGCGGCGATGGACGCCCGGCTCGCCGCCGACCGCATCGACGTCACCCTGCCGGCGCGGCCGGAGACGGAAGGCCGCATCCACCCGATCAGCCAGGTGACGGACGAGCTGGTCGCGATCTTCGCCGAGATGGGCTTCGCCTTCGCCGAGGGCCCGCACATCGAGACCGACGAGCACAACTTCACCGCCCTCAACATCCCGCCCGAGCATCCGGCGCGGCAGGACCACGACACGTTCTACCTGCCGGAGAAGCCGGACGGGACGCGGCTGCTGCTGCGCACCCACACCTCGCCGGTGCAGATCCGCACCATGCGCAACGCAGAGCCGCCGATCCGCATCATCGTGCCCGGCCGCACCTTCCGCGCCGACCACGACGCGACCCATTCGCCGATGTTCCACCAGATCGAAGGCCTGGTGATCGACGAGACGACGCACATGGGCCACCTGAAGGGCTGCCTGACCGAGTTCTGCCGCGCGTTCTTCGACGTGGACGACCTGCCGGTGCGCTTCCGCCCGTCGTTCTTCCCGTTCACCGAGCCGAGCGCGGAGATGGACATCGGCTGCAGCCGCGCCGGCGGCGGACTGACCATCGGCGCCGGCGGCGACTGGCTGGAGATCCTCGGCTGCGGCATGGTCCACCCCAGGGTGCTGGCCAATTGCGGCATCGACCCCGCGCGCTATCAGGGCTTCGCCTTCGGCCTGGGGATCGAGCGGGTGGCGATGCTGAAATACGGCATCCCGGACCTGCGCACGTTCTACGACTCCGACCTGCGCTGGCTGCGCCACTACGGATTCTCGGCGCTCGACGTGCCCACCATCGCCGCGGGGCTGGCGCGATGAAGCTCACCCTCGGCTGGCTCAAGGACCACCTCGACACCGACGCGGGCGCCGACGACGTCGCCGCCGCGCTGACCCGCATCGGGCTGGAGGTCGAAGGCGTCACCGACCCCGGCAAGGCGCTGGCGCCGTTCGTCGTCGGCCATGTCGAGGAGGCGCGCCCGCACCCCAACGCCGACCGGCTGCGCCTGTGCCGGGTCAACACCGGCAAGGAAGTCATCCAAGTGGTGTGCGGCGCGCCCAACGCGCGCACCGGCATGAAGGGCGTGTTCGCGCCGGCCGGCACGCACATCCCCGGCACCGGGCTGAACCTGCAGAAGGGCGTCATCCGCGGCGAGGAGTCGAACGGCATGCTGTGCTCCGAGCGCGAGCTCGGGCTGTCGGACGACCACGAGGGCATCATCGAGCTGGCCGACGACGCGCCGGTGGGCGCGAAGTTCGCGGCGCTGATCGGCCTCGACGACCCGGTCATCGAGGTGTCGATCACGCCCAACCGGTCGGACTGCGCCTCGGTCCGCGGCATCGCGCGCGACCTCGCCGCCGCCGGCGTCGGCACCCTGAAGCCGCTCGACACGTCGCCGGTGAAGGCGAGCTTCGCGAGCCCCATCGAATGGCGGCGCGACCTGCCGGCCGAGGCGGCGGCCGCCTGCCCGCTGGTGACCGGGCGCAGCTTCCGCAACCTGAAGAACGGGCCGAGCCCGGCGTGGCTGCAGCGGCGGCTGCGCGCCGTCGGCCTGCGCCCGATCTCGGCGCTGGTCGACATCACCAACTACGTCACGCTCGACCTCGGCCGGCCGCTGCACGTGTTCGACGCGAAGAAGCTGGCCGGCCACGCCACCATGCGGCTCGCCCGCGACGGCGAGACGGTGCAGGCGCTCGACGGCAAGACCTACACGCTCGACCCGACGATGACGGTGATCGCCGACGACCGCGGCGCCCAGTCGATCGCCGGCATCATGGGCGGCGAGGCGACCAAGTGCGAGGACGGCACCACCGAGGTGTTCCTGGAGGTCGCGCTGTTCGACCCGGTCCGCACCGCGACCACGGGGCGCAGGCTCGGCATCGTCTCCGATGCGCGCTACCGCTTCGAGCGCGGCGTCGACCCGACGTCGGCCGAATGGGGCGTCGAGGTTGCGGCGCGGATGATCCTGGACCTGTGCGGCGGCGAGGCGAGCGCGGTGACCGCCGCCGGCGCGATGCCGGCGTGGCAGCGCCGCGAGCGGCTGCGCCTCGCCCGCATCCAGACGCTCGGCGGCGTCGCGGTGGAGCGCGCCGTGGCGACGCGCATCCTGAACGCGCTCGGCTTCGAGACGCGGTACGAGGGCGACACCGTGGTGGCCGACGTGCCGCCGTGGCGGCCCGACGTGCTGGGCGAAGCCGACCTCGTCGAAGAGGTCCTGCGCATCCACGGCTACGACAAGATCCCGGCGCTGCCCCTTCACCGCGAGACCGTCGTCGGCCGCCCGGCGCTGACCCCGGCGCAGCGCCGCGCCGGCCACGTGCGCCGTGCGCTCGCCGCGCGCGGGCTGACCGAGGCGGTGACGTTCTCGTTCTTGTCGGCGAAGGCGGCGGCGCCGTTCGGCGGCGGCAAGCCGGAGCTCACCGTCGCCAACCCGATCAGCGCCGACCTCGACACCATGCGGCCGTCGATCCTGCCCAACCTGGTCGATGCGGTGCGCCGCAACGCCGCGCGCGGCCTGGCCGACGCAATGCTGTTCGAGGTCGGGCCGCAATACGCCGACGACACGCCGGCCGGCCAGTCGCTGGTCGCCGCCGGCGTCCGGTCGGGCCGGACCGGCCCACGGCACTGGAACGCGCCGCCGCGCGCAGTCGATGCGTTCGACGCCAAGGCCGACGCGACGGCGGCACTCGCCGCGCTGGGCGCCCCGGCCGACAGCCTGCAGGTCTCGACGGACGCGCCCGCGTGGTACCACCCCGGCCGATCCGGCGCGCTGCGCCTGGGACCCACCGTGCTGGCGTGGTTCGGCGAGCTGCACCCCGCGGTCCTGAAGGCGCTCGACGCGGACGGCCCGGTCGCCGCGTTCGAGGTGCTGGTCGACTCCGTGCCCGAACCCAAGGCGCGCCGCGGCACCGCGCGGCCGCTGCTCAAGCTGTCGCCGTTCCAGCCCGTCGAGCGCGACTTCGCCTTCGTCGTCGAGGACAAGGTGACGGCGGCGCAGGTGGTGCGCGCGGCGAAGAGCGCCGACCGCAAGCTGGTGACCGACGTCGCGGTGTTCGACGTCTATGCCGGCAAGGGCATCGACCCCGGCAAGAAGTCGGTCGCCGTCGCCGTCACCCTGCAGCCGACCGAGGCGACCCTGACCGACGCGGAGATCGAGGCGGTGGCCTCCAAGGTCGTCGCCGCGGTGACGAAGGCGACCGGCGGCGCGCTGCGCGGATAGCCGGCCTCGGCTACCATTCCCGCAGCCGTTCTCCGACCAACCGGAGAACGACCGCGGGCGAGACGAATATCCCGGCCGGGATGCCCGTCCGCTATTCGATCTTCATGCCGACGGCCTTGATGACCGCGCCGTACTTTTCGTACTCGGCGGCGATGCGCGCGTTGAAGGTCTCGGGCGATTCCCACAGCGCCTCGATGCCGCCCTCGCGGTAGCGCTTCAGCACCGCCGGATCGTCGTTCATCGTCTTGATTCCGGCGTTGATCTTCGCGATCACCTCCGGCGGCGTGCCGGCGGGCGCCATCAGGCCGAACCAGTTGATCAGGTCGAAGCCGGTCAGGCCGAGCTCGTCGAAGGTCGGCACGTCCGGCAGGTCGGGAATGCGGCTCTTGTAGACCGCGCCGAGCACACGCACGGTGCCGGCGCTGAACTGCGGCTTGATCGACCCCAGGCCGGCGAACGTCGCCTGCACCTCGCCGGCGCCGACGCCGACCGCGCCGGGCCCCGAGCCGCGATAGGGGATGTGCACCATGTCGACCCCGAACAGCCGCTTGAACTGCTCGCCGACGATATGCGGCATGGTCGCGTTGCCGGCCGAGCTGTAGTTCAGCTTGCCCGGGTTGGCCTTGGCATAGGCGATGAATTCCTGCGCCGTCTTGGCCGGGATGTCCTTGTTGACGGCGAGCAGATGCGGCGCGACGCCGACCGGCGCGACGCCGGTGAGCTCCTTGCGCACGTCGAAGGTGAGGCCGCTGTAGAGCCAGGGATTGCACGTCACCTGCCCGACGTTGAGCATGATCAGCGTGTAGCCGTCGGGGGTCGCCTTCGACGCGAGGTTGACCCCGACGTTGCCGCCGGCGCCCGGCTTGTTCTCCGGCACGAAGCGGCCGCCGACGGTATTGTTGAGCTGGTCGGCGACCATGCGCGCCAGGATGTCGGTGATGCCCCCCGGCGCCGACGGGATCAGGATGTGGACCGGGCGTGCCGGCCAGCTTTGCGCCGAAGCGCCGGCGGCGCCGAGCGCCGCGGCGAACGCCGCCACGGCCGCGATCGCGGCGGGCCGAAGCCCGCGTCCGAGCATTTGCATCGTCGTTCTCCCTGTCGGCGGGCTATTCGACCCGCATGCCGGTCCGCTTGATGATCTCGCCGTACTTCTCGTAGTCGCGCCGGATGCGGGCGTCGAAATCCGCCGGCGGCTCCGCCATCGCTTCGATGCCGGCTTCGGCGAAGCGCGCGCGCACCGCCGGCTCGTCCACCATCGCCTTCATCGCCAGGTTGAGCTTCTCGATCGCCGGCCGCGGCGTGCCCGCCGGCGCGACGACCCCGAACCAGTTGAGCAGGTCGAAGCCCGGCAGGCCGGCCTCGTCGAAGGTCGGCAGGTCCGGCGCGCCGGACAGCCGCCGCGGGCTGACCACGGCGAGCAGGCGGATCGTGCCGGCCTGGACCTGCGCCTTGACCGAGCCGAGCGCGATGAAGCCGGCCTGGACCTCGCCGGCGCCGAGCCCGACGGCGGCCGGCGCGGCGCCGCGATAGGGAATGCTCGCGACCTCGACGCCGTAGACGTGGTTGAACTGCTCGCCGACGATGCGCGGCATGCCGGCCGGGCCGGCGGTGCCGTAGTTGAGCTTGCCCGGGTTGGCCTTGGCGAAGGCGATGAACTCCTTCGCCGTGGCGACCGGCAGGGCGGCGTTCACCATCAGGATGCTGGGCCCGGCGCCGACCGGCCCGACGCCGACGAGCTCCTTCATGGTGTCGAACGGCACGTCCTTGTAGAGCCACGGGTTGCACGCGATCTGCCCGACATTGGCGAGCAGCAGGGTGTAGCCGTCGGGCGCCGCCTGGGCGACCGAGCCGATGCCGACGTTGCCGCCGCCGGCCGGCTTGTTCTCCACCACCATGCGCTGGTTGAGCGCCCGGCCGACATGCTCGGCCATCAGGCGCGCCATGATGTCGGTGATGCCCCCGGGCGCGGCCGGGACCACGAGGTGGACCGTCTTGCTGGGATAGTCCTGGGCAACCGCGGCGGCCGTGGCCGCCAGGACGAAACCGCACGCCAGCACAGCGGGCCGCAGCCCGCGCATCGCCGATCCCATCATGGGCCTCCCGTCGTTATTGCACCTTGATTCCCGCCGTCCTGATGATGCCACCGTACTTCTCGTGGTCGCTGCGGATGCGGCTGTTGAACGCGTCCGGCGCTTCCGACAGGGGGACGACGCCGACCTCGCGCAGCCGCGCCTTGATCGCCGGATCGGCCAGCATGGCGCGGACCGCGCCGTTGAGCTTGCCGACCACGTCGGCCGGCAGCCCGGTCGGCCCCATCACGCCGAACCAGTTGGTCAGGTCGAAGCCGGCGAGGCCCGCCTCGTCGAAGGTCGGCACCGCCGGCAGGTCCTCGAGCCGGCCGTCGCTCACCACGCCAAGGACGCGCACCTGGCCGGACTGCAGCTGCGGGCGGATCGAGCCGAGCGCCAGGAAGGAAACCTGCACCTCGTTGGTCGCCAGCCCCATCGCCGTCGGCGCGCCGCCGCGATACGGGATGTGCGCGAGATCGAGCCCGAACTGGTGCTTGAACTGCTCGGTCACGATATGCGGCATCGTGGTGTTGCCGGGCGAGCCGTAGTTGTACTTGCCGGGGCTCGCCTTGATCAGCGCGACAAGCTCCTTGCCGGTCTGCGCCGGCAGCTTGTCGTTGACCACCAGCAGGCTGGGGGCGGTGCCGACCGGCGCGATGCCGGCCAGGTCCTTCACCGTGTCGAACTGCACGTCCTTGTAGAGCCAGGGATTGCACGCGATCTGCGCGACGTTGATCAGCATCAGCGTGTGGCCGTCGGGCGCCGACTTGGCGACCGCGGCGATCGCCGGGTTGCCGGCGCCGGCGGTGCGGTTCTCCACCACGATCTTGGTGTCGAGCGCCTTGCCGACATGGTCGGCGGTGATGCGCGCCAGGATGTCGGTGATGCCCGACGGCGCCGTCGTCACGATGAGCTGGATCGGCTTGCTGGGAAATGTCTGCGCCGCCGCGGCCGACGCGGCCGTGGCGAACGCTGCGGCGAGCGCCAGCCGCCGAACACCTACATGCGGTGCCCGCATCTCTTCTCCTCCCTGGTGGGCCGGCGCTATTCGATCTTGATGCCGGCGTTCTTGATGATCTTGCCGTACTTCTCGTGGTCGGTGCGGATGCGCGCGTTGAACTGCGACGGCGACTCCGACATCGCGATGATGCCGCCCTGGCGGAACCGCTCGAGGACCGCGGGATCCTCCACCATCGCCTTCATCGCGGCGTTGATCCGGTTGACCGCTTCCGCCGGCGCGCCGGCGGGCGCCATGACGCCGAACCAGTTGAGCAGGTCGAAGCCGGGCAGGCCCGCCTCGTCGAACGTCGGCACGTCCGGCAGCTCCGGCAGCCGCCTGTCGCTGACGACGCCCAGGATGCGGATGGTCCCGGCCTGGACCTGCGGCCGCACCGTGCCGAGGGCGATGTAGCCTGCCTGCACCTCGTTCGATCCGATGCCGACGGAGGCCGCCGCGGCGCCGCGATAGGGGATGTGCTGGATCTTGACCCCGAACGCGTGGTTGAACTGCTCGCCCACGATGTGCGGCATCGTCGC
>JBFWQM010000176.1:0-12036 GCA_050249455.1 Rhodospirillaceae bacterium | reverse complement strand
CAACCCGGGCTTCCTGATCGTGCGCGGCCAGCACAACCTGCTGAACGACGTCTCGGCGGAGACCGACCTGGAGCGCATCCGCCAGATCTTCGAGACGCTGGAGACCAAGGACCTGAGCGTCCGCCTGCTCGACCTGTCGGCGCAGGCGGAGGGCGTGCAGATCTTCATCGGCGCCCAGAACACCCTGTTCAACCTGGCCGGATGCTCGATGGTCGTCGCCCCGTTCGGCGGCCGCGACGGCAAGATCATCGGCGCCATCGGCGTCATCGGCCCGACGCGGATCAACTACGCCCGGATCATCCCGATCGTGGACTACACGGCGAAGCTGGTCGGCCGCGTCGTCGGCTGAACCCAGACCATTTTGCGAGGAGCGATGCACAGCAACGACGCGGAAAACCCCGATCACGTCCCGCAGCCGCCAGACGACGAGGCCCCGTCGCTCGACATCCCGGAGGCGCCGGCGCCCGACGCCGCCGCGGCCGAGATCGCCGACCTCAAGGACAAGCTGCTGCGCACGCTGGCCGAGAGCGAGAACATGCGCCGGCGGTTCCAGAAGGAGCGCGAGGACACCTCGAAATACGCCATCGCCGGCTTCGCGCGCGACATGCTGACGGTCGCCGACAACCTGCGCCGGGCGCTCGACGCCGCCGCGGGCGCCGACGACAACGCGCGTGCGGTGATCGAAGGGGTCGAGATGACCGAGCGCGAGATGCTGGCCGCGCTGGAGCGCCACGGCATCCGCCGCATCGACCCGATGGGCCAGAAGTTCAACCACGAGCAGCACGAGGCGATGTTCGAGGTGCCCACCGCCGACGCCCCGCCCGGCACCGTCATGCAGGTGCTGGAGGTCGGCTACATGATCCACGACCGCCTGTTGCGCCCGGCCCGCGTCGGCATCGCCAAGGCCACCCCCGGCGGCGCCGCGCAACCGAAGGTCGATACGGTCGTCTGAATCGGAAAAGAAGCTCCCGAGCTCGCTATCGCGAGCGCCCCTCCCGCGAGGGGAGGGGGCTGGAATGCGGCTCCCCCTCCCCGCGCGGGAGGGGGTTGGGGGAGGGGGCCTCACCGGGTCCGGCTGCTCCGGACTACCCCAGCCTCTCCGCCGCCGGGTCGTGCGCCTTGAGCGCGGCCTGGGCCTTGTCGCGGCTCTGCACCGCGTAGCAGTAGGCGCAGCCGTGCGGGCAGGTGTCGTAGGCGCCGATGTCGCGCGATTCGTGGCAGCCGCAGCCGGGGCGGTTGCCCTTCAGCCGGGCGGCGACGGGACGGCCGGCGACGGCCGACAGGCGGTCGGCGTCGATGCAGCGCGCCGGCGCGGCGCCCGGTGCTATGAGGCCCGGCTGGGTGCAGACGGTAAGCGCCATGCCGTGCGCGGCGGCGACGGGCACCAGGGCGGACAGCAGGTCGCGCTTTGCCGCGTCGGGCGGGTCGTCGACCGCGAAGCCGCCGCGCGCCGCGGCCGCCCCCAGGTTGCGCCGCGTCTTGCGGTAGAGCTGGGCGAACGACACCACCGCCTCGTCGGTCGCGCCGGCCAGCGCCGCGGCCAGCCGGGCGAAGTTGTCCACATGCCAGGCCGGCGGGGTCGCGCCGGTCGCGACGATCGGGTCGTAGCGCCACACGACGGCCCTGGGTCCGAAACGGCCGGCGAGGGCGCGCAGCTGCGCGACGGCGCGGTCGGCTTGCACGGTCGCCGCGTCGATCGATCGCGGGTAGCCGGTGACGGTGAACTGCACGACGAACGGGATGCCGCGCGCCGCCACCTCGTCGAGCGCGGCCGCGAACGGCGCGGCGTTGCGGGTCCAGAACACGAAGCCGTCCGCGGCGTCGAGCCGCACGGTCGCCGCCGGCCCGCCATAGGGATTGGCCACGCGGCACCAGCCCGCGGCCAGCCGGGCGCGGAACCAGTCGGCGTAGAACGCCGGGATGTCGGTCCTGTAGCTTGCGGAAACGATCATCGGCCGCACCCGCCCGGCAGGATTCGGTGCGATAAGACCGGTTGTAGGCTAACGATGGTGCACCTATATAGACGCGGACGCATCATGTCTTAACGCATATGGGGATACTCCCGGTGCCAATGACGGGCCGGCAGTGTCTGCCGCGGTAGCGAGGTAGGATATGGCAAAGGCAATCGGCATCGACCTGGGGACCACCAACTCCTGCGTGGCGGTCATGGAAGGGTCGGACGTGAAGGTCATCGAGAACGCGGAGGGCGCCCGCACCACGCCGTCGCAGGTCGCGTTCACCGATGACGGCGAGCGACTGGTCGGCCAGGCGGCGAAGCGCCAGGCGGTGACCAACCCCGGCCGCACGTTCTCGGCCATCAAGCGGCTGATCGGCCGCCCGTTCAACGACCCGATGACCCAGAAGGACATCGGCCTGGTCCCCTACACCATCGTCAAGGCCGACAACGGCGACGCCTGGGTCGAGTGCGACGGCAAGAAGTACTCCCCCTCCCAGATCAGCGCCTTCATCCTGCAGAAAATGAAGGAGACCGCCGAATCCTATCTCGGCGAGCCGGTCAAGGAAGCGGTGATCACCGTCCCGGCCTACTTCAACGACTCGCAGCGCCAGGCCACCCGCGACGCCGGCCGCATCGCCGGACTCGAGGTGCTGCGCATCATCAATGAGCCGACGGCGGCGGCGCTCGCCTACGGCATGGAGAAGAAGAAGGCCGGCACCATCGCGGTCTACGACCTCGGCGGCGGCACCTTCGACGTGTCGGTGCTGGAGATCGGCGACGGCGTGTTCGAGGTGAAGTCCACCAACGGGGACACCTTCCTCGGCGGCGAAGACTTCGACATGCGGATCATCGATTACCTCGCCAGCGAGTTCAAGCGCGAGGCCGGCATCGACCTGCGCCAGGACAAGCTCGCGCTGCAGCGCCTCAAGGAGGCGGCTGAGAAGGCCAAGATCGAGCTGTCCAGCGCGATGCAGACGGAGGTGAACCTGCCGTTCATCACCGCCGACGCGTCGGGGCCGAAGCACCTCAACATCAAGCTCACCCGCGCCAAGCTTGAGGTGCTGGTGGAGGACCTGGTCGACAAGACGATCGGCCCGTGCAAGTCGGCGCTCAAGGACGCCGGCCTGACGGCGGGCGAGATCGACGAGGTGATCCTGGTCGGCGGCATGACCCGCATGCCCAAGATCATCGAGACGGTGAAGAACTTCTTCGGCCGCGAGCCGCACAAGGGCGTCAACCCGGACGAGGTGGTCGCCGTCGGCGCCGCCATCCAGGCCGGCGTGCTGAAGGGCGACGTCAAGGACGTGCTGCTGCTCGACGTGACGCCGCTGTCGCTCGGCATCGAGACCCTGGGCGGCGTGTTCACCCGGCTGATCGACCGCAACACCACGATCCCGACCAAGAAGAGCCAGGTGTTCTCGACCGCGGAGGACAACCAGAACGCGGTGACCATCCGGGTCTTCCAGGGCGAGCGCGAGATGGCGGCCGACAACAAGCTGCTCGGCCAGTTCGACCTGGTCGGCATCCCGCCGGCGCCGCGCGGCGTGCCGCAGATCGAGGTGACGTTCGACATCGACGCCAACGGCCTGGTCAACGTCTCGGCCAAGGACAAGGCGACCGGCAAGGAGCAGGCGATCCGCATCCAGGCCTCCGGCGGCCTGACCGACGCCGATATCCAGCGCATGGTGAAGGACGCCGAGTCGCACGCCGCGGACGACAAGAAGCGGCGCGAGCAGGTGGAGGCGCGCAACCAGGCAGACGGCCTGATCTACGCCACCGAGAAGAACCTGAAGGAATACGGCGACAAGATCGCGGCCAACGAGCGGTCGGCGATCGAGTCCGACATCGCCGTCCTGCGCAAGGCGATGGAGGCGGGCGACCCGTCCGACATCAAGGCCAGGACCGATGCGCTGTCGCAGTCGGCCATGAAGCTGGGCGAGGCGATGTACAAGGCGCAGTCGGAAGCAGGCCCGGCGGATGCCGGCGGGCCTGGCGCCGGCCCCGGCGCGACGGGCGGTTCGTCCGACGAGAAGGTGGTCGACGCCGACTTCGAGGAAGTGCGCGAGGATCGCAAGGACAAGTCCGCCTGAGCGGCCTGTGACGGAACATGACAGGCATGCCCCGGACGCCGGCACGGCGTCCGGGGCGGCGCACCAGGGGGTCTGAAAGCGATGGCTCGGGATTACTACGAGGTCCTCGGGGTCCAGCGCGGGGCGGCCGCCGAGGAGATCAAGAAGGCCTACCGCAAGCTCGCCATGCAGTACCACCCGGACCGCAACCAGGGTGACGCGAAGGCCGAGCAGACGTTCAAGGAAATCAACGAAGCCTACGACGTCCTGAAGGACGAGCAGAAGCGGGCGGCCTACGACCGCTTCGGCCACGCCGCGTTCGAGGGCCCCGGCGGCGGCGCCGGCCAGCGCGGCAACTTCGATTTCGGCCAGGGCTTCGCCGACATCTTCGACGAGATGTTCGGCGAGTTCATGGGCGGGCGCCGCGGCGCCGGCGGCCGCGGCCAGCGCGGCGCCGACCTGCGCTACAACCTCGAGATCGCCCTGGAGGAAGCCTACGCCGGGCGCGAGGCGCGCATCCGCGTGCCGTCCTCGGTCGCGTGCACCGCCTGCGGCGGTACCGGCGCGGCGGAAGGCTCCGCCCCGGTGTCGTGCCCGACCTGCCGCGGCCACGGCAAGGTGCGCGCCCAGCAGGGCTTCTTTACCATCGAGCGCACCTGCCCGTCATGCCACGGCGCCGGCAAGATCGTGAAGGACCCGTGCCCCGCCTGCACCGGCTCCGGCCGCGTGCGCAAGGAGAAGACGCTTTCGGTCAACATCCCGCAGGGCGTGGAGGACGGCACCCGCATCCGCCTCGCCGGGGAGGGCGAGGCCGGCATGGCCGGCGGCCAGCCGGGCGACCTCTACATCTTCATCGCGGTGAAGCCGCATCCCTTGTTCCAGCGCGAGGGACCGCACATCCACTGCCGCGTGCCGATCCCGATGACCACCGCCGCGCTCGGCGGCGCGGTCGAGGTGCCGACGGTCGAGGGCGGCCGCGCCAAGGTGACGGTGCCGTCCGGCGCCCAGTCCGGCCACCAGTTCCGCCTGCGCGGCAAGGGCATGACGGCGCTGCACGGCGGCGCGCGCGGCGACATGTACATCGAGATCGTCGTCGAGACGCCGGTCAACCTGACCAAGCGCCAGCAGGAGTTGCTGCGCGAGTTCGACTCCGAGACCAAGTCGGCGAAGAAATCCCAGAACCCCGAATCCGAGGGATTCTTCGCCAAGGTGAAGGAGTTCTGGGAAGACCTGACGCAGTAGCGGCTGTCTTCCTGCGCCGGCGGTCATCTCACGGCTGGCCGACACCCTGCCAAATGAGAGTTGTCATACGCGGGCTCGACCCGCGTATCCAGCGCGCGCGGTGAGCGCGCAAGAGACTCTTCTGCGCGGCAATGCCGCGCTGCTGGATACGCGGGTCGAGCCCGCGTATGACTCCATTTTATCGAACGAAGCCGGCGGCCGGCGGGTAACCAGACAGCGGAGCGCTTGTCCCGGCGGCGGACACTGATGGCGGGAGAAGAACCATGTCTGACGTGAGGATCGGCATCGTCGGCGCCGCCGGGCGCATGGGGCAGATGATCGTGCGCCAGGTCGGCGAGACCAGAGGCTGCGTGGTCGCCGCCGCAGCCGACGCGCCGGGGCACGCCGCGATCGGGCGCGACGCGGGCGAGGTGGCGGGCATCGGCCCGATCGGCGTCGCGGTCGCCGACTCGGCGGACGCGGTGTTCGACGCGGCCGACGCGGTGATCGAGTTCTCGGTGCCGGCGGCCACCGTCGCCAACGCGCGGCGCGCGGCCGACCGCCGGAAGATCCACGTCATCGGCACCACCGGCTTCACGCCGGCGGACGAGGCGGCGCTCGCGGCGGCGGCGGAGCGCGCGACCATCGTGCGCTCGCCCAACATGAGCGTCGCGGTCAACATCCTCTTCGCGCTGGCGCGCCAGGTGGCCGGGCTGCTCGACGACGAGTTCGACGCGGACATCCTGGAGATGCATCACCGGCACAAGGTCGACGCGCCGTCCGGCACCGCGCTCGGCCTCGGCCGCGCCGTCGCCGCCGGGCGCAAGGTCGACCTCGCGGCGGTGGCCCGTTACGCGCGCGAAGGCCAGACCGGGGCGCGGCCGCGCGGCGAGATCGGCTTCGCCACCCTGCGCGGCGGCGACGTGGTCGGCGACCACACGGTCATCTTCGCCGCCGACGGCGAGCGGCTGGAGCTGGTCCACAAGGCGTCCAGCCGCCAGATCTTCGCGCGCGGCGCGGTGCGCGCGGCGCTGTGGGCCAAGGGCAGGCCGCCCGGCCTCTACTCGATGGTCGACGTTCTGGGGCTGGGCTGACCCGTACAGGCCCCTACCGCAGGCGCAGCCGGTCGAGGGCGTGGCGGAGCGCGCGGGCGAAGTCCAGCCGCTCTTCCGGCGACAGGAAGGCGCCGATCACCAGCGACCGGCCGTGCGAGGTGAGCGTGAGCGCGCTGTCGTGCTGCGGCGGGTCGTCCATACTGACGCGCAGCCAATAGGGCTGGAACTGCCAGGTCTGCCGCCGGCCGCGGTGGTTCACCCGCTCCACCGTCAGCGCGTCGGGGGTCAGCGACACCGTCTCGAACATCCGGGCGCGGCGGTAGTTGATGCGGAACGCGAGGTAGATCAGCAGCACGTCCAGCCCGAAGAACCCGGTAACCGGCCACGCCCCCATCATCACGAAGGCGGCGCCGACCCCGAACGACACGATGGCGATCGCCGTCATCAGGACGACGAATCCAGGCTGGGTCAGGCTGCGGTGCGGGTGCAGGACGGCGCCGAACAGGAGCGGGTCGGCCGGCGTCTCCATCCCCGCAGTGTCGGTCGCGCTGGTCATGGGCGGAAGGATAGTGCGGCTCCGGGCGGCCAACAAGGCCCCGGCCCCTTTTGCCGCCGAGCCCGCCGCTATAGAGTACGGCGATGCCGCGCGCCCGGTTCGACGCCGAGACCTTTTTCGAACGCCTCGCCGCGGCGACGCCCGCGCCGCAGGGCGAGCTCCACTACATTAACGAATTCACCCTGCTGGTCGCCGTGGTGCTGTCGGCCCAGGCGACCGACGCCGGGGTCAACAAGGCGACCGGCCCGCTGTTCGCGGCCGCCGACACGCCGGCCAAGATGGTCGCGCTGGGCGAGGACCGGGTGCGCGACTACATCAAGTCGATCGGCCTCTTCCGCACCAAGGCGAAGAACGTCGTCGCGCTGTCGCAGAAGCTGATCGACGCGCACGGCGGCGTCGTGCCGCGCGACCGTGATGCCCTGCAGACCCTGCCCGGCGTCGGGCGCAAGACCGCCAACGTCGTCCTCAACATCGCATTCGGGGAAGAGACCATCGCGGTCGACACCCACATCTTCCGGGTCGGCAACCGCACCGGCCTGGCGCCCGGCAAGACCCCGCGCGACGTCGAGCGGCTGCTGGAGGCGCGCACGCCGGCCCGCTTCCGCCGCCACGCCCACCACTGGCTGATCCTGCACGGCCGCTACGTGTGCAAGGCGCGCAAGCCCGAATGCCCGCTGTGCGTCGTCGCCGACCTGTGCCGGTTCAAGGCCAAGACCCCGACCGCGCCGGAGACGGCGGCGCTCAGCTCTCCGTCGCCTCGGCCGCCCGCTCGGGCGCGGCGCGGCAGTCCGCCGGCGTAGCGACCGGGCCGGCCATGCCGCGCAGCTCCATGTGACGCAGCCGCGGCGGCGCGGCGGCGCCTTCCGGGTAGAGGAACAGGTAGACCTGGCAAGTGCCGTAGCGGTAGCGCCACACCTCGGCGGTCGCTTCGTGGCGCACGAACTGCGGCGCGCCGAGAAGCTGGCGCAGCCGGGCCCCGTCCATGCCGATCAGGCCCTTGGGGTCGAGGCGCAGCGCCTCGGCCGTCGGGGCGGCCCGCGCCGCGCCCTGTTCCGGGGCCGGGCCGGCGCAGCCGGACAGGACGAGGGCGCCGGCCGCCGCGAGCGCGGCGATGCCGGCCCGCGACGGCCGGCGGCCGGTCATTTCGCGGCGACGGGCGTCTCGTTGCGGGGCTCGGCGGCGGAACGCGTGCGCATGCCGTCCAGGATGCCGATCTCGCCGACGATCTCGCCGCCCCGTTCGACCTCGAGCTGGTGGAACACGATGCGGCCGATGACCCGGCCGGTCGACCGGATGGTCAGCAGCTCGCGCACCGTGAGCTCGCCCTCGAACGTGCCGCTGATGTCGGCGACGTCGATCTCGGCCTTGCCCTTGAAGGTGCCCGACTCGGCGATCTCCATCTCCCGGCAGTCGGCCAGGTTGGCCTCGACGCGGCCTTCCACGATCAGCCGGTCGCAGGCGCTGATGGCGCCGGACAGCGCGATGTCGCGGCCTACGATCAGCATCTTGCCTTCGGCCGGCACGCCCTGGCTGCGCCGGGCGACCGGCGCGGCAGGCAGGTCGGGGGCGCGGCGCGCCGCCTGCGGATGGCTGAGCGCCGGGCGGCCCACCGGCGCGGCCGTCGCCGCGGTCGGCAGCTTCGGCTTGGCCGGGGCGGCCTGGTTCAGGTCGGGCAGGTCGTCCGCCACCGGGGTGACGGCTTCGGGCTCTTCCTTCTTCCGTCCGAACATGGGGCTCCTCTCCATCGGGTGAATCGCCCCGGCGCCGCCGTGACGGTCACGGCCGCAGCGTCTTGCGTCGGAACGACTCGAACTCGTGCGTCATGAAGGCGGCAGCGACGACCGGCATGAGCCAGTTGACCAGCGGAATGCTCAAGAGCAAGGCAATCACCACCCCGGCGGCGTACAGCCGAGCCCGTCCGGCGCGCCACGCGGTGCGCACCTCGGCGGGCCCCATCCGGCGCGCCGCCACGAGCTCGAAGTACTCGCGTCCCAGAAGATAGCCGTTCAGCAGATAGAAGACAAAGATGTTTAACACCGGAATCAGGTACAGCGGCAGCACCAGCAGGTTCAATGCAACCGTCAGAGCCAGCAGGCGAAATGCGCCCCATGCCACTTCGGAGAACGGCTGCGGCCGGCCCGGCGGCTGATTCGGGTAGTGGCGCGCCTCGACCGCGCGGACCACGTCCTCGATCAGGAACGAGGTGATGATGACGGTGGCGGCCGCCGGGAACAGCAGGAACGCCAGGACGACCGCGGCCAGGCTGCCCAGCACGGTCAGGACGCCGTCGATCCAGCCGATGCCGGTCAGGTCGAGCGTGTCGAGCCCCCAGCCGATGCCGACGATCATCGCGACCAGCAGCAGCGCGCTGTAGCCGGCCGACTGCCAGATGACCCGCCGGAAGCGCGGATCGTCGAGCTGGGCGAGCGCCCGGGACAGCGAGGGGACCATGGCGGTTACTTATCCGCGCCCCGGCCGGGCCACAAGCCTCGCCTGTCCCGGCGGCCGTCGCTATACTCCGCGCCGCCGGGCCGGGCAGAGGAGGGAACTGGATGGCACAGCCGATGTTCGATGTCGTAGGCGTGGGCAACGCGATCGTCGACGTGCTGGGGCAGGCCGACGAGGCGTTTCTCGGTGCGCACGGGCTCGAAAAGGGTGCGATGACCCTGGTCGACGCGGCGCGGATCGAGACGCTGTACGGCGCGATGGGCCCGGCGGTCGAGATGTCGGGCGGCTCGGCGGCCAACACCCTGGCCGGCCTCGCCTCGCTGGGCGGCCGCGGCGCCTATATCGGCAAGGTCGCCAACGATCAGTTCGGCCGCGTCTTCGACCACGACCTGCGCAAGATCGGCGTCGATTACCGCTCGCGCCCGGTCAACGGCGCCGGCGCGCCGACCGCGCGCTGCCTGGTGTTCGTCACCCCCGACGCCCAGCGCACCATGCAGACCTTCCTCGGCATCAGCGTCGAGCTCGGCCCCGACGACATCGATCCGGAAGCGATCGGCGGCGCCGCGGTCACCTACCTCGAAGGCTATCTGTTCGACCGCGAGCCGGCCAAGGAAGCCTTCGTGAAGGCGGCCGAGATCGCCCACGCCGCCGGCCGCAAGGTGGCGCTGACCCTGTCGGACCCGTTCTGCGTCGACCGCCACCGCGCGTCGTTCCAGCATCTGGTCCAAGGCCACGTCGACATCGTCTTCGCCAACGAGGCGGAGATCAAGTCGCTCTACCAGAAGGAAACCTTCGACGACGCGGTGGACGCCATCCGCGGCCATTGCGACATCGCGGCGCTGACCCGCAGCGAGCAGGGCTCGGTCGTCGTGGCCGGCAAGGACTACCACCGGGTGCCCGCGGAGCCGGTGACCCAGGTGGTGGACACCACCGGCGCCGGCGACCTTTATGCCGCAGGGTTCCTTTACGGCTTGACGCAGGGCTACGAGTTGCCCACTTGTGCCCGTATCGGCTCGATCGCCGCCGCGGAAGTCATCCGCCATTTCGGTGCCCGGCCGGAAACCTCCCTCGCCGCTCTGGTGAAACAGAAGCTGGGCTAACCCTGGATCAAGGAATTTGTGCGCGTTTGAGCCGGCCGCGGCCGGACGTCGCCGCCGGATGATACCCTATGGACCTGCGCAACATCGCCATCATCGCCCACGTCGACCACGGCAAGACCACGCTGGTCGACGTCATGCTCCGCCAGTCGGGGACCATCCGCTCGAACCAGCGCGTCGCCGAGCTGGTCATGGATTCCAACGAGCTGGAACGTGAGCGCGGCATCACCATCCTGGCCAAGTGCACCTCCGTCCCGTGGGGCGACACGCGCATCAACATCGTCGATACCCCCGGCCACGCCGACTTCGGCGGCGAGGTGGAGCGCATCCTCTCCATGGTCGACGGCGTGGTGCTGCTGTGCGACGCCGCCGAAGGGCCGCTGCCGCAAACCAAGTTCGTGCTGTCCAAGGCGCTGGCGCTGGGGCTGCGCCCGATCGTCGTGGTCAACAAGGTGGACCGCGGCGACGCCCGGCCCGACGAGGTGCACAACGAGATCTTCGACCTGTTCGCCGCGCTCGGCGCCAACGACGACCAGCTCGACTTCCCGATGCTGTTCGCTTCCGGCCGCGAAGGCTGGGCGGCGATGTCGCTCGACGCGCCGCGCGAGGACCTGACCCCTCTGTTCGAGCTGATCAGCCGCCACGTGCCGCCGCCGAAGTGCGACCCGGAGGCGCCGTTCACCATGCTCGCCTCGATCTTGGAGTACGACAGCTATCTCGGCCGCGTCCTGACCGGGCGGGTCGAGAGCGGCGTCGCCCGCCTCAACATGCCGATCCAGGCGCTCAATGCCGACGGCAGCGTGATCGAGGCTTCGCGCCTGACCAAGCTGATGGCCTTCCGCGGCATCGAGCGGGTGGCGGTGGAGAGCGCCTCGGCCGGCGACATCGTCGCCATCGCGGGGCTCAAGGCCGCGACGGTCGCCGACACCATCGCGGCGCCGGAGGTGACGACGGCGCTGAAGGCGCTGCCGGTCGACCCGCCGACGCTCGCCATGACCTTCTCGATCAACGACTCCCCGTTCGCCGGCCAGGAGGGCGACAAGGTCACCTCCCGCGTCGTCGGCGCCCGCCTGATGCGCGAGGACGAGGGCAACGTCGCGATCTCGGTGCGCCAGAGCGAGGACCTCGATTCGTTCGAGGTGCGCGGCCGCGGCGAGCTGCAGCTCGGCGTGCTCATCGAGACCATGCGGCGCGAGGGCTTCGAGCTCGCGGTGTCGCGCCCGCGCGTGCTGTTCCGCAACGACCCGGAGACGGGGGAGCGGCAGGAGCCCTACGAGGAGATCCTGGTCGACGTGGACGAGGCCTATGTCGGCGCGGTGGTCGAGAAGATGGGCCTGCGCAAGTCCGAGCTGATCGACATGCGCCCGTCGGGCGCCGGCAAGACGCGGCTGACCTTCCACGGCCCGACCCGCGGCCTGATCGGCTATCACGGCGAGTTCCTCAACGACACCCGCGGCACCGGGGTGATGAACCGGGTGTTCCTGCGCTACGGCCCCTACAAGGGCCCGATCGAGGGGCGCAGCCGCGGCGCGCTGATCGCCAACGGCCAGGGCGAGGCGGTGGCCTACGCCATCTGGAACCTGGAGGACCGCGGCGCCTTCTTCATCGACCCCGGCGCGCGGGTCTATGCCGG
>JBFWQM010000175.1:0-12085 GCA_050249455.1 Rhodospirillaceae bacterium | reverse complement strand
TGCCGCATCGACGCCGAGGGCTACATCTCCTACGAGGCGCGCACCGACGACATGATCCTGACCGCCGGCTACAACGTCTCCGGCCTGGAGGTCGAGGCGGTGCTGCTGGAGCACCCGAAGGTGAAGGAGTGCGCCGTCGTCGGCTCGCCCGACGCCGACCGCGGCCAGATCGTGAAGGCGTTCGTGATCCTCGCCGACGGCGCGACGCCGGGCGAGGAGACGGTGACCGAGTTGCAGAACTTCGTGAAGCAGCAGATCTCCGCCTTCAAGTACCCGCGCGCCATCGAGTTCGTACCCGAGCTGCCGCTGACCGCCACCGGAAAGATCCAGCGCGGCGCGCTGCGCCAGCTCGAGCGCGAGCGCGCCGGCGGTTAGCGCAGGTCGAGCGTCGTCTCGAAGTCGGCGCGCTCGAAGTCGTTCACCAGCACCTCGACCCGGAACGTCCAGAGGCCCGGCGGCACCAGGACGAGGTCGCCGGTGCGCCACGCGCCGGGGCCGTCGGCGACGGCCGGGCGGCGGACCGGCTCGACGCCGGCCGCGGGGTTCGCCGTGGTCACTGTCACCTCCGCCGCGGGCATGGGGGCGCCGCCGGGGCCGGTCAGCACGATGCGCGCGGTCCCCGTCCCGTGGCCGGCGATCGTCACCTCGATCGCCGCGCGGCGGCCGGCGTTCTCGGCGGTCGCGTGGCGCACCACGGCATGATGGCCGTGCGCCGCCACGGCGACCGGCCGCAGGACGCGCGGCGGCGGCGTGGTGCCCAGCGCGGCGGTGGCGGCCAGCACCGCGATCGCCAGCCCGAGCTCGACGTCAATCGCCCGGCGCAGGGCGGGCGCCGCTCCCGGCGCGTCCGCGCGCAGCGCGCGCGCCCGCCGCGACCGCCGTCCGGCGGCGAGCGCGACCATGGCGGCGACGGCCGCCACCTTTCCCAGCAGGAACCAGCCGTATTCGGTCGCCACCAGGCCATGCAGCGTGCCGACCTGCACCACGGCCACGACGACGCCCGCCAGCACCATCACCGGCAGCGCCCGCACCGCCAGCCGCGCCGTGCGGCCGGCGAGCGGCGCCGCCGCCGTCCCGTGCCGCGCCACGGCCGCCCGCAGCGGCAGCAGCGGGCCGACCCACGCCGCCACGGCGGCGGCGTGCAGCAGCAGCGCCGGCACGGTGAGCCATGCCGGCGCAGCGGTCGCGACATGGCCGCTCAAGGCGAAGCCCGCCAGGACGGCGGCCGCGCCGGCAGCGGCGACCGCGCGCCGCCCCGACGAAAGCCCGACGGCGAGCAGCACGAGCCCCGCCGCCGCCGCGATCGCCGTCCGCCCGTAAACCGATTCCAGGCAAAGGCGCCACGGCGCCGTTCCCAGCAGGCTCGACGCCGGCCCGCCGGCCAGGAGACCGCCCTGGACGCCGGCTGCGGCCACCGCCGCCGCCGCGCCCAGGACGGCCATCGCCGCCGCCTGCCTTGCCGCGGCGCGCGCGGGCGCGGTCGCCTCGCCGGCCGGCAGGAGGATGATGAACCCGCCGGCCGCGCGCAGCATGCCGGCATAGAGCACCACGCGCACGACGACGGCGGCGACGCGCCAGCCGCGTTCGTGCGGCTCTTCCGCGGTTTCGCCGACGCCGGCCGCCGTCCCGAACGCGAACGCGACCGATCCGCCGACCGGGTGGCCGTCCGCCGACACGATGCGGTAGCTCGCGACATAGCGGCCGTCCGGCAGGCGCGGCGGCAGCGCGATGCGCAGCCGGCTGCCCTCGACCGTCATGCCGCGCGAGACGTTGCGTCCGCCGGCATCGAGCACCTGGGCGGAGATGGCGGCGACCGGTTCGTTGAAGACGATGACGACGCCCGCCGGCGCGGCGGCCAGGACCGACCCGTCCGGCGGCACGGTCTCCACCGCCACGGCATGGCCGAGGGCCGCGCCGTTGCCCAGCAGCGCGAGCACCGCGAAGGCCAGCACGGCGAGCGTGCGCAAGACGGCCATTGCCGCAGCGGTGGTCCGCCCTCCCCGCCCCTGCTGGCGGCGAGGGCGGATGCCTCAGTTGCGCGGCGTCAGGGTGACGCCGGGCGCCGGCTCGGGATAGTCGCCCGGCGACTTGCCGGCCGCCGGGATCTCGATCCACCGGTGGACGCCCTGGGCGCATTCCTGCACCACCGGGAACCACACCGTGGTCCCGGCCGGGCCGTCCGGCAGCTTGCCGCGGAAGACGAACTCCTCGTACCAGTCGTCGGGCAGGTTGCCGCCGGTCCAGGCGATCTCGCGCACGCCCTCGGTCAGGGTGTGCTCGAACAGCTTGGCCGGCTGCGCATAGGGCTCGATCCTGGTGGTCAGGGTCCAGCCCGGCTTGGGCATCGGCTTGACGCCGATGACGCCGTCCGGGATGCGCACCCGGATGGCGACGGTGGGCGAGCCCTTGCAGCCGTGGCCGACGCGCATCACGGCCTTGTAGAACGCGCCGACGGCGGCCTGCTGCTGCTCCAGCGTGATGTGCGCCTGCGCCGGCGCGCAGACGCCCAGCGCGATCGCCCCGCACAGGGCGAGCATGGCGGTCTTCATGAGGTCTCTCCTCGAATGTCTGATGTCTGTCCCGGGTCGATCAGACGGTTCGAGGCGGCCCTCGCGTCGGGTTGGCGAAGAGGCGTTCGCGCGGCGGCGCGGCGGCGCCGCTCGTGTCGGCCCAGGCGACGGCGTGCGCCGGCTCCAGCCGGCCGGCCGGCGCGCATGGCGGCGGCGGCAGGCCGGCGCCGGCGATGCGGCAGAAGTGGCAGGCCTGGTGGTCGTCGTGGCCGGGGCTGTCGGGCGTGTCCGGCGCAGTCTCGCCGCACAGGTGATGCGCGGCTTGGTGCGCCGGCAGTCCGGCGCCGGACGCGAAATGCAGCGCCGGCAACAGTGTCTGGTTGAGCAGCAGCGCCAGCAGCGCGCACAGCAGCGCGGCGCCGCCGGCCCTGGCGGGGCGGCGCGCGGCGTCGCGTGATGTCCGGTCGAGCTGCATCGGGCGCAGACTATCCGATGCCGGCGCGCCGCCGGCAACCGCCGATTGCGGCGGATTGCCGCCGCTGGCGATACCACGAGGCGGGGCGCGCGGCGATCGCCGCCGTCAGCCGCCCTTCTTCTTCGCCTCGATGGCAGCGAGCGCGCGCTGGCGGGCGAGGCCGCGCTCGTGGTCGGGGACGTGGATCAGCCCGGCGATGCGTCGCACCAGCATGTCCTCGTGCGGGTCGAGCACGCCGTCGGCATAGGCGACCGACCACAGCATCTCGATCACCTGGGCGCGCTCCTCGGCGCTCATGCGACGCGCGATCTGGCTGGTGAACGGGAAGAACTGGGTGGAATGGCCGACGGCGCGATCGGCCGCCTCGACCAGCGCATGCGCGTCCGCCGCGGAAAGGTCGAACCGCTTCGCGACCAGCGCCTCAATGGCGGTGCGCTCGGCCGACGCGAACGTGTTGTCCATCCGCGCCGCCTCGATCAGGAGCGCGGCCACGGCGAGGCTGAGCTCGTCGGTGGACGCCGAGACGGCCGGCGCATCGCGGCCGGCGAGGAAATCGAGCACGCGCTGGATCATCGTCACTCCGGTTCAGGGACCGGACGCAGCCCACCGCGCAAATCCGGCCATTGTGTGGCGGCGGCTCAGCCGTCCATCGTCAGCACGACCTTGCCGCGCACCCGGCGGTCCTCGAGGACCGCGAAGCCGGCGGCAAAATCGTCCAGCGGGAACCGCGCCTGCACCGGGACGTGGAGCCGGCCCGCCACGCACAGGCCGAAGATTTCGTCCTGCACCCGGTGCACCCACGCCGCATCGCGGTCGCGGTACTCGCTCCAGTTCACGCCGGTGACGGCGATGTTCTTCAGCAAGAGATAGTTCGCCTTGACCGCCGGTATCACCCCCCCGGTGAATCCCACGACGACCAGGCGGCCGCGGAACTCCAGGGTGCGCAGCGCCGCCTCGAACACCTCGCCGCCGACGATCTCGACCACCACGTCGACGCCGCCGCCGACCGCGTCACGGACGTCGGCGCGCAGCCGATCGCGGATGTCGGGCACGGTCAGGTCGACCACGTGGTCGGCGCCGTTCTCGCGCGCCACCTCGGCCTTCGCCGGCGTGGTCACGCCCGCGATCACGGTGCAGCCGAACGCCTTTGCAAGCTGCATGGCGGCGATGCCGACGCTGCCGGTCGCGCCGGTGACCAGCACCTTGTCCCCCGCCTTCATCTGCGCGCGGTCCACGAGGGCGAAGTGCGCGGTCTGGTAGGCGATGCCGACCGCGGCGGCGGCGTCGAAGCCGATGCCGGGCGGCATGCGGTAGCAGTGCGTGGCCGGCACCGCCACGGCCTCGGCGAAGGCGCCGTATTCCACCTGCACCATCACCGGCTCGCCGACCGCGAAGCCGGACGTCTCCGGCCCCAGGGCGGCGACCACGCCGGCGCATTCCTTCCCCGGGACGAACGGCAGCGGCGGGCGCACCTGGTACTTGCCGGCGATCACCAGGATGTCAGGAAAGTTGATCGCCGCGGCGCGCACGTGGACCAGCACCTCGCCGCGCCCGGGAACCGGCGTTGGCAGCTCCTGGACGGTGAGGTCCTGCGGGGTTCCCAGCCGCGTGGCGACGATGGCGCGCATCCCGATTCCCTTGCCGGAGCCAAGCTCCGGTGCCTTATAAACAGCGTCGGCCGGCGGGTCCAGATCGGCCGGGAGGGAGGGTCGCCATGCTCGTCGGGGTTCCGAGGGAGATCAAGAACCACGAATACCGGGTCGGCATGACCCCGCCGGGCGTGCGCGAGCTGACCCGCCGCGGCCATGGGGTTCTGGTGGAGAAGGACGCCGGCCATACCATCGGGGTCGACGACGAGCACTATCGCGCCGCCGGCGCGACGATCGCGCCCACGGCGGCGGAGGTGTTCGCCCGCGCCGACATGATCGTGAAGGTGAAGGAGCCGCAGCCGTCGGAGTACCCCCTGCTCCGCGCCGGCCAGGTCCTGTTCACCTACCTGCACCTCGCGCCCGACCCGGCGCAGACCCAGGCGCTGATGAAGTCGGGCTGCATCGCGGTCGCCTACGAGACGGTGACCGACGTGCATGGCGGGCTGCCGCTGCTCGCGCCGATGAGCGAGGTCGCCGGCCGCATGGCGGTGCAGGCCGGCGCGACCTGCCTGGAGATCGCCCACGGCGGGCGCGGCGCGCTGCTCGGCGGCGTGCCGGGCGTCGAGCCGGGCGAGGTGGTGGTGATCGGCGGCGGCGTGGTCGGCAGCAATGCGGCGATGATCGCGATCGGCATGGGCGCGCGGGTGACGGTGATCGACAAGTCGCTGCGCCGGCTGGCCGAGCTCGACTACACCTATCGCAGCCTCATCACGACGCTGTTCTCAACCCACGACACCATCGAGCACGCGGTTGCCGGCGCCGACCTCGTGATCGGCGCCGTCCTGCTGCCCGGCGCCGCGGCGCCGAAGCTGATCGACCGCGACATGGTGAAGGGGATGAAGCGCGGCTCGGTCATCGTCGACGTGGCGATCGACCAGGGCGGCTGCAGCGAGACCAGCCGGCCGACCACCCATGCCGACCCGACCTACATCGAGCACGACGTGGTGCACTACTGCGTGACCAACATGCCGGGCGCGGTGGCGCGCACCTCCACCTTCGCCCTCAACAACGCCACCCTGCCTTTCGTCGCGAAGCTCGCGGAGCTCGGGTGGCGCAAGGCGTTCGAGACCGACCCGCATCTGCGCGCCGGGCTCAACGTCTTCCGCGGCAAGGTCACCCATCCGGCGGTCGCCGAGGCGCTGGGCGAGGCGTACACGCCGCCCGAGACGGCGGTGGCGGGGGGATAGGCGCTTCGCTTCGCGCGATCTTCCTTAAATTCACACGCTGGGTTGGCAAGGACCTGTCGGACGGCTCTCCACCGCAACGTAGGGGCGGGTTTCAAACCCGCCCGCGGCGTTCGATCCAACGTCGGCGCCGCAAGTAAAAACAGAAAACAGGTCGGGTCTGAAACCCGCCCCTACAAAGCTTCTGGTGTCAGCACCGACAAGCCTTCGATCCCCGATATGGGCATCGGTCCCGGCTCGACGCGCGTACACGCGCGAAGGATGCTACTTCAGCGGCGAGAACGACACCGGGGTCAGCACCCGGTTCTCCTGCGACACGATCAAATGCAGGTTGGCCTTGAGATACGCCGGCCAGCCGGGGTGCGCGGCGAGCGCGGCGCGGCGGGCGGCGCGGTCGTCGAGCGAGTCGTAGGCCCAGATGTGGACCACGGTGTTGAGCGCCCCGATCTCGGTCTGGAAGAAGCCGACCAGGTTCCCCAGCACCTCGCGCTGGATCGGCAGCCCGAGCGTCTCGTAGTTCCTGAGGTACTCGGCGACGCGGCCGGCGACGATACGGTAGATGCGTTCCTCGTAGATCATCGCGGCCTCCGGCTCGGGTTGCGCATTCTCTAGCACGGCGCGGCGGCGGCGTCTAAGCTCCGCCTCTTCGCCCCGGCCGAGGAGTCGATCGTGCCCTTCATGCCCGCGTTCCCCGCCGTCTCCGGCACCATGGACATCTGGCGCTTCGACCGCAGCCTGTCGCAACACCTGACGGCATACAGCCAGGTCCTGATGCTGGGGCCGTCGTCGCTGTCGCCGGCGCAGCGCGACCTGATCGGCGTCTACGTCTCGGCGCTCAACCGCTGCCGCTTCGCCTACCGGCTGCACGTCGAGGTGTCGGTCCAGCTCGGGTTGGAGCGCGCGGCGCTGGAGGCGCTGTGGGACCGGCCGGAGCCGGACGGCTTCAGCGACCGGATGAAGCCGGTCCTCGCCTATGCCCGCACGCTGACCCGGCTGACCGACAAGCCGACGCCGGCGGAGGCGCAGGCGATCTTCGACGCCGGCTGGGACGAGCAGACGTTCTTCCAGGTCGCCCATATCGCGTCGTGGTTCAACTTCATGAACCGGCTGCTGGAAGGCCTCGGCGTCGACGGGGTGCGCGAGGATTTCGAGCACCTGGCCCGGCAGATCGTCGAGCTCGGCTACACCGGGCGGAAGTAGCGCGAAGCACAGCGCACGGCGCCCCGCGATGAGCCGGCTCGCGCTTCCCCTCTCCGACAACCTGCGCGGCATTGCATGGATGATGGGCGCCATCGCCGCCCTCACCTCGATGTTCGTGTTCATGAAGCTGGCGCTCGCCGACCTGCCGCTGTTCGTGGCGGCGGAGCTGCGCAACGTGTTCTCGCTGATCTGCATCGTGCCGTTCGTGATCCGGATCGGTGGCATCGCCGGGCTGCGCACCACCCGGCCGGGCGCGCATTTCGTGCGCGCGTTCTTCGGCAACTTCGCGTTCGTGTGCCTGAACTATTCGATCATGCACCTGATCCTGTCCGACGCGATGACCCTGTCGTTCACCACGCCGCTGTGGTCGATCCTGACCTCGGCGCTGATCCTGGGCGACCGCATGCGGCTGTCGCGCGTGGTCGCGACCCTGGTCGGCTTCCTCGGCGTGCTGTTCATCGTCAAGCCGAGCGGCGACATCGAGCCGGCGGCGCTGGTCGCGCTGCTCAGCGCGCTTTCCACCAGCCTCGCCATGATCGGCATCAAGCGGCTCAGCGGGACCGAGCCGCCGACGCGGATCTCGTTCTACTTCATCGCGCTGGGCGCCGTGCTGATGGCGCCGCCTGCCATCGCGACGTGGCAGACGCCGACCGCGATGGCCCTGCTGTGGCTGTTCATCGCCGGCCTGCTCACCGTATTCGGGCAGGAATGCCTGGTGCGCGCCTACGGCTACGGCGAGGTCACGATCATCGCGCCGATGGACTACCTGCGGCTGCCGTTCGCGGCGGCCGCCGGCTTCCTAGTGTTCGCCGAGGCGCCGGACGCGTGGTCGGCATTCGGCACGGTGGTGATCGTCGCCACGTCGCTCTACATCGCGCGCGGCGAGGGCCGCCGGCCGGCGACGGGCGCCGGCAAGCGGACCTGACCGGCCCGGCTCACAGCGGGATGCGGGCGCCGATCGTGAAGATGTGGCTGCTGATGTCCGACAGCCCGAGGACGGTGCCGTAGTCCACGAAGCCCGAGATGCCGCTGGCAAACGTCGCGGCCATGCCGGCGCTCAGGTTGAAGTAGTTGCGGTCCGGCGAATCGAAGGTGAGGCCGACCCGCGACAGCTCCGTCGGGTCGTTGGCGTACTTGAAGGTGGTGGAGGCGGTGTTGGCGAACTCGTGCACCCACTCGCCGCGCAGCGTCGGGCTCAGGATGCCGAAGCCGGTGCTGACGGCATAGGCGAGCTGCACGCCGAGCGCCGTGGTGACCGAATCGATGCCCTGAGAATCGAACTGCAGGTCGAGGCCGCTGGCGCCGCTCTCGCTGAAGCTGTCGATGTTGGTCCGCACGTACTCGAACCGCGCCTGCGGCACGATGGAGAGCGCGCCGGCCGAGAGCTGATAGCCGCCGCTGAGCGCGAAGTCGTACTGGTTGGCGCCGAAATCGGCCTCCGCCGTCCGGTTCTCCGACGGCTGGGCGGTGTTGCTGTTGATCACCACGCGCCGCGTCGTGTTCAGGAAGCCGTGCGAGTAGGTGAACAGGGCGTTGGCGTAGAGCCCGCTCGGCAGCACATAGCTGCCGTACATCGTGACGCTGATCGAGTCGCTCTCCGAGCCCTCGCCGCTGGCGACGTTGGCCGAAGTCTCGAAATCGGCGCTGAAGCGCGAGTAGCCCAGCGCGCCGCCGGCGACGAAGTTGTTCGTCAGCCGGTAGTCGGCGCCGGCAACGACGCCGCCGGTGACCGCGTCGAACGCGTTCGACGTGGTGGTGGCGTCGCGGCTGGAGAACCCGCCCGAGCCGTTGAAGAAGAGCTGCAGCCGCGAATCCATCACGCTCGGGCTGCCGGCCTGGGCGACCTGGTCGCCGCCCAGCGCCGCGAGCTGCAGCGGGATGCTGCGGCCGGCGTATTCCGCCGTCTGCGCGCCGCCGGCGACGCCGCGCAGCGAGGCGAGCCGCGTCGCAACCAGGATCGACTGCACCTGCTTGAGGTAGACCATCTGGTCGCGCGGGGCCGTGAGCTCCTCGCCGGCGATCTGCTGCAGGGCGGAGTTGAGGCCCGGGTCGGACAGCCCGTAGCCGCCGGACGCCCCCAGGGCGGTGCCGACCATGCGGTTGCACACGTTCTTGAGGTCGTTCTGCGCCGAGGTCAGCAACGGCTGGTTCGACGCGACGTTCAGCGTCGGGCACACCGCGTCGATCGACGTGGCCATGGCGTTCTGCGCCGAATTCTGGCCCGGAACGGATTTCAGCACGTTGATGCCGCCGGTGGGCGTGAGGTTCTGTCCGAAGGCCGGGACCGCCAGCAGAGCGCCAATTCCCGCGAGCACAGACCAATGCTTCATTAACCCGCCCTTCCCGAACGACTGCCCCCGCCATGCCTCGCGACTTGGTGCGAGGACGCCTGGCTATTGGCGGTCATTTGGCTTTCTAATTGGTTCAAGGGCAAGTACAATTTTGCCCTGGCACGCGGCCTGCGGACGACCGTTGCCGCGAAGTGACACGGCAGTCTACGTAGGCCGCGCGGGCGGCCCTGTTCGGGGTGGGCAGCCGTCCGGACCGCACCATCCGAGTTGGCGGAGCGAGCCCGTGGGTGAGAGTTTGCGCAAGGTCGCACTGGGTAGCGGCGCAGCATTGGTCGCGCTGGCTGTCGGATTGGCAGGCGCCGCGGTCGCCCCGCCGCCCGTTGCGCGCGCGGCGACCGGCAACGAGTTCCTCGTGGTCGACTGCCTGCTGCCGGCGCAGATCCGCAAGATGGGCCGGTCGCTGACGTTCACCGCGCCGCGCCAGGCGATCCGGACCACCGGCCAGGACTGCGAGGCGCGCGGCGGCGAGTACGTCTCCTTCGACCGCGCCGACTACGGCACCTCACTCAAGATCTGGCTGGAGCAGGCCGCCAGCGGCAATGCCGACGCGGCGAACAACGTCGGCCAGGTGTTCGAGAACGGCTTCCGCGACTACGCCTCGGCGGCGCAGTGGTACCGCCGCGCGGCCGAGAGCGGCGACAACCGCGCCAAGATCAACCTGGGCCTCCTCTACGAGCGCGGCCTCGGCGTGCCGCAGGACATGCAGGCCGCGCTGACCTGGTACCGCAGCGCCGCCGGGGTGGACGCGGCGATCGTCACCAATGCCGCGGCCAACGCGCAGTCCCAGGCGACCATCGACACGCTGCAGCGCGAGGTCGACAGCCTGCGCGCCGAGCTCGGCGCCGCCCAGTCCAGCTCGCGGTCGCTGCAGGCAGCGCTGGACGAACGGACCCGGCGCGCCGACGCCAACCGGCGCGAGGTCGACCGGCTGCGGGCGTCGCTCAACAGCCGGCAGGCGCCGGCGGCGCCGGACGGCGACGCGCAGGCGCGGCTGTCGGCGGCCGAGCAGCAGCTCAAGGCCAAGGAGCAGCAGCTTGCCGCGGTCGCCAACGACCTGAAGCAGCGCGAGGCCGCCCAGGCCGCATTGCGCCGCCAGCTTGCCGAAAACGAGAAGACCATTTCGGCGCAGAAGGCGCAGCTCGCCAGCCTGACCCAGGATTCGCGCGGCGACGAGCGCGAGCGCACCCGCCGTGCCGCCGAGCTGCGCGAACGAGAGGCGGACGTCGCCGCCCTGCGCAAGCGGCTGGCCGACCAGGAAGCCGTAGCGTCGGACGCGAGCAGCGCCGTAGGCGCCAGCCGGCGCGAGGCCGACCAGCTTCGCCGCGAGGTCAGCAAGCTGGAGAAGGACATCGCGTCCCTGCGCGCCCGCCCCGACCGGTCGGCCGACCTCGCCAAGCTGGAGGACAGCCTGCGCAAGCGCGAGGCCGAGCTCGCCGGCAACCGTACCGAGATCGCCGACCTGCGGACGAAGATCGCCGCGGCCGACCGGCAGACCAAGGAATACCAGGCCAAGCTCGCCAAGCTGAGCGGCGAGGACGCCGCCGCGGCGCGGACGGTGCGCGGCGAGGCCGCGGAGCGCAAGTCGCTGATCCGCACCAGCAAGCTGATCTCCTCGGTCAAGTTCGGCAGCTACCATGCGCTGGTGATCGGCAACAGCCGCTACAAGGAGCTCCCCAAGCTCAACACCACCGTCGCGGACGCGCGGGTGGTGTCCGACCTCCTGCGCCAGAAATACGGCTTCAAGGTCACCACGCTGATCGACGCCGACCGCTACCAGACCCTGTCGGCGATCAACAAGTACCGCGAGACGCTGACGGAGGACGACAACCTCGTCATCTACTACGCCGGGCACGGCGAGCTCGACACGGTGAACCAGCGCGGCTACTGGCTGCCGATCGACGCCGAGAAATCGAGCAACGCCAACTGGATCTCGGCGACCGCGATCACCGACATCCTGAACGTGATGACGGCCCGCCATGTCCTGGTGGTGTCCGATTCCTGCTATTCCGGCATCCTGACCCGTTCCGTGCTGTCGAACATGCAGCCGGGCCAGAACCTCGACGCGCAGGCGGCCTGGGTGGCGGCGATCGTCAAGAAGCGCTCGCGCACGGTGCTGACCTCGGGCGGCGTCGCGCCGGTCATCGACGGTGGCGGCGGCGAGCATTCGGTTTTCGCCCGCGCCTTCATCGACATCCTGTCGGCCAACGACGACATCCTGCCGGCGCAGAAGCTGCACATCGACGTGAGCCGCCGGGTCAACTACGTGACCGCGAACCTGCGCGTCGACCAGGTGCCGGTCTATGCGCCGCTGCCCCATGCCGGCCACGACCTCGGCGAATTCCTGTTCGTGCCGAACGAAGGCGCCCGGGAGGCTTCGCGGTGAGTCCGGGCTCGCCATGCCCAGCGACGCGACCGCCATGCGGCGTCGCCTTCGTCCCGGCGCTCTAGCTGCCGCCCTGCTCCTGGCCGCCGCGCCGCCGGCCGCGGCGCAAGCGCCCGATCCCGTCGCCGTGGTGGAGGAGATCAGCGACCCGTCGGTCGGGATCGAGCCGTTCGAATTCCTGCTCGAGGGCCGGGTGATCGCGCTGTCCGCCGGCACGGTCGCGGTGATCGGCTACCTTCAGTCGTGCGTGCGCGAGACCGTCACCGCCAGCACCATCCTCGTCGGCGAACGGCAGTCGCAGGTCAGCGGAGGGACGGTCGAGCGCGAGAAGGT
>JBFWQM010000174.1:0-12096 GCA_050249455.1 Rhodospirillaceae bacterium | reverse complement strand
TTCGGCGTCGCGTTCTCGATCCTGGTCTTCGAGCGCCCGGCGCTGCAGGCCTTCCTGATGCCCTATATCCGCCTGCTGATGGCGGTGCCCGCGGTGTGCTGGGTGGTGTTCTCGATCCTGTGGTTCAAGAACGTGGAGCTGCGCATCTTCTTCGTGATGTTCGTGGTGTGCATGCCGGTGTTCGTGATCGACAGCCTGGACGCCATGAAGTCGGTGCCAGCGGACCTGCGCCAGATGGTCGATTCGTTCCGGCCGCGCCCGGTGCAGCGCTTCACCAAGATCATCCTGCCCGGCGTCGTCCCCAACCTGTTGACGAGCTGGAAGATCAATTTCACGCTGGCCGTGCGCGTGGTGACGATCGCCGAGCTGGTCGGCTCGCTGACCGGCATCGGCCACGGGCTGGTCATCGCGCAGGAGATGTTCTCGGTCGCCGAGGTATTCGCCTGGACCCTGGTGCTGGTGCTGATCCTGTTCGCGTTCGAGGCGATGCTGGGACTGGTGGAGCGGCGGGCGCTGCGCTGGCGCCACGCGTAAGGATTCGGCCGGCGGCCGAGGGAGGACCGACATGGCGGCAGACCGCGACATGGTGGCGCTGTTCAAGGCCGAGCTTGCGCTGTGCAAGGTCTCGGCCGGCGAGGCGGTCGGCGTGGTGTCGGAGGACCGCATCCGCCAGGACTATGCCGAGGCGTTCCTCGCCGCGGCGGAGGAGCTCGGCGCGCATGCGGCGCACGTCAACGTGCGCAAGCGGCCGGGCAGCTTCTTCGGCCCCGGCAACTCGCTGCAGGGCAACCGCCCGGCGATCGAGGCGCTGAAGAAGACCGACATCGTGATCGACCTGATGGGCCTCCTGTGGTCGAAGGAGCAGACCGAGATCACCGACGCCGGCGCGCGCATGCTGCTGGTGGTCGAGCCGATCGACGTGCTGCGCCGTATGTTCCCGCGCCCCGACGCGCGGCCGCGGGTCGAGGCCGGCGCGCGCATGCTGGCGGCGGCGAAGACCTTGCGCGTCACCTCGCCCGCCGGCACCGACGTCACCTATCATCTCGGCAAGTACCGCGTGGCGGAGCAGTACGGCTTCACCGACCAGCCCGGCCGCTGGGACGCCTGGCCCGGCACCTTCCTCTACACCGCGGCGTTCGACGACGGCGTCGACGGCACGGTAGTGATCGACGTCGGCGACATGCTGCTGCCATTCATGCGCTACGTGTCGTCACGCATCGTGCTGAAGATCGAGGCCGGTCAAGTGGTCGACATCTCGGGCGACGGGGTCGACGCGCAGCTGATGAAGACCTTCATGAAAAGCTGGAACGATCCGCGCGCGTTCGCGGTCTCGCATATCGGATGGGGCCTCGACGACAACGCGTCGTGGGAATATCTCGGCACCAGCCCGCACGCGGCGAACAGCGGCGGCCAGGACGGCCGCGCGTTCTACGGCAACGTGCTGTTCTCCACCGGGCCGAACATCGAGCTGGGCGGCACCAACGACACGCCCTCGCACCTCGACATCCCGCTGAAGGGATGCACCCTGGAGCTCGACGGCGTGGCGATCGTGCGCGACGGCGACGTCGTGCCGGCCGAGCTGCGCGCGCCGGGGCGCTGAGGCCATGCGACGGGCAGGCGCGCTTCGCATCGCGGTCGTCGGCGGCGGCCTGGGCGGCACGGTCGCCGCCATCATGCTGCACCGCGCCGGGCACGACGTCGCGCTCTACGAGCAGGCGCCGGAGATCGCGCGCATCGGCGCCGGGATCAACCTCAGCCCCAACGTCACCCGCGTCATCCGCGCTCTGGGGCTCGAAGGCCCGCTGACCACAACCGGGCTGCTGCCCGATCGCTTCGACCAGCGCGACTGGGATACCGGGCGCTTCACCTACGTGCTGCGCTACGACCAGTTCCCGGAGCGTTATGGCGCGCCGCACGTCATCCTGCACCGCGGCGACCTGCAGCAGGTGCTCAATTCCGCGCTGGCGCCGGGCGTGCTGCGGCTGGGCAAGCGGCTGGCCGACCTGGACGAGACCGCCGGCGGCATGCGGCTCTCGTTCGCCGACGGCACGACGGCCGACGCCGACATCGTGATCGGCGCCGACGGCATCAATTCCCGCGTGCGCGAGATCCTGATCGGCGAGGAGCAGCCGGTCTACACCGGGCACGTCGCGCACCGGGCGATCTATCCGGCATCGCTGCTGAACGGCCTGCGCGTCGCCGACGCCAGCAAGTGGTGGGCCGAGGACCGCTACTTCATGGCCTACTACCTGACGCCGAAGCGCGACGAGATGTACCTCGTCACCGGCGTGCCGATGGACTGGCCATCGGACGAATTCAGCCCGGCGCCGATCTCGGTGGACCAGTTCCGTGATGCGTTCGCGGGATTCCATCCGGAGGTGCAGACGCTGATCGCCGCCTGCCCGAGCGTGCTGGCGTGGCCGGTGCTGTACCGCGCCCCCTACCCGCTGTGGAGCCGCGGGCGCATCGTCCTGCTGGGCGACGCCTGCCATCCGATGAAGCCGCACATGGGGCAGGGCGCGGCGATGGCGATGGAGGACGCGGCGATGCTGGCGCGCTGCATCGAGCACGGCCGCGGCGACGACCCGGCGAAGGCCTTCGCGCTCTACGAGTCGCTCCGCTTCGACCGCACCACGCGGGTCAAGGTGACCTCGGACGGCCACGAGTGGATGCGCCACGGCTCCGACGGAGACTGGCTGTACGGCTACGACGTCTTCGCCGTGCCCCTGGAGCCGCCGCAGTCCGCCGCTGCGCCGGCGCTGGCCAGCGCCTGAGGCCCGATACCAGCGGCCTTGCAAGCTGAACGGTCGATAGGCCTGCGGCTACCCACCTCACCCGCTCGCTGCGCTCGCGCCCTCTCCGCCCAATTGGGGGGAGAGGGAGGGGACCCGCCGCAACGCGGCCGGGAGGGTGAGGTGGGCAGCCTCGTCGTCAGACATGTGTTCGCATAGGAACGTTGACATAAGAGTCGATCCGCTCGGCAGACTCCACCGGCCGCGTAGGGGCGGGTTTGAAACCCGCCCGCGATGTCCGCTCAGCGCCGCAGCAGCGCCTTGAGCGCCGGCTTCTGGACCTTGCCGAAGGAGTTGCGCGGCAGCGTTGCCATCACGTGGACGTGGCGCGGCCGCTTGTACGGCGCGAGGTCGGCGCAGGCCGCGAGCACCTCGGCGGCGCTCAATGTCACGCCCGCCCGGGCGACGACGGCGGCGACCACCGCCTCGCCCCATTTCTCGTCCGGCAGGCCGACGACGGCGACGTCGGCCACCTGCGGCGCGCGCGCGATCGCCGCCTCGACCTCCACCGAGTAGATGTTCTCGCCGCCGGAGATGATCATGTCCTTCTTGCGGTCGACGATGTGGAAGTGGCCGTCCGGGTCGCGGTAGCCGAGGTCGCCCGACTTGTACCAGGCGACGCCGTCGGCCTCGAACGTCGCGGTTCGGAACGCGGCCTCATCGTCCAGGTAGGTGCGGAAGTTGGTCGGGCCGCTGGTCACGAACTCGCCCACCGCCCCGTCGGGCAGGAAGCCGCGCGCCTCGTCCCAGATGCGCACCCGCATGGCCGGCACCGCGCGGCCGGCCGACGTCGGCCGCGCCGCCAGCTCGGCCGGGTCGCAGTGGGTGATGAAAAGACTTTCGGTGATGCCGTAGGCGTTGGCGATGACGTCCGGCGGCAGCCGCAGCCGGCGCCGCAGCCCATCCTGCAGCTCCGCCGGGAACGGCGCCGAGGCGGACATCCAGCATCGCATCGACGACAGGTCGTAGTCGCCGGCCGACGGCTCGTTCAGGACCAGCCACGACATCGTCGGCACGACGAAGGCGTGGGTGATCCGCCGGCGCTGCATCAGTTCGAGCATGCGGCGGGCCTCGAACCGGGTCATGAAGACATGAGTCGCACCCTGCAAGGTGGCTCCGAGATGGACGTTCTCCATCGGGCCGCGGTGGAACAGCGGCGCCACGCTCAACAGGCGCGTGTCGCGCCGCATGCCCAGCGCGTGCGCCATCAGCGTCGCCGACCACACCGACGAGGAATGGCGCACCACCGCGCCCTTGGGCTGGCCGGTGGTGCCGGAGGTGAACCAGATGCCGCTGTCGTCGGCGTCGGTGAGCGCGAGCCCGGCTTCCGGCTGCCGCGGCGCCGGCCGCGCGGTCAGCTCGGCGATGGCGGCGGCGGCCGGCCCCGCCGGCGGGCCGGCGACGATACAGAGCGGCCGGCGGTCGAGCGGGGCGACTGCATCGGCCACGGTCGCGGCGAAGCTGTCGTCATAGAGCAGCGCCGCGGCGGCGGAACGGCGGAGCTGGTCGGCGACCTCGACCGCGGTGAGGCGATAGTTCAGCGAGACCACCACCGCGCCGATGCGCGTCACGGCGTGGTAGGCGAGCAGGATCTCCCACTGGTTCCAGAACAGCGTGGCGACGCGCGCGCCGAGCCCGATCCCGGCATCCTGCAGGGCGCAGGCGAGCCGGTCGACCTGCTGGTCGAATTCGGCCCAGGTCAGCGTGAGGTCGTCCTGCTCGATCGCGATCTTGTCGGGGGCGGCGCACGCGGTGGCGCGAAGCGCCGCCCCGATCGTCAGCGTGCCGTGCTGCACGGTGGGCCGGTCAGTCCTTCAGCGGGTCGTAGACGATCTGGATGAGCTGCTTGCGCTGCTCCGCCGTCAGCGGCGCGGCGATCATCTTGTCCTCGACCGCCATGCGCTCGAGCATCTCGATGTCGCCGAGCTGGTTGGGCGCCTGGCTCTCGATGCTCAGGTAGCGCGGCGCCGCCTTGGCCATCTCGTAGTCCATCTTCCATTTCTCGGCGTAGCGGCGGACCGCGGGTTCGGGCTGGGTGTGGTTGAACACGATGCCCTTCCACACCGCCTTGACGAAACGGCGCGCGACATCCGGGTTCTTGGCCAGCCAGTCGGAGTTGGCCGCCATGACGCGGATCGGCACGTTGTTCAGCTCCGGCGTCTCCTTGTCGGCATCGGCGATCACCCGCGCCTCGCCCTTGACCATCAGGTCGAAGTTGGCGGGCGGGATTGTCCAGCCGGTGTCGACCTGGCCCGACATCACCTGGGTACGCGAGGCGGCGGTGCCGCCGACCGAGACCAGCTTCGCCTTCACGCCGGATTCCTTCAGCATGAACTGCGCGGCGGTGTGCGTCGTCGAGCCGGGGCGCGAGAACGCCAGCGTCTTGCCGTCCATGTCCTTCAGGCTCTTGATCGGGCTGGCGGTCGGCACGTACCACACCACCGGGCCGGGGCCGCGCTTGCCGTTGCCGATGATCCGCACCGGCGCGCCCTTGGCGAAGGCCGCGACGACGGCCGACGTGCCGACGCCGGTCACCACGTCCTGCGAGCCGGTGATGATGGTCTGCATCGTCGCGGCGCCGCCGTCGCCGTAGATGATCGAGACGTCGAGGCCTTCCTTGGCGAAGTAGCCCTCGGCCAGCGCCTGCTCCGGCGCGAACAGCTCGAAGGATTGCTGGGTCGAGATGATCAGCCGCACCTTGTCGGCGGCGAACGACGGCACGGCGAACCCGACGGCGGCAGCCGTCGCGACGGCGAGATGAACGAAACGCACCATGTCAGCCTCCCTGCTATTGCTGTTCTCTCTGCTGAATGAGCACGGGAAGTCTAGCCGAGGCGGCACTGGCGGGCGAGACGAAAGACCGGCCCGGCGGCGGCGTGCGTATTCGAACGGACGCGGCTCAGAAGCCGGCGGCGCGGCCGTCGCTGCGCGGGTCGGCGGCGCCTTCGATGACGCCGTTGGGATGGCGCACCAGGGCGCCGGCATGGCCCATGGTGTCGCTGAACGCGTCCAGCATTTCGACGTCGTGGCCGGCCGCGCGCAACGCCGCCACGAGGGCCGGATCGAACCGGCTTTCGAGCTTGAGCGTGGTCGTCTCCGCCCCCCAGGTGCGGCCGAGCAGCCAGCGCGGCGCGGTGACCGCGGCCTGCAGGCCCATGCCGTAGAGGACGTGGCGGGTGAACACCGCCGCCTGGGTCTGCGGCTGGCCTTCGCCGCCCATCGTGCCGTAGGGCATGACGCGGCCGTCGGCGAGCACGGCGAGCGCCGGGTTGAGGGTGTGGAACGGCTTGCGGCCGGGCGCGATGCGCTGGCGCGCGCCCTCCGTCACGCCGAAGCTGGCGCCGCGGTTCTGCCACAGGATGCCGGTGTCCTCCAGCACCACGCCGCAGCCGTATTCCCAGTAGATGCTCTGGATGAAGCTGACGGCGCAGCCGTTGGCGTCGACCGCGCCCAGCCACACGGTGTCGCCCGCGGACGGCGGCGCCGGCCACGGCAGCGCGCGGGCGCGGTCGATCCGCGCCGCGCGGCGATCGAGCTCGTCGCCGGCGAGGAACGCGGCCGGGTCGGCGCGCATGTAGTCGGGGTCGGTTACGTGCGCGTCGCGCACCAGGAACGCCTGCTTGGTCGCCTCCACCAGCCCGTGCAGGTAGTCGAAGCCGTCGCACCCGGCGACGTCCAGGCGGTCGAACAGGCCGAGGATCATCAGCGACGCGAGGCCCTGGGTCGGCGGCGGCAGGTTGTAGACGGTGCCGGCGCGCAGGTTGACCGACAGCGGCTCGACCACGGCGGCGGCGTGGCGGTCGAGGTCGAAGTGCGCCACCGGCGCGCCGACCCGCTCCAGGTCGGCGGCGATCGCGCGCGACAGCGGCCCGCGGTAGAACGAGTCGAGGCCTTCTTCCGCCAGCCGGCGCAGGGTGACGGCCAGCCGCGGCTGGCGGAACGGCGTGCCGGGGACCGGCGGCGCGTCGCCGTCGAGGAAGGTCTCGGCGAAGCCCGCCACGTCCTTCAGCTCAGCGAGCTTGGCGACCGTCAGGCCGTGCTGGTTGCCGGTGATCGGCACCCCGACCCCGGCATAGTGGATGGCCGCCTCCAGGAGCCGCTCCAGCGGCAGCCGGCCGCCCCATTGGTGCGACAGGTCGAGCGCGGCGCGCCAGCCCGACACGGTGCCCGCGACCGTGTTGGCGGCCAGCGGCCCGCGCGGCGGCACCGTCTTCAATCCGTCGTTCAGATAGAGCGCCGGTTCGGCGGCGCGCGCCGCCGCGCCGCAGGCGTCGATCGCCACCGGCGCCGCGCCGGGCGCACGGATCAGCCAGAAGCCGTCGCCGCCGATCGCGTTCATGTGCGGATAGACCACGGCGACGGTCGCCGCCGCGGCGACCATCGCCTCGATCGCGTTGCCGCCGTCGCGCAGCACGTCGAGCCCGGCCTGGGCCGCCAGGTGATGCGGCGCGACGACCATGCCGCGGCCGGCGTAGGTGGTGTTCAGCATGGGGGCAGCATCCGGCCCCGGAGAGGCCCCCTCCCCCAACCCCCTCCCACGAGGGGAGGGGGCTTTCCTTCTCCCCCTCCCCTCGTGGGAGGGGGTTGGGGGGAGCGGGCGCCTGCCCCGGTAGAGATGCCGACGCCTACCACCCGCTCTTCTCCTTCAGCAGCGCCGTGTCGGTGAACTCGCGGAAATGGGCGATGCGGCCGTCGCGCATGCGCATCGCGTGGGCGAACTCGACGCCCCATTCCTCGCCGGTCCGTTTGGTGCGGAACCGGCCGTGGCCGAGCACGACGACCGTTTCTCCCGAGGCGAGGATCTGGTCGATGTTGAAGGCGACCACGTCGGCGACCTCGCGCACGCGGGCGAAGAACTTCTCGACGACCTCCTGGGGCCCGCGCTTGAGGCCGCCGGTGGGGAAGCTGACCGGGCTGACCTGGCGCCATTCGACGTCCGGCGCCAAGCCGTCGGTCACCGCGGCAATGTCGCCGCGGGCATAGGCGGCATAGAGGGCCTTCACGTTCTCGACGTTCTGGGCTTCGCTCATGACGGTCTCCCTGTCAGGCGGGCCGCCGCGACTCCTCTCCGCGCGCGACGCGCAGCTCCGCCACCTCATTGAGTCCGGCCGTCCAGGTCGGGTGGCGCTCGAACACCACCGGGTCGTGGCCCGGGATGATCCGCTCCAGCCGTCCTTCCAGCAGCGCGCGGAGCCGCTGGTAGGTCTCGATCAGGTTCCACGGGTTGCCCTGCACATAGGCGGGCGGCCACATCTGCTCGATGTTGTCGTACCAGTAGACGCAGTCGCCGGCGACGACGAACGGCCCGTCGGGGGTCTGCACCTCCGCCCACTGGCTGCCGAAGGTATGGGTGTCGCGCGCGAGGTGCAGGATCACGCCCGGCGCGATCTCCGCATCGCCGTCGAGGAAGACGATGCGGCCGGCGGCGATAAGCCGGTCGATCTCCTCGAAGTCCACCGGGTTGATGGAGGACAGCGGCCAGCCGTGCACGTCCGAGCCGAGCGCGCCCGGCATCGTGAACACCTTCTTCCAGCCGTCGTACTCTGCCCGCTGGACATAGAACTTCGCGTTGGGGAAGCGCGCCATGTTGCCGGCGTGGTCGAAGTGGAGGTGGGTAAGCACCACCGTCTCCACCTCCTCCGCCCGGATGCCGGCCTTCGCCAGCACCGTGTCGGGGTATTCGAAGCTGTTGTAGGTCTTGCCGCGCGGCGAGTTGCCGTCGCGCACGCCGGTATCGAACACGATCGTCTGCTTCCGGCCGCCGATGCCGCCGCCGTGGACGGCCGAGACGATCATCGGGTTGCGGATCAGGCCCTTGTTGCTGTGGCGCAGCGTGCCGCCGAAGAAGTCGAGCGGCATCTCGGAGCGGGCGTAGGCGAAGGCCCAGACGGAATAGTCGGTGGTCATGCGGCGTCCCTGCGGATTACAGGCCGGCAGGATACACGGCGCCGGTGGCCGAGGCGAGGCTTGCCCGCTAAAGTGCCCTCGCCACAGACGCGGAGAAGTCGCATGCGGATGACGGGCGGGCAGGCGCTGGTGCGCTCGCTGATCCAGTACGGGGTCGACACGATCTTCGCCATCCCGGGCGTCCAGCTCGACCACCTGTTCAACGCCTTCTACGACGAGCGCAACCGGGTCCGCATCATCCAGACCCGCCACGAGCAGGGCACCGCCTACATGGCGTTCGGCTATGCCCAGTCCACCGGGCGGGTCGGCACCTGCGCGGTGGTGCCGGGGCCGGGCCTGCTGAACGCCACCGGCGCGCTGTCCACGGCGTACGCCTGCAACGCGCCGGTGCTGTGCGTGTCCGGCCAGATCCCGTCGACGGCGATCGGCCGCGGCTTCGGCATGCTGCACGAGATCCCCGACCAGCTCGGCATGCTGCGCAGCGTGACCAAGTGGGCGGCGCGGATCGGCCACCCCCAGCTCGCGCCCGAGATCGTGCGCGAGGCGTTCCGCCAGCTCCGCACCGGCCGACCGCGGCCGGTGGAAATCGAGATGGCGATGGACATCCTGGCCCAGGCGGCCGACGTGGACCTGCTCGACCCCGTCGCCGGCTACGACCGCCCGTCGCCCGACCCCGACGGCATCGAGACGGCGGCGAAGCTGCTGGGGAACGCGGCGCACCCACTCATCGTCGTCGGCGGCGGCATCGTCGAGGCCGGGGGCGCCGAGCTCGCCGCGCTGGCCGAGATGCTGGAGGCGCCGGTCATGCTCGGCCGCCATACCTTGGGCGTGATCCCGAGCAGCCACCGTTTGGTCGTCAACCCGCCGGCCGCGCACCGGCTGTGGGCCGACGCCGACGTCGTGCTCGCCATCGGCACGCGGCTGAACCCGCAGGTGCCGACGTGGGGCGTCGATGCCGGCCTCAAGATCGTGCGGATCGACATCGACCCGGAGGAGATCACCCGCGCCGGCCGCCCGACGGTCGGCATCCTGTCGGACGCGAGGAAGGCGGTGGCCGCGCTGGTCGACGCGGTGCCCCGGCACAACCGCAAGCGCGCCGGACGCGACGACGAGATTGCGGCGGCGCGGGCCAAGGCGGACGCGGCGGCGGCGACGCTCGCCCCGCAGCGCGCGTTCGTCGATGCGATCCGCGCGGAGCTGCCAGCGGACGGCATCTTCGTCGAGGAGCTGACCCAGGTCGGCTACTGCGCGCGCTTCATGTGGACGGCGGAAAAGCCGCGCAAGTACATCTCCACCGGCTACCAGGGCACGCTCGGCTTCGGCTTCGCCACCGCGATCGGGGTCAAGGTGGGTAATCCCGACGTGCCGGTGGTGGCGATCAGCGGCGACGGCGGCTTCATGTACAACGTCGGCGAGCTGGCGACGGCCGTGCAGCAGAAGGTCGGCCTCGTCACCATCGTGTTCAACGACAACGCCTATGGCAATGTGCGCCGCATGCAGCAGGTCGACCACGGCGGCAAGGTGCTGGCCAGCGACCTGCACAACCCCGACTTCGTGAAGATGGCCGAAAGCTTCGGCGCCCAGGGCCTGCGCGCCGACGGCCCGGAGGCGTTGCGCGCCGCGCTGCGCCGCGGCTTCGACACGCCGGGGCCGACCCTGATCGAGGTGCCGATGCCGGTGATGCCCGACCCGTGGCATATGCTGCAGCTGCCCGCGGCGCGGCCGAAGAAGGCGTAGGGCGCGGCGCAGCGAGAGGGCGGGTCTGAGACCCGCCCCTACGCAAGATCGGTGTGATCGCGGCTGAAGTGCTTCGACGCCATGTAGGGGCGGGTCTCAGACCCGCCCTCTCACCGCACGTCTGGCCTCACCCTTTGCTGCAGCTCCCCCCGCCCAGCACGCAGAACCGGGCGCAGTGCGGGTGGTTCAGCTTCACCGCGCCGCGCGCGTCGGCGAGGCGCACGCCCATCTCGAACTGTTCGTCGTAGGGCAGCAGGGTGCACGGCACGACGACCGGGCGGTCGGCGCCCCTGCGCTTGACCACCATGCGCGAGGTCGCGCACATCATCGCGTCGGGCGAGACGCCGAGGATGGACCAGCACGCCTCGGTGATCTCCGGCACGTCGAGGCCGGCGTCCATCTCCGGGAACAGGACGAGCCGCGCCGGGTCTGCGGCGTCGATCGCGACCCCGGCGTCGGCGAACAGCCGCGCGTAGCCACGGCGCAGGCTGTCCTCCGTCTCGCCCCAGCAGGTGCGGCCGGCGACGTGGAGCGCGAAACCGTTTTCCGCCAGCCACCGGAGCCCGTGGACCGCCGGCTCCCAGCTGCGCCTGCCGCGCTCCACCTCGTGCAGCGCCTGGCCGTAGTGGTCGATGGAGACGCGCAGGACGAGCCGACCGCCGAACCGCTCGCGGAGCGCGAGCAGCGCGCCGGCTTCCTTCATCATCGGGCGCATCGCGTTGGTCAGCACCAAGGTGCGGAAGCCGCGCGACAGGCAGGCTTCCAGGATCGCCGCGATCTCGGGGTTCATGAACGGCTCGCCGCCGGTCAGCCCGATCTCCTCGGTGCCCATCCCTTCCGCCGCGATCTCGTCGAGGTATTCGGCCACCTCCGCCGCCGTGAGATAGGCCAGCCGGTCGTTCGCTGGACTCGATTCGATGTAGCAGTTGCGGCAGGTCAGGTTGCACTGGGTGCCGGTGTTGAACCACAGGGTCCGCAGCGCGTCGAGCGCGACCGACGCCCGCCGCTCGCCCTTCGCCGTGACGTCGGGATGGCGGAACTTGGCCGGGCTGAGCGGCGGCGGCGACGCTTCGGGACGCAGGGACATCGGACCCCCATCGGACACGGTCTGCCTGTATAGCCCGCGGCCGGAAGCCGGCACAATCACGGCTGCGTGCGGCGCGGGGCTGACGCGGGCGGTGTCGAGCCTGTAAGCTTCGCCCCAGACAAGATCAGGGAGGGCCAGACGTGTTCATCGACATCTACACCCACATCTTCCCGGCGGCGTTCTACGAGAAGATGACCGAGGTCGCGCCGAACCTGGGCAACATCGCCAAGCGCATGCAGGCGGTGACCGAGCTGCACGACCTCGACGCGCGGTTCCGCACGATGGACAAGTTCGGCGACTACCGGCAGATCATCTCGCTGCCCAACCCGCCGATCGAGGACTTCGCCGCGCCCGAGCTCGGCCCGATGCTGGCCCGCCTGGCCAACGACGCGATGGCCGAGATGTGCCGCAAGAACCCCGACCGCTTCCCCGGCTTCGTCGCCGCGGTGTCGATGAACAACATGGACGAGACGATGAAGGAGATCGACCGCGCGATCAAAGACCTCGGCGCGGCCGGCATCCAGATCTTCACCAACATCAACGGCCGGCCGCTCGACGACCCCGAGTTCCAGC
>JBFWQM010000173.1:0-12109 GCA_050249455.1 Rhodospirillaceae bacterium | reverse complement strand
CGCGCCAGAACGCCTCGATGTGCTTCTCGCCCAGCCCCTCGATGTCGAAGGCGTCGCGGCTGACGAAATGGCGCAGCCGCTCCACCGCCTGCGCCGGGCAGATCAGCCCGCCGGTGCAGCGCCGCGCGACCTCGCCCTCCTCGCGCACCGCAAGGCTGCCGCATTCGGGACAACGGTCGGGCATCGCGAACGGCACGGCATCCTTCGGCCGGCGCTCCGTCACGACCGAGACGATCTGCGGGATCACGTCGCCGGCGCGCTGCACCACCACCGTGTCGCCGATTCGCACGTCCTTGCGCGCGACCTCGTCCTCGTTGTGCAGGGTGGCGCGTTGCACCACGACGCCGCCGACGGTCACCGGCTCCAGCACCGCGACGGGGGTCAGCGCGCCGGTGCGCCCGACCTGGATGATGATGTCGTTGAGCCTGGTCTGCGCCTGCTCGGCCGGGAACTTGTGCGCGATCGCCCAGCGCGGCGCGCGGCTGACCATGCCGAGCCGTTCCTGCCAGTCGAAGCGGTCGACCTTGTAGACGACGCCGTCGATCTCGTAAGGAAGGCCCGCGCGCTCCGCCCCGACGCCGCGATAGACCGCGATCAGGTCGTCGAGGCCGCGGCACTGCCTGGCCAGCGGGTTGACGTTGAAGCCCCATTTCTTGAGGCGCAGCAGCGAGTCCCAGTGCGTCTTCGCCACCGGTTCCGACAACTCGCCCCAGGCGTAGGCGAAGAAGTGCAACCGCCGCGTCGCAGTGATCCGCCAGTCGAGCTGGCGCAGCGAGCCGGCGGCGGCGTTGCGCGGGTTGGCGAACGTCGGCTGGCTGTCCGCCGCGCGCGACTCGTTGAGCTTGGCGAACTCGTCGCGGCGCATGTAGATCTCGCCGCGGATCTCCGCCACGTCAGGCGGGTGCGGGTCCTTCAGCGCGTCGGGCAGGTCGCGCACGGTGCGCAGGTTCGCGGTCACGTCCTCGCCGGTGGTGCCGTCGCCGCGCGTCGCTCCCTGCACGAAGCGGCCCTTCTCGTAGCGCAGCGAGATCGACAGGCCGTCGATCTTCGGCTCCGCCACCAGGTCGACCGGCGTCTCCGCATCGAGGCCGAGGAAGCGGCGGATGCGCTGCACGAAGTGGGCGACGTCGTCCTCGTCGAACGCGTTGTCGAGCGACAGCATCGGCAGGCTGTGCACGACCTTGGCGAAGCCGGCCGACGGCGCGGCGCCGACCCGCGCCGACGGGCTGTCGGCGCGCACCAGCTCGGGAAAGCGCGCCTCGATCGCGGCGTTGCGCCGGCGCAGTTCGTCGTATTCCGCGTCGCTGATCGTCGGCGCGTCCTGCTGGTAGTAGCGGCGGTCGTGCCCGGCGATCTCTTCGGCAAGGCGCTCCAGCTCGGCCGCCGCCTGCTTCGCGGTCAGCTTGTCGACCGGGCGTTCCGCCGCGGCGTTCATCGCCGGCGCGCGCCGATCAGCCGGTCGGCGGCGGCGCGCGCCTCCTCCGTCACGCGGCTGCCGGCCAGCATGCGTGCGATCTCCTCGCGCCGGCCCTCGGGCGGCAGCTTCTCGATGCGCGTCACCGCGCCGGCCGCGCCGTCGCGCTTGACGACCCGCCAGTGCTGCGCCGCTGCCGCCGCAACCTGCGGCGAATGGGTGACGACCAGCACCTGCACCCGCTCAGCGAGCCGCGCCAGCCGCTGGCCGACCGCCGCCGCAGTGGCGCCGCCGATGCCGGCGTCGACCTCGTCGAACACGATGGTCGGCACCGGGTTGGCGCGGGTCAGCGCGACCTTCACCGCCAGCAGGAAACGCGACAGCTCGCCGCCCGAGGCGATGCGCCCGATCGGCCCCGGCGCGGCGCCGCGGTTGGTCGCCACCTCGAACGCGACGCGGTCCATGCCGTGCTCGGACCAGTCGTCCTCCGCCAGCCGCTCGACGCGGGTGCGGAACACCGCCTTCTCCAGCTTCAGCGGCGCGAGCTCGGCGGCGACCGCGGCATCGAGCGTCTGCGCCGCGACGCGCCGGCCGGCGCTCAAGGTCTCCGCCGCCGCGACGTAGAGCGCGCGGGCAGCGGAAACTTCCTTCTCCAGCGCCGCGATGCGCGCGCCGGAATCGGTGATCGCGGCGAGGCGCGAATCGAAGTCCGCGCGCAGCGCCGGCAGTTCGTCCACCGTCGTGCGGTGCTTGCGCGCCAGCGCGCGAAGCGCGAACAGCCGTTCCTCGATCTTCTCCAGCTTGCGCGGATCGCCGTCGATGTCGCGCGCCGCCTTCTCGATCACCGCCACCGCTTCGGCCGTCTCGTCGCCGGCGCGGTCGAGTGCGGCGAGCGCGCCGTCGAGCATCGCCGCCGCCTTGTCGGCACCGCGCGCCAAGGTGCGCCGGGCGGAGACCAGCCGCGCCGTCGCGCCGTCGTTGCCGGTCAGGGCCGCCAGCGCGGTGTGCATCGCCTCGGCGAGCTTCTCGCCGTGCATCAGGAGGGCGCGCGAGTCCGACAGCGTCGCCTCCTCTCCCGGCTGCGGGTCGAGCGTCGCCATCTCCGCCGCCGCGTGGCGCAGATATTCCTCCTCCGCCCGGTCGCGCTCGAAGTCGGCGCGGGCGGCGGCCAGCGCCGCGTCGGCGGCCTTCCAACGCCGGTAGGCGTCGATCGCCGCGACCCGCGACGCGGCGAGGTCGCCCATCGCGTCCAGGCTGGCGCGGTGGGTGGCCGGGTCGAGCAGGCCCTGGCTGGCGAACTGGCCCTCGATCTCGACCAGCGCCTCGCCGAGCGTCTTCAGGAAGCCGACGCCGACCGGCTCGTCATTGACGAAGGCGCGGCTGCGGCCGTCGGCGCCGAGGGTACGGCGCAGGATCAGCGGCTCGCCGGGCGCGGGCGCCGGCAGGCCCTGCTCCTCCAGCAGCATCAGCGCGGGATGGCCCGCAGGGACGTCGAAGCTGGCCGACACGCTGGCCGGTCCGGCGGCCTTGCCGTCGACGCTGCGCACCAGGCCGGCATCGCCGCGCGCGCCGAGCGCCAGCCCGAGCGCATCAAGGAGGATGGACTTGCCGGCGCCGGTCTCGCCGGTCAGCGCGCAGAGGCCGGGCTCGAATCCGATCGAGAGCTCATCGACCAGGACGACGTTGCGGACCCCGAGAGAGACCAGCATGTCCGGTCAGAAAAGCCGCTCCCAGAAGCTGCGCGCCTGCTGCCGCGGCATGTCGCCGGTCATCAGGGCGTAGCTGTCGGTGTACCACTCGCTGCCCGGGTAGTTGTGGCCGAGCACGCTGGCGGCCTTGCGCGCCTCCTCCTTCATGCCCAGGCGCAGATACGCCTCGACCAGCCGGTGCAGCGCCTCCGGCACCTGGGTGGTGGTCTGGTATTCGTCGACGACGCGGCGGAAGCGGTTGACGGCGGCGAGGTTCTCGCCGCGGCTGAGGTAATAGCGCCCGACCTCCATCTCCTTGCCGGCGAGGTGGTCGCGCGTCAGGTCGATCTTGAGCCGCGCGTCGCGCGCGTAGGCGCTCTCGGGGAAGCGGCGCACCACCTCCTGCAGCGAATCGAGCGCGCGCTGGGTCGTGCTCTGGTCGCGCGAGACGTCGGAGATGCGCTCGTAGTAGCACAGCGCCTTCAGGTAGTAGGCGTAGGCGACGTCCTTGTTGCCGGGATGGAGCTGGATGAAGCGGTCGAGCGCGACGATCGCGTCGTCGTAGCTGTTCGCCTGGTAGTAGGCGAAGCCAGACATGAGCTGCGCCTTGGTCGCCCAGGCCGAGTAGGGATGCTGGCGTTCGACCTCGTCGAACACCTTGGCGGCGACCTTGTAGTTCTCCTGCTCGAGTTGGTCGACGCCAGTGTTGTAGAGGTCGTTGACGCTGCGCTCGACGTATTTGTCGCGCGGCGCGCCGCAGCCAGAAAGCGCGAGCGCCGTCGCCACGACCAGCGGGATCGCGCGGAGGGAGCGGCGGTGGAAAGGCTTCGACGTCACGATTTCCTCATCGTCCGGGGCGTCGCATCGGACCGGCGGCCATGCCTGCCGGCACCGTCACGACTATAACATGGACGACGCGGGGGTTCAGCGGCAACCCCGCGGGCGTGCGCGACGATTCGCGCCGCCGGCGCTCAGGCGGTGGCGGCCCGCGCCGCCGCCGCGGCCCAGCCGGCCTCCACGGCCCGCGGCAGCCGCTCCGCCGACCGGGCCGGATCGACCAGGCACCAGGCGTCGCGGTCGGCGAACAGCGCGTGCAGCAGGCGGTTGTTCAGGCTGTGGCCCGAACGCACCCCGTGGACGTGGCCGATGATGGGCGCGCCGGCGAGGTAGAGGTCGCCGATGCAGTCCAGGATCTTATGGCGAACGAACTCGTCGGGAAAACGCAGGCCGTCCGCGTTGAGGACACGGCCGTCGCCGATCACCACGGCGTTGTCGAGCGAGCCGCCGAGCGCCAGTCCGGCGCGGCGCAGCTGCTCCACCTCGTGGGCGAAGCCGAAGGTGCGGGCGCGCGCGATCTCGGCGCGGAAGCTCTCCGGGTCGACCTCCAGCGCCAGGGTCTGGCGGGCGATCGCGGGCGAATCGAAGTCGATCTCGAAGCCGATCGAGAAGCGCGGCGCCGGGCGCACCGTCAGGCGCTTGCCGGCGTCGCCGACCGAAACCGTCTTGAGGACGCGGATGGCTTGGCGCGGCGCGCGCTGCACGGCCCGGCCGGCCTGTTCGATCAGGCGGGCGAACGCCTCGGCGCTGCCGTCGAACACCGGGATCTCCGGCCCGTCCACTTCCACGATCACATTGTCGATGGCGGCCCCGGCGAGCGCCGCCATCAGGTGCTCGACCGTGCCGACCTTGACGCCGGCGCGGTTGCCCACGGTCGTCGCCATGGCGGTATCGACCACGTGGGTCCAGCGCAGCGGGATTTCATTGTCATGCGCGACGTCGATGCGCCGCACCACCAGCCCGGCATTGGGACCGGCCGGCAACAGGCTCAGCCGGATCGGCCGGCCGCTGTGAAGCCCGACCCCCGTGCCGGCGACCGCCGCCCTGATGGTGGCCTGGCGGTTCGCCGCGGCCTGAGAATCTGTCACGTCCGATTGCGGATTCAGCCGCACGATCGATCCCACCCGTTACACGTCCACGAACCTGGACTCCGGCGCTCCCCTGATCGCGCCTTTCCCGAAAACCCGTCCGCCGATCGTTAGACGTCGCAACCGTGACAGCGGTTAGGGCCTCACCCGGGGGGCCCAAGCTTCGGGGGATGTTTAACGCGTTCCCCCGAAGCCCACAAATCACACATTGTTACAGAATGTTACGCCCTGCCAGTGACCTAAGGCTGTCAGTTGGCCTGACGCCGCAGGAAGGCGGGGATATCGAGCAAGTCCTCCTCGCTGCGCGACGACGGCAGCCGGTCCTGCGGATCAACGCCTTCCAGGCGCGCCTGTTCCGCGCTCGGCCGCGGCTGCGCCGCGCGCGGCGCCGGGGCCGCCGGCGCCGGGGCGGCCGCCTGCGGCGGGGCCGGCGGCGCCGCCGGGACGGGCGGCGGGACCGCGGGCGCGGCGCGCTGGACGGTGCTGGGCCGCGCCACCTCCGGCTCGGCCGCCGCCGGGGCGGCGGGCGCGGGCGCGGGCGACTTCAGGCTGCCGGTCATGCGCTGGAAGATGGTGCCGACCGTGCCGCGCCGGGGCGGCCGCGGCGCCGGGGCGGCCGGCGCGTTCACCGGGTTCATCATCTCGGCCGCCTTGAACGGATCGACCCGCGCCGGCTCGGCGGCCACCTTGGGGTTGACCGGCTCGGGCGGGATGAAGACGTCGCCGCCGGCCGGGGAGGCATGGCGCTCCGCTGTCGGCACGCGCGGCGCCGCCGGCTGGCCGATCGGGCCGACATGCACCATCGGGCCGGTGCCGGTGGCGACGGTCGCCGTCTCTTCCGCCGCCTCGGCGACGACCTGCGGCGGCTCGGCAGCCAGCGGCGGCTCCGCCACGCGGCCCTTGTCGGCGACGACATAGGGCTTGGCGGGGTTCTGCGAGACGACGCGGATCACCGGCTTGGGCTGCACCTGGGCCACCGCGTCGATGCCGGTGGCGACCACCGACACCCGGATCTTGCCGTCGATCGACGGGTCGAGGGTCGAGCCGAAGATGATGTTGGCGTCCGGCGCCACTTCCTCGCCGATCCGGTTGGCCGCCTCGTCGACCTCGAACAGGGTCAGGTCGCCGCCGCCGGTGATGTTGATCAGGACGCCGCGGGCGCCCTTCATCGACACCTCGTCGAGCAGCGGGTTGGAGATCGCGGCCTCGGCGGCGCGCCGCGCGCGGTCCTCGCCCTCGGCCTCGCCGGTGCCCATCATCGCCTTGCCCATCTCGCTCATCACGGTGCGGATGTCGGCGAAGTCGAGGTTGATCAGGCCGGGCACCACCATCAGGTCGGTCACCCCGCGCACGCCGGAATACAGCACCTCGTCGGCCATCGCGAAGGCGTCGGCGAACGTCGTCTTCTCGTTGGCGATGCGGAACAGGTTCTGGTTCGGGATGACGATCAGCGTATCGACATACTGCTGCATCTCCTCGATCCCGGCCTCGGCCAGCCGCAGGCGATGGTTGCCCTCGAACTGGAACGGCTTGGTCACCACGCCGACGGTCAGGATGCCGTGCTCGCGGGCGATCCGGGCGATCACCGGCGCCGCGCCCGTCCCCGTGCCGCCGCCCATGCCGGCGGTCACGAAGATCATGTGCGCGTCGCGCAGGTTCTCGATCAGGTCCTCCATCGCCTCCTCGGCGGCGGCGCGGCCGACGTCGGGGCGGGCGCCGGCGCCCAGCCCGTGGGTGATGTTGCGGCCGAGCTGGATGCGCCGCGGCGCGATCGACTGGGCGATCGCCTGGGCGTCGGTGTTGGCGACCAGGAAGTCCACGCCTTCCAGGCCGGAGCGGATCATGTTGTTCACCGCGTTGCCGCCGGCGCCGCCGACGCCGATGACCGTGATTCGCGGCGTGAGCTGGTATTCCGTCGACGGGACGCTGAGGTTGATCGACATCTATGGCCTCCAATTCCTGATCGCACTGACCGGGTCAGCGCCGCCTCTGCGGCGCATCATAAATTGTCATTCAGCCATTGGCTGATTCGTCCGAAGATTCCGGGCGGATTTTCTTGCGCGGCGGCCGTGCTCCACGGCTCGTCGCTCTTCTCGATCGCATAGCGAAGCAATCCGGCGCAGGTCGAGAACGCCGGGCCGCTGGTCGCCTCCGCCAGCCCGTTGATGCGCATCGGCCGGCCGATCCGGACCTGCTTCTCCAGGATCAGCGCGGCGAGCTCGCGCACGCCCTGCAGCTGGCACGCGCCGCCGGTGAGCACCAGCCGCCGCCCGGCGACCGCGCTGGCGCCGGAATCGTCGAGCCGGTTGCGCACCAGCTCGAAGGTCTCCTCCAGCCGTGGCCGGATGATGCTGACCAGCATCGAGCGCGGCACGTGGTTGGGCTGGCCGTGGGTCTCCTCGCCGATCAGCGGGACGTCGATGATCTCCTGCTCGTCGGCGGCCGACGGGATGGCGCTGCCGTAGAGAGTCTTCATCCGCTCCGCATGCGCCATCGTGGTGGACAGCCCGCGGGCGACGTCGCGGCTGACGTGCTCGCCGCCGATCGGCACGCTGTCGGTGTAGACCAGGTTGCGGTCGTGGAACACCGCGATGGTCGTGGTGCCGCCGCCCATGTCGATCACGGTGACGCCGAGCTCCTTCTCGTCCTCCACCAGGCAGGCGAGCCCGGACGCATAGGGCGCGACCACCACCGTCTCGATGTCGAGGTGGCAGCGGCCGATGCAGGTCGCGAGGTTTCGCAGGGTGCCGGCGCCGGCGGTCACCAGGTGCATGTCCACGCCCAGCTTCTCGCCGAACATGCCGCGCGGGTCGCGGATGCCGCGGGCGGCATCGATCGAGTAGCCGACCGGGAAGCAGTGGATCAGCTCGCGGTCCGGCGGGATCTTGGTGTTGTAGCCGTAGCCGACGACGCGGCGCAGGTCGGCCTCGGCCACTTCGTGGCCAGCGATCGAGACCTCCACGGCGACGGTCTTCGACGACGGCTTGCCGCCCGACAGGTTGACCACCGCCTCGCGCACCCGTTCGCCCGAGCGCTGCTCGGCGGCGTTGACCGCGGTCAGGATCGCCGCCTGCGCGGCGTCCATGTCCACGATCACCCCGCCGCGCACCCCGGCGGCGGCGTGGTGGCCGATGCCGGTCACGCGGATGCCGCCGTCGGCATTGGCGTGGCCGATGAAGCACGAGACCTTGGACGATCCGATGTCCAGCGCCGCGATCAGGCCGGAGCGCGTCTTCGACACTTTTCCCTTACTCCCAAGCATGCCGGTCCGGCCGAATCGTTCGAATGTCACGCATCCTTGCCGCCCTTGCGCTGGCTGCGCACCTCGTCGCGCGGCCGCACCGTCACCCGGTCCGGCAGGCGCAGGTCGATCGCGGTGATCCCGCGCTCCGACAGCTTGTGCTGGCGCTCGTATTCGGCGAGCCGCGTCCACGCCACGAACGGGTCGCCCTCGGGCAGGCTGACGTCGACCCCGTTGTCGAGCCGGAGGTTCCAGCGCCGCGCGCCGATCCGCGTCGCGGCGACGACGCGCTTCTGCATCGCCGGCTGGGTCGCGAGCACGCGCAGGAGCCGCGGCACCTCGCGCGGCGCGTCCTCGCCAATCACCAGCAGCAGGTTGCGGTAGCGGCCGAGGTTGTCGTCGGCCAGCACCATGCCGTCGCGGTCGACCAGCATCAGCCTGCCGTCCCGCTGCCACAGCGCCATCGGCACCCGCTCGACGATGCGGATGTAGAGCATGTCCGGCAGCCGCCGCTCGACGATGGCGGTATGGACCCACGGCACTGCCTCGATGCGCCGGCGCATCGCGCCGATGTCGAAGCCGAGCAGCGGCTCGCCACGCTTGACCGCGACCGCCGCCATCAGCTCGTCGCGCGCGGTGTTGGCGCGGCCTTCCAGCAGGACCTCCTGCACCGACAGGCCGAGCCCGGCCGTCGCGCCCAGCGCGACCTCCATCCCGTGGTCCGCGAGGTGCGCGGCCCAGCCCGACTGCCACAGCCAGAACGGCCCGCCGATCGCCGCCGCAAGGACGCCGGCCGCGGCACCCGCCCGCATCAGCGGCCGCAGGCGCAGCGCCATCGCCCGCTCGCGCGCCAGCGCAGCGGCGCGGTCGCGCTTGTTGCGCGAACGCGCGCCCGGCTTGGCGCCGCCGCTCATCCACCGCATGCGGCGTTCTCCACCATCCAGGCCACGAGGTCGGCGAAGGAGATGCCGGCGTGCGCGGCGATCTCCGGTACCAGCGACAGCGGCGTCATGCCGGGCTGGGTGTTGACCTCCAGGATATAAAGGCTCCCCGGCTCGCCGCCGGTGTCGTCGTAGCGCATGTCGGTGCGGCTGACGCCGCGGCAGCCGAGCGTCCGGTGGGCGGCAAGCGCGTACGCCAGCGCCGCGTCGTAGGCCTTGCCATGGATCGGCGCCGGCACGATGTGGTCGGCGCGCCCCTCGGTGTACTTGGCGCGATAGTCGTAGAAGCCGGCGCGCGGCACGATCTCGGTGGCGCCCAGCGCGCGGTCGCCCATCACCGCGACGGTGATCTCGCGGCCGGGCACGTACTTCTCCACCATCACCAGTTCGCCCAGCGCGGCGTCGCCCGGATCCATCGGCGGCAGGTTGCTGCCTTCGCGCACGATGTGGACGCCGACGCTGGAGCCTTCGTTGGGCGGCTTGACGACGTAGGGCCGCGGCATCGGGTCGTGCGCCATCACGTCCGACCGGCGGGCGACCAGATGCGGCGCGCAGGGCAGGCCGGCGTCGGCGAACAGCCGCTTGGCCATCGGCTTGTCCATCGCGATGGCCGAGGCGACGACGCCCGAATGGGTATAGGGGATCCCGAGGATCTCCAGCACGCCCTGGATGCAGCCGTCCTCGCCGTAGCGGCCGTGCAGCGCGTTGAACACGGCGTCGGGGCGCGGCGTCAGCGCCCGCACCAGTCCGGCGAGGTCGCGGTCGACGTCGATCACGGTCGCGGCGTAGCCGGCGCCGTTGAGTGCGTCGGTCACCGCCTTGCCGCTGACCAGCGACACCTCGCGCTCGGACGACCAGCCGCCCATCAGCACGGCGACACGCCTGGTCATGGCGCGCCCTCCGCGCCGCGCGGCACGCCGATGCGGCGGATTTCCCACTCCAGCATGATGCCGCTGTGGTCGAACACCCGCCGGCGCACCGCCTCGCCCAGGCCTTCGAGGTCGGCGGCGGACGCGGCGCCGGTGTTGATCAGGAAGTTGCAGTGCAGCTCCGACACCTTGGCGCCGCCCATGGTCAGGCCGCGGCAGCCGGCGGCATCGATCAGCTCCCACGCCCGGTGGCCGGGCGGGTTCTTGAACGTCGAGCCGCCGGTGCGCGACTGGATCGGCTGGCTCTCGCGCCGCACCGTGGCGATCGAGGTCATGCGCCGGGCGATCGCGTCGCGCTCCCCCGGCGTGCCGGCGAACACGCCCTCGACGAAGATGCGGTCGTCGGGCAGCGCGCTGGCGCGGTAGGTGTAGCCGAGCTCGTCGAGCGCGTGGCGGCGCACCGTGCCGGCGAGATCGACGGTGGTGGCGGCGACCACCACGTCCTTCATTTCGCGCCCGTAGGCGCCGGCGTTCATCCGCAGGCTGCCGCCGATGGTGCCGGGGATGCCGCACAGGAACTCCAGGCCGGCCACGCCCGCGTCGCGCGCCGCATTGGCGACGTTGGCGTCCATCGCCGCGCCGCCCGCCGTGACCGTCATGCCGTCGATCGCGATGCCGGCGAAGCCGCGGCCGAGCCGGATGACGATGCCCGGGATGCCGCCGTCGCGGACCAGAAGGTTCGACCCGAAGCCGACCACCATCACCGGCACGTCGGCGGGCCGCGCGGCGAGGAAACCCGCGAGGTCGGCGGTGTCGGCGGGCACGAACAGCACCTCCGCCGGTCCGCCGATGCGGAACCACGTCAGGCCTTCCATCGGCGCGTTCGCGGTCAGCCGGCCGCGGACGGGCGGCAGGTGCGCGATCAGGCCGCTCTGCTTGCGCGCCGTCATCATTGCGTCGCCCCCGTGCGGGCGCGCGGCGGCGCGGGCTGCAGGCGCGCGAGCTCGCCCGGCAGCGCGGCCGCCCAGTTGGTGACCGAGCCGGCGCCGAGGCAGACCACGAAGTCGCCCGGCTGCGCGATGCCTGCGATCAGGCTGGCCAGGGCGTCGGGCCCGGACAGCGCCACCACGTTGCGGTGGCCGCGGGCGCGCAGGCCCTCGACCAGCGCGTTGCGGTCGACGCCGGGGATCGGCTCCTCCCCGGCGGGATAGACGTCGGCCACGATCACCGTGTCGGCATCGTTGAAGCAGGTGCAGAAGCCCTCGAACAGGTCGTGCAGCCGGCTGAAGCGGTGCGGCTGGACCACGGCGATGACGTTGCGGTCTGTATTGGCGCGCGCCGCCGCCAGCACAGCGGCGATCTCCACCGGGTGGTGGCCGTAGTCGTCGATCACGGTCACGCCGTTGTGCTCGCCGGTCTTGGTGAAGCGGCGTTTGACGCCGGCGAACCCGGCCAGGCCGCGGCGGATCACCGCGTCGTCGATCCCCATCTCGTTGGCGATCGCAACCGCAGCGAGCGCGTTGAGGACGTTGTGGACGCCGACCATCGGCAGCTCCAGCGCGGCGATGGTGCGCGTCTCGTGGCTGGTGCGGTCGGTGATCACGACGTCGAAGCGCGACCGGCCGCGCTCCACCGTCACGTTGATGCATCGCACGTCGGCCTGCGGGCTGGTGCCGTAGGTGACGATGCGGCGGTCGGAGACGCGCGGGATGATCGCCTGCACCTCCGGGTGGTCGATGCACATCGCGGCGAAGCCGTAGAACGGGATGTTCTCGATGAACGAGACGAACGCCTCGCGCTCCTTGTCGAAGTCGCCGTAGAAGTCGAGGTGCTCGGGGTCGATGTTGGTGACCACCGCCACGGTCGCCGGCAGCTTGACGAACGAGCCGTCCGACTCGTCGGCCTCCACCACGATCCAGTCGCCGGCGCCCAGCCGGGTGTTGGTGCCGTAGGCGTTGATGATGCCGCCGTTGATCACGGTGGGGTCGTACTGCGCCGCCTCCAGCACCGCGGCGACGATCGAGGTGGTGG
>JBFWQM010000172.1:0-12166 GCA_050249455.1 Rhodospirillaceae bacterium | reverse complement strand
TGCGCTCCGACACCATGATCAGCCGCGCCTGGGCATGGTACATGCGCCGGCTCGCCGCCGAGCGGCCGCACGTCCTGCGGATGTAGCCCGAGCGCCTCGTTCCCGGACCCGGCGAGACCCCCTCCCCCAACCCCCTCCCGCGAGGGGAGGGGGAAGAACGCCCTCCCCCTCGACGGGGGAGGGTTGGATGGGGGTGAGCCGCCCCCGGATTTCAGGTCACTCGTCGTACCGGACGTGCCCGTTCGGCGTGTGCCGGTAGGACGGCACCGGCCGGTCCGACGACGGGCGGCGGTCGTAGGCGGTCAGCTCCTCGATATGGCCGAGCACCTTGCCGGTGATCGCCGGGATGTCGAGGCGGCGGGCGTCGGCGATCGGCACCCAGTGGAGGTTCAGGAGCTCGCCCGAGCCGCCCATCTCGCCCGACAGGTGCGACGCCTCGATCATGAAGAACCGCGCGTTGAACCGGATCGGCCGGATCGGCGGCGTCACCGCGCGCGCGACGTATTCCAGATGCGCGAGCGCCGGCGCGAGGCCGGTGGCGAAGAACGCCTTCCAGCCGTCCGGCACCGGCCGGCCGGGCTTGGGATCGGGGGCTCCGATCAGGAGGCCAGTCTCCTCGAACGTCTCGCGGATCGCCGCCGCGGCCAGCGAGCGGGCGCGCGACGGCGCCATCGTGCGGTGCATCGCCGCCGCCACTTCCGGGTCGAGGTCGGCAGCCACCCGCACGCGCGAATCGGTCGGGTCGAGCCGGCCGCCGGGGAAGACGTAGCGCTGCGGCAGGAAGCGGTGCTTGCTGTGGCGCTCGCCCATCAGCACCTCGACGACGCCGCCCTGGCGGCGATAGACGATCAGGGTCGCGGCGTCCTTGGGGCGCACCGCTCGCGTACCGGGCTCGCGCACCGGTTGCCTGGGGTCCAGCATGTCTCTTCGTTCCGTTGTCCGGGGCGCACTGTGGCGGGACGCCGCGCTCCTGTAAACCGTCACACCACCGACCAGTCGGCGTGCCGCCGCAGCACGGCGCGGCGCAGCGCGGCGAGGTCGGGCGCGCCGGCGCAGAACGCGGCGATGCGCAGCTCCTCGATCATCGCGCGCAGCCGTTCGTGCACGGCATCCGCCGTCTCGGTCGCGCCGCCCAGCACCGGGGCGGCGGTGCCGGCGAGCGCGGCGCCCAGCCGGATCGCCGTCGCCGCATCGATTCCGCTGCGCACGCCGCCCGACGCGATCACCGGCACGCCGGGCAGCGCGGCGGCCACCTCGGCCACGGCCAGCGCGGTCGGGATGCCCCAGCCGGCGAAGCCGTGCGCGACCTTGCGCACGAACGGGTCCGGCTGGCGGTGCGCCTCGACCTCGCTCCAGCTGGTGCCGCCGGCGCCGGCGACGTCGATCGCCGCGACCCCGGAGTCGACCAGTCGGCGCGCCGTCGCCGCGCCGATGCCGTTGCCGACCTCCTTGGCGGCGACCGGCACCGGCAGCGCCCGGCACAGCGCCTCGATTCGCGCGAGCAGGCCCGACCAGTCGCGGTCGCCGCCGGCCTGGACCGCCTCCTGCAATGGGTTGAGGTGGAGGAAGAGCGCGTCGGCCTCGATCATGTCGACCGCGCGGCGCGCCTCGTCGACGCCGTAGCCGAGGCCGAGCTGCACGGCGCCGATATTGGCGAACAGCAGCACGTCCGGCGCCACGTGGCGGACCTTGTAGGTGTCGGCAAGCGCCGGCCGCTCCACCGCCGCGCGCTGCGAGCCCAGCCCCATCGCGATGCCGAGCCGCTGCGCCGCCTCCGCGAGGTGCAGGTTGATCGCCTGCGCCGCCGCGGTGCCGCCGGTCATCGAGGAGATCAGGAAAGGCGCGGCCAGCCGGCGGCCGAACAGCGACGCGGAAAGGTCCACCGCGTCGAGGTCGATCTCGGGCAGCGCGACGTGCTCGAGGAAGAATCGCTCGAAGCCCGCGGTGACGCCTTTCGCCGCGACGTCGGCGTTGAGCACGGTCTCGATGTGCTCGCGCTTGCGCCCCTCGATGCCGCCGCCGGCCTTGTCGCGGCCCTTCGCCATCGCCTCTCCCCGCTCCGCCGGCCGCAGCCGGTGGCCGACCATAGAGCAACGGCGCGGCGAACGCGACGCGGTCGCGCTGACCCGGCCGGCGTCAGCGCGGAACGGCCGGCAGGTGGCGCGCGACGACGCGCTGCACCGAATCCAGGTCGGCGGGCTGAGCCTCGGCCGCGCGCATCCGCTGCAGCAGGTCGTCGAGGCGTGCGCGGGCCGCCCCGGCGAGCGCCGGATCGGGCGCGTGGGCGAGGCTGCACAGGCCGCGGGCCAGCCGGGCGGCGACCTCGACGACGCCCGCGCCGTCGCGCCCGACCGGACGGAACGCATCCTCCAGGATGTCGACGGGATCGAGCAGCGGAACGCTCACCAACTGCGTGCCCGGCGCCGGTTCCGCCGCCGCCGCGGCGTCCTGCCACTGCCACATGAGGCGCACGATCGTGCCGATGACGTCGATCGCGGTGCCGGGATCGTTGACGCCGGGCGACAGCGCGCGGACCGCGATCTCGCTCAGCACCACGACGCCGAAGCGCGGGTCCTGGCTGAACGAGCGCTGGTCGCCGACCGTCACGGCGGTGCGCACGCAGTCGGCGATCGTTCCGTCGCCGGCGCCGCCCGAGATCGTGGCGATCGGCCGCGACGGATCGACGAACGCCCCCGGGCGCACGGAAAGGTGCACGGTCGCGCCTGCGGCCTCCGCGGCCTCCGCGATGCGCGGCACGTCGATGTGCTGGACGTAGCCGATGCGCGGGGCGAGCACGACCGGGCCTTCGGGCGCATCGAGCGGCGGGCCCACGCCGCCGAGGCCCGGATCAATGGCATACGCGGCGAAGGCCTCGGCCGTCGCACGCTCCACCCGGTCGATGGTCTCACCCACGCGGCCCAGCCGCGAGATCCGCTCGATCCAGTTGACCAGGGCGACCACCACGATCGTGATCACCACGGCGGTCGCCGCGAAAAGGATGAAGCGGCCCACCTCGGTGTAGATGCTGCCGGAAACGCCCAGGATGCCGACGACCGCGAACAGGAACGCGCCGACGAAGGTCGACAGCGTGTTCTGGACCGCCCCGTCCTCCATCAACAGCGTCGTCGCGCGCGGCGTCGCCGATCGCGTCGCCTCGGCCAGCGCGGCGACCAGGGCCGACAGCGAGAACGTGACCACGGCCAGCATGCTGGACGCGAGGACGGTGAGCACCGTATCGACCGCCTTGCCTTCGAGCGTCACCGGCGGCTTGACTTCCGGCGGCAGGAACGGCGGCACGACGACGGCGAGCGCCACGGTCGCCACCGCCACGATGCTGTAGACGGCGGGGCGGAACCACAGGCGCCGCACGAGGCGTCCCAGTTCGAACAGCAGCTTGCCGGAAATCATGTCGGGACGAGTGCGGTGCCTGCACGGTGGGTCGGACGGAACGCGCGGGGTGACCTTTGGTTGCATCGGCCGCGACGATGGACACGGCCGGCCGCCGGGCTAGAGTCGGACCGGGCATTCGGGGGACGAACCGTGACATCCAGCCGATGGGCGCTTGCCGTGGCCGCCGCCGCGCTCGCCGCCTGCAGCGCGACCGGCGACGGTGCATCGACGCCGCAGGGCCGGTGGACGGCGCAGGAGATCGGCGGCCGTGCGGTCGCTGAACCGGCGCGCACCACCCTGGAGATCGTCGCCGACGGCCGCGCCTTCGGCATCGGCGGCTGCAACCGCTACAGCGGCACGGCACGCGTCTCCGGTGCGGCGATCGCGCTGGGACCGATGGCCGCCACCCGCATGGCCTGCCCGCCGCCGCAGATGGATCAGGAGCAGCGCTTTTTCGAGGCCCTGGCGACCGTGGCGCGCTGGCGCATCGAGGACCGGGCGCTGCTGCTGCTCGACGGCGACGGCAAGGTGGCGGTGCGGCTGGCGCCCGCGCCGGCCGGTTGACGGCTCAGGGCCGGTCGCCGCCGCGCCGCCGCAGCCAGCGGTCGGCCTGCCAGTACGCCCACAGGCCGGCGCCGATCGTGACGGCGACGCCGATGAAGGTCTCCCAGACAGGGGTCGTGCCGACGAGCGAGAAGTAGACGAGGAACGCGGCGAAAGCGACGAGCCCGCCGATCAGCTTGGGCAGCATGCCTGGTGTCCTGCCGGGTCGCGACCGATCCTAGCAGCTTTTTCCGCCGGCCGGTGTCGGTCCGCGCGCCCGCCGGCCGTCCTCGGGGCGACGCAGCAAGGAGCACGCCGATGAACGATGCCGCCAACCCGACCCCGGTCAGCGACCGGGAGCTGGTGCTGACCCGCCTGATCGACGCCCCGCGCGCCAGCCTGTGGCGCGCCTGGACCGAGCCGGCGCTGCTGAAGCAGTGGTTCGCCCCCCTGCCCTACGTCGTCACCGAGGCGGCGCTCGACGTGCGGCCGGGCGGCGAGAACTACTTCGTGATGCGCGGCCCAGACGGCGCCGACATGCCGTGCCGCGGCGTCTACCTGGAGGTCGTGCCGCACGAGCGGCTGGTGGTCACCGACGCCTACACCGCCGGCTGGCAGCCGAGCGAGAAGCCGTTCATGACCGTGATCGTCACCTTCGCCGACGAAGCCGGCAGGACCCGCTACACCGCGCGCTGCCGCCACTGGACGGCGGAGGACCGCGCGGCGCACGAGAAGATGGGCTTCCACGAAGGCTGGGGCCAGTGCGCCGACCAGCTCGCCGCGCTGGCGGCGACGCTCTGACGCCGGGATGGCGCGGTCGGACCGTCGTTCCTCGTCACTGCCGCCCGTTCAAAGCCTCGGCGTACCGGTCGGGCTTGAAGCCGACCAGGAGGCGGCCGCCGAGGTCGAGGACGGGGCGCTTGATCATCGACGGCTGCGCGGCCATCAGCGCGACCGCCTTGCCTTCGTCGAGGTCGGCGCGGTCGGCCTCAGGCAGCTTGCGGAAGGTGGTGCCGGCGCGGTTGAGCAGCGTCTCCCACCCCACCGCGCGGGCCCAGCCCTGCAGCACGTCGCGGCCGATGCCGGACGCCTTGTAGTCGTGAAAGGCGTAGGCGACGCCGTGGGCATCGAGCCACGTCCGCGCCTTCTTCATCGTGTCGCAGTTCCTGATGCCGTAGAGGGTGACCGTGCCCGCCATCGCTTGCCGCTCCCGCCGCCGAACGCCGCAACCTAACGCAACGGATCACGGCGCGCACGTCGGCATGCTGCGACCAACGCGGCCGGCTATGTCGCGGGCTCACCGGTCGCCATGCCGAGGGTGATCTCGTTGCCGTCGGGATCTTCAATCGTGAAGTCGCGCATCCCATAGGCGTAGTCCTGCGGCGGCTTGGGCGGACGCGCACCACGCGCCAGCAGCTCGTCGTAGAGCGCATCGACGTCCGTGACGAACACCGCGAGCGCGCCGTTACCTGGGCGCCATGACGGGCTGCCATGACCGGAGCGCAGGTGGAGGCCGACCTCATCGCGGCACAGGCAGGCGTAGTAAGCCGGTTCGCCGTACTCGAACGTGACAGTGAAACCAAGCCTGTCGCGGTAGAACGCGACGCTGGCCGCCAAGTCACGCACGGTGAAGATCGTCGCTGCTGAAGTCATCATCGGATCGCCTCCGCTCGCTGCGCCGGCAAGTGCTGCTACCGCCCGCCTATCGTCACAGGCGGCGAACAGCTTAGCGCAGCCCGCCGCACCGCGTACGACGCGCGCAGGACTGGACTTGCTTTGACGGATACGCCAATTCAGCGCCGCCGCCCACCGCGCCTGCCCGCCAGGATTCCGCCAATGACCGCCTCCCCGTCGCCGTCACGACTCATAGCCGCCACCACCCGGCGGGGCGCGCGATGACGCTTCTCGCGCTGGCGTTCCTGATCGGCGTGGTCGCCGGGCTGCGGGCGATGACGGCGCCGGCGGCGGTGAGCTGGGCCGCCCACCTCGGCCGGCTGCCGCTGGAAGGCAGCGGGCTCGGCTGGCTCGCCGCCGCGGCGACGCCGTGGATATTCACCGCGCTGGCCGCGGCCGAGCTGGTCACCGACCAGCTGCCGCGCACGCCGAGCCGCAAGACGCCGATGCAGTTCGGCACGCGCATCGTGTCGGGCGCGTTGTGCGGCGCGGCGATCGGCGCCGGCGGCGGGATGCCGGTTGCCGGCGCCGTGGCCGGCGCACTGGGCGCCGTCGCCGGCACCCTGGGCGGCGCCCACGTGCGCAGCCGGCTGGCCCGCGGCTTCGGCGGCGACCGCCCCGCCGCACTGGTGGAGGACGCGGCGGCGATCGCCGGCGCCGTGCTGATCGTCGCGTCGCTGCCCTGACCGGCGCGCGGTCGGGCCCGCTCGCCCTTCGAAAGGCCGCCCCGCCGCGCCGATCCGGCTAGGCAGCCGGCGCCCGCGGCGCTATACCGCCGCCGTTCACGGAGCGGACGGGCGACCATGAGACTGACTTGGCAGAACGGCGTGATCGGCCTGGCCGCCGAGACGGCCGAGGAGGCGGCGGCGTGCGCCGCGCTGGCCGACCGGTCGGGCCACGTGTTCCGGCTGAGCGCCGGATCGGGCCGCGGCGTCGCGCTGGCCGACCTGGGGCCGGAGGCCGAGGCGTGCCGCGCGCCGGTCAACATCACCCGCAGCGTCGAGTCCACCTTCGCCGCGATCTCCAACCTGGCCCGCACGCCGTTCGAGATCGACGGCGAGACCTATGCCAGCGTCGAGGCGTTCTGGCAGGCGATCAAGTTTCCCGACCCGGCGCGGCGCAAGGCCATCGCGCGCCTGCACGGCCCGGAGGCCAAGGACGCCGGGCGCGCGGCGGGACGGCCGGCCGTGATCGACTATGGCGGCCGCAGCGTCGCCGTCGGCGGCCCGGATCACTGGGCGCTGATGGAAGCCGCGTGCCGCGCCAAGTTCACCCAGCATGCCGGCGCCCGCGCGGCGCTGCTGGCGACCGGCCGGCGCCCCCTCACCCACCGGGTCCGGCAGGACAGCCGGACCATCCCGGGGGCGATCATGGCCGAGATCTGGATGCGCATCCGGGCGGAACTCGGCGGCCAGGGGCCGGAATAGGCGGCGCGGCGGCTCGCCTCCGGGCACTCAATGCGCTAATTAGCAGGGAGGCGCCGGGCCGCGGCCGGGCGCCGACCTGTCCCTGTCCGAGCCGAGAGCCGCCATGCCCGCTTACCGCTCCCGCACCTCCACCCACGGCCGCAACATGGCCGGCGCCCGCGGCCTGTGGCGCGCCACGGGGATGAAGGATTCCGACTTCGGCAAGCCGATCATCGCGGTGGTGAACTCGTTCACCCAGTTCGTGCCCGGCCACGTCCACCTCAAGGACCTCGGCCAGCTCGTCGCGCGCGAGATCGAGAGCGCCGGCGGCGTGGCGAAGGAGTTCAACACCATCGCGGTCGACGACGGCATCGCGATGGGCCACGACGGCATGCTCTACAGCCTGCCGTCGCGCGAGCTGATCGCCGACAGCGTCGAGTACATGGTCAACGCGCACTGCGCCGACGCGATGGTGTGCATCTCCAACTGCGACAAGATCACCCCCGGCATGCTGATGGCGGCGATGCGCCTCAACATCCCGGCCGTGTTCGTCTCCGGCGGGCCGATGGAGGCCGGCAAGGTCGTGCTCAAGGGCAAGGAGGTCGCGATCGACCTGATCGACGCGATGGTCGCTGCCGCCGACGAATCCTACAGCGACGCCGAGGTGGCGACGATGGAGCGGTCTGCCTGCCCGACCTGCGGCTCGTGCTCGGGCATGTTCACGGCGAACTCGATGAACTGCCTCACCGAGGCGCTCGGCCTGTCGCTGCCGGGCAACGGCTCGACCCTGGCGACCCACGCCGACCGCAAGCGGCTGTTCGTCGAGGCCGGCCACCTGGTCGTCGACCTGGCGCGGCGCTGGTACGAGCAGGACGACGCCAGCGTGCTGCCGCGCGCGGTCGCCAGCTTCGCCGCGTTCGAGAACGCGATGAGCCTCGACATCGCGATGGGCGGCTCGACCAACACGGTGCTGCACCTCCTTGCCGCCGCCAACGAGGGCGAAGTGAACTTCACCATGGCCGACATCGACCGGCTGTCGCGGCGGGTGCCGTGCCTGTCCAAGGTGGCGCCGGCGAAGTCGGACGTGCACATGGAGGACGTGCACCGCGCCGGCGGCGTGATGGCGATTCTGGGCGAGCTCGACCGCGCCGGGCTGCTCGACACCTCGGTGCCGACCGTGCACAGCGCGACGATGGCCGACGCGCTGGCGCGCTGGGACATCCGCCGCACCGACAGCGAGAGCGTGAAGATGTTCTTCCGCGCCGCGCCGGGCGGCGTGCCGACCCAGGTGGCATTCAGCCAGGAGCGGCGTTGGACCGCGCTCGACCTCGACCGCGAGAACGGCGTGATCCGCGACAAGGCGCACGCGTTCTCGCAGGACGGCGGGCTCGCCGTGCTGACCGGCAACCTCGCGGCCGACGGCTGCATCGTGAAGACCGCCGGGGTCGACGAGAGCATCCTGACGTTCGCCGGGCCGGCGGTGGTGTTCGAGAGCCAGGACGCGGCGGTGGCCGGCATCCTGGCCGGCGCGGTCAAGGCCGGCGACGTGGTGGTGATCCGCTACGAGGGGCCGCGCGGCGGGCCGGGTATGCAGGAGATGCTGTACCCGACCAGCTACATCAAGTCGAAGGGCCTGGGCAAGGCGTGCGCGCTGGTCACCGACGGCCGCTTCTCCGGCGGCACCTCCGGCCTCTCGATCGGCCACGTCTCGCCCGAGGCGGCCGAGGGCGGCACGATCGCGCTGGTCGAGACCGGCGACGTCATCGAGATCGACATCCCGAAGCGCACCATCCACCTGAAGGTGGACGACGCGACCCTGGCCGCCCGCCGCCAGGCGATGGAGGCTAAAGGCGCCGCGGCGTGGCACCCCGGGCCGCGCGAGCGCAAGGTCTCCACGGCGCTGAAGGCCTACGCCGCGTTCGCGACCAGCGCGGCAAGGGGCGCGGTGCGCGACGTGGGTCAGCGCGCGCGCTAGACGCAAGGGCGCGCCCAGGCCCCGGGGCGCCCGACCCGCCGCCGGTGGATCCCCGGCGGGGCCCGCACATGGCGCTAGCAATGGCGGATGGGCAAGGCCGTTCTCGGACTGAATCGGGACCGGCAAGCCTGCGCCGTGGCCTTTTTTCCGGGCTGTCCTGTCACAGGCCGGCCCGCTCATTCGTCTGTGGCAAGGGAGCGGACCACGGCTGACCGGGATCGTTGACCCGATGAACGAGCGACTGAGCGAATTCGAGCGCTATCGTCCGCGGCTGTTCGGCATCGCCTACCGGATGCTCGGCTCGCGTGCGGATGCCGAAGACGCGCTGCAGGATGCCTACGTGCGCTGGCATCGCGGCGCGTCGGACGAGCTGCGATCATCCGAAGCATGGCTGGTGACCGTCGTGACGCGGCTTTGCATCGACCGGCTGCGCGCCATGCGCGCCGAGCGGGAGGACTATGTCGGACCGTGGCTGCCCGAGCCGCTGATCGGCGACGCGGCGCCGGGCGCGGATGCGGCGGCAGAGCTTTCGTCCAGCCTCTCGATCGCCGTTCTCGTCGTGCTCGAGCAGCTCGCGCCGGATCAGCGGGCCGCCTTCCTGCTGTACGAGGTGTTCGACACCGACTACGCCGAGATCGCCCAGATCCTCGGCAAGAGCGAGCAGGCTTGCCGCCAGATGGTGAGCCGCGCCCGTCGGCGGGTGCGCGCGCAGCGGCCGCGCGCCCAGGTGAGCGAAGCGGCACGCCGCGCGCTCCTGCAGCGCTTCGCCAACGCGATCCAGACGCAGGACAAGGCCGCGCTTCTGGCTCTGCTCGCCGAGGGCGCGAGCTGGACGTCGGACGGCGGCGGCAAGGCGCGCGCGGCGCTCAAGGCCATTCGCGGCCGCGACCGCGTGGTGCGCTACGCGGTCGGCGCGCTGGGCCGCCACATGGACGGGCGTGCGTTCGAAATGACCACCGTGAACGGCGAGGCGGCGCTGGCGATGCGCGGCGACGGAAAGCTGCTTTCGATCATCACCGTGCGCACGGACGGGGTGCGCATCCTCGACGTCTACGCGGTCCTGAACCCGAGCAAGCTCGCGCCGCCTGCGCCCGGCTGATCCGCGGGACGTTCGAAAATTCTGTCACGCGCGGCCGCGCTCGCCCGTCTTCATGGGCAGATGCAACGAGGCGTAGAGCCGGAGGCCAGACATGAAGAAGCGAATTGTCGTTCTCGGCGCGGGCTTTGCCGGGCTGTGGAGTGCCGTCGGCGCGGCCCGCAAGGCGGCCGAACTCGGGATGGAGGGCGACGTGGACATCACGGTCGTCAACCGCACCCCGTATCACAACATCCGCGTGCGCAACTACGAGTCCGACCTCAGCGAGGTCTGCGTGCCGCTCGACAGCGTTCTCGGACCGGTCGGCGTCAGCCTGCGGCTCGGCGACGTCACGGCGATCGATGCTGCCGCGGGGCGGGTGACGGTCAGGCCGGGGGACGGCGGCCGCACGCTCGATCTCGCCTACGACCGCCTGGTGCTGGCGCTGGGCAGCGAGCTGGTCCGGCCGCCGATCCCGGGCCTGTCCGCGCACGGCTTCGACGTCGATACCTACGACGCCGCCATCCGGCTCGATCGCCACATCAAGCAGCTCGGGTCGCGGCCGCCGGCACCGGGCCGCTTCACCGCCGTGATCGTCGGCGCCGGCCTCACCGGCATCGAGGTCGCAACGGAAATGCCGGCGCGCCTGCACGCCGCGCGGCCGCCGGGGGCCGCCGACGAGCCGGTGAAGGTCATCCTGGCCGACCGCCTGCCGCATGTCGGGTCCGACATGGGGCCAAACGCCCGGCCGGTGATCGAGGACGCGCTGCGCCAACTCGGCATCGCGACGCGCCTCGATGTCACCGTGGCCGCCATCGACGCCAGCGGCCTGGTCCTGAGTTCGGGCGAACGGATCGACGCCGCCACCGTCGTCTGGTGCGGCGGCATGCGGGCGAGCCCGCTGACCGCCGCCCTGCCGGCCGAGCGCGACGCCGTGGGCCGCCTCCTGGTCGACGCGCATTTGCGCGTGCGCGGACTGCCGGATGTCTTCGCCGCGGGCGATGTCGCGCGGGTGATGGTCGAGGACGGCCACCCGTCGATGATGTCCTGCCAGCACGGCCGGACGATGGGCCGCTACGCCGGCCACAACGTGGCGGCGGACCTGCTGGGCGACGTGCCGATCCCCGTCGACTTCCCCGGCTACGTCACCTGTCTCGATCTCGGTCCGCAGGGGGCGCTGTTCACGCGCGGATGGGACCGGCAGGTGGCGATGACCGGCGCGACCGCCAAGGCCACCAAGCGGATGATCAACTGCGAGCTCGTCCCGCCGCCGCGCTCGGCCCGCGCCGAGGACATCCTTGCCGCCGCCGCCCCGGTGGCGCCGCGGCCCGCGGCGGTGGCCGGCGGCGGCGCCCGGCCGGCGACCGACCCAGCCTGACGCGGGCAGGCGCCACGCCGCGATCGCACGCTTCGCAAATCGCGCCGGGCCGCGCACAATGCCGGCGTGGGTCGCAAAGGCCCGGCGGCACGGAGACGAGGCAACGATGGCGAGTCCCCACTTCCCGAACTTCATCGACGAGCTGGAGGCGCGGACCGAGATCACCGACGCGGTGCTGCGCTTCGTGCGCGGGGTCGACCGGCAGGACTGGGCGCTGGCGCGCTCGACCTATCACGACGACGCGGTCGACGAGCACGGCTTCTTCACCGGCCCGCCCGACGAATTCCTGGCGCTGGTCGAACGCATGCACGCGCAGCAGCAGCATTCGATGCACGTCATGACCAACATGCTGATCGAGTTCGCGGCGGCCGACCGCGCGCTGGTCGAGACCTACGTCATCGTCTTCCAGCGCTTCGGCCCCGATGCGGCGGGGGTCAAGCCGGGAACGGCGGGGAGCCGCAAGATCGCGACCGCGCGCTACCTCGACCGCTTCGAGAAGCGCGCCGGCGCCTGGAAGGTCGCCCGCCGCACCCTGGTGTTCGGCGACGGCCAGGACTTCCCGCTCGAGGCGCCGGTGAGCTTCCCGCCCGGCTTCGCCGAGCAGCGCCACGGCATGGACGACCCGCTCTACGCCGCCCAGGCGGCCCACGCCGCCGGCCGGCGGCGCGACTGACGGGACCGCCGGCCGGCGGCGCGACTGAGGGTGCCGCGGGCCGGCGGGACGG
>JBFWQM010000171.1:0-12271 GCA_050249455.1 Rhodospirillaceae bacterium | reverse complement strand
CCCGAGGATGAGCGCCGCGAGCGGCGACGTTGAACCGTCACAGAATCGATTCAGCGGGCGGTTCGGCCGCGACACAGAATCGAATGAGAACGTGCCGCCGCACCACGCCCCGCGGCGGCCGCAGCGGTCAAGGGAACGCCCGCGCACAAGGAGCACTCGTGAGCAGAGGAGAGAACGTCATGCGTAGTTCGATCTGGCTGACTGCGGCGGCCGTCGCACTGATGGCCGGCAGCACGGCTTTCGCCACCCCGCGTCCCGACATCGCGCCGCGCGCCGCGCAGGCCGTGGCGGACCAGACGACGGGCGCGACGCGATCGGCGCCGGACCGGCCCGGCAGCGCGGGCGAGCGGCAGGCCGCGCCGCCGGCGCAGAAGGGCAGCCCGACCGCGGTACCGGGGCTCGACGGCAAGGACGTCGTGGACGTCGAAGGCGATCGGGTCGGCAGCGTCGCCGGCGCGGTCGGCGATGCGCTGATCGTGTCGGTCGGCGGGTTCCTCGGGCTCGGCCAGCGCCAGGTCGCGGTGCCGGTCGACCGGCTGGCCCTGTCGCGCACCGGCGACGAGGTGAAGGTCGTCACCAACCTGACCAAGGACCAGCTCAAGGCGCTGCCCGACTACCGCGAGGGCGCCGGCAGCCGGGCGCCCGACACCGCGCCGGGCCGCGACTAGCAGAGGCTTTCGCACGAGGGGCGGGGGGCGGGCGTGGCGCCCGCCCCCCGCCGGCCTACTTCTTCCGCGTCTTCGCCGCGGTCTGGATCAGCAGGTCGTAGAACTGCTTGACCGCCGGATTCTCGGCGGCGATCTCCGCCCCGATGTTCGCGGTGCGGCGCATGAACTCGGCGTTCTCGGCGGGCGACAGCCTGACGATCTCGCCGCCGCCCTGCACCCAGGTGTCGTGCATGCCTTCCTTGAGCTTCTTGCCGAATTCCTGGATCTGCGGCTCGATCTCCCGCGCGGTGTCCAGCATGATCTTCTGCATGTCGGCCGGCAGCTTGTCGAACCAGACCTTGCTGGCGATCGCGATCGCCGGGATGAAGGCGTCGCGCGTGTCGAGCAGGTACTTGGCGACCGTCTGATACTTGAAGGGCACCCACACGCTGATGCCGCTGCGCGCCGCATCCACGGTGCCCTGCGAGATCGCGGTGATGACCTCGCTGAGGTCCATCGAGACCGGGCTGGCCCCGAACTCGTCGGTGATCCGGCGCTCGATCTTGCTCGCCAGCACGCGGATCTTCTTGCCCTTGAAGTCGGCCAGCGTGCGGATCGGCGTGCGCGAGACGAAAGAGGTCTGCGAGGTCATGACGATGCCGAGGCCCTTCACGCCCTTGGCATCGCCCATCGACAGCAGCCGGTCGCGCAGGTCGGGATGCGAAACGGTCCGGTAGGCATGGTCGATGTCGTCGAACCAACCCGGCGAGTCATAGACCTGGAAGCGCTGGTCGAGGCCGATCATGAAGCCCGGCGGGCCGATCCAGACTTCCTGCGTGCCGAGCTGGACGCCCTCGATCTGGCGCGGGATCGAGCCCAGCTGGTTGGCCGGAAAGACGTCGGCCTTGAAGCGGCCGTTGCTGCGCTGCTCGACCAGCTCCTTGAACCGCTTCAGCCACTCGTGCTGGTCCTCGTTGATCGTGGCGGTGCCCATCTTGGCGGTGATCGTCTGGGCCCCGGCGGGCGCGCCGCTCAACGCGAGCGACGCGGCCACGAGAACGGCAGGCAGAAGCGGCTTGCGCGCGAGCGGCGCGCGCAGGAATCCCCAGTGCATGTACTACCCCTTGAGCTTCGTTAGGCGACTACCGGTTCTTATTATCGCAACCGTTCCGGCATGCCTAGGGCGATATCCGGACAGGCGCGATCGGACGTCGCTCGCGATTCCCCTGTCGGTCGCATTCTCTACGGCGGCGCGGAACGCGGCCGGCGGCGCGGCCCGGGGCATGGCAGGGCCCGAACGCGCGGCGGGCCGCCGAAGCGGCCCGCCGGAGTCGTAAGGTGACGTGGACGGCGCGAGCGCTGCCGCCCGCACCGTATGGTCACATGGGCTTGGACTTCGTCTTCGCCGCCGTGGCGATCATCAGGTCGTAGAACTGCTTGACCTGCGGGTTCTCGGCCGCCAGCTCCTTGCCGATGTTGGCGGTGCGGCGCAGGAACTCCTTCTGCTCGTCGGTCGACAGGCGGTGGATCTCGCCGCCGCTCTGCACCCAGGTGTCGTACATGCCTTCCTTCAGCTTTTTGCCGAAGTCCTGCACCGGCTGCTCGATCTCCTTCGCCGTGTCGATCATGATCTTCTGCATGTCGGCCGGCACCTTGTCGAACCATGCCTTGCTGAACATCGCGACCGCGGGAATGAAGCCCTCATGGGTGACGAGCAGATGCTTGGCGACGGTCTGGTACTTGAACGGCACCCACACGCTGATGGCGCTGCGCGCGCCGTCGACGGTGCCCTGCGAGATCGCGGTGATGACCTCGCTCAGGTCCATGGCCGCGGGGCTGGCGCCGAACTCCTCCATGATCCGCCGCTCGATCTTGCTCGCCAGCACGCGGATCTTTTTGCCCTTGAAGTCGGCGATCGTCTTGATCGGCGTGCGCGAGACGTAGGACGTCTGCGACGTCATCGTGATGCCCATGCCCTTCACGCCCTTGGCTTCGCCGAGCGCCAGGATCTTCTCGCGCATGTCGGGGTGGACCATCGTGCGGAACGCATGGTCCATGTCGTCGAACCAGCCCGGCGAATCGAACAGCTGGAAGCGCTGGTCCAGGCCGATCATGAAGCCCGGCGGGCCGATCCACACTTCCTGGGTGCCGAGCTGCAGGCCTTCGACCTGGCGCGGGATCGATCCGAGCTGGTTGGCGGGGAAGATCTCCGCCTTGAAGCGGCCGTTGGTGCGCTTCTCGACCAGGTCCTTGAAGCGCTTCAGCCACTCGTGCTGGTCCTCGTTGATCGTCGCCGTGCCCATCTTCGCGGTAACGGTCTGGGCGGATGCGGCCGAGGCCCCGAACGCCAGCGATGCGGCGACGAAGACGGCGGGCAGCAGAGACGCGCGCGCACGCGGCGTCCGCGGTGTTCCCAGGATCATGGCCTTCCCCTTGTACAGTTCGTTCTTTGGCACTGCCTTGCTTGGCAGCGCACGCAATCATTAATAGCGCACGCGCGGATGCGCGTACAGGGGGCGGACGCGCCGCGCGGGTGCGAGGCGCCGGTGTCCGGCGCCCCGCCCGGCGGTCAGCCGCCGACCTTCTTCGATGTCGCCACCATCAGGTCGTAGAACTGCTTGACCTGCGGGTTCTCGGCCGCCACCTCGTCGCCGATCTTGGCGACGCGGCGGATGTAGTCGGCCTGCTCCGCATCCGACAGGCGATGGATTTCGCCGCCGTTCTTGACCCAGGTCTCGTACATCTCGGCCTTGATCTTGATGCCGAACGCCTGGATGTCGGGCTCCAGCCGCTTGCCCTCGGCCAGCACCAGCGCCTGCAGGTCGGGCGGCAGCTTGTCGAACCAGCCCTTGTTGAACATCGCGACCGCCGGCAGCAGCGCCTCGTGGGTGGCCACCAGGTACTTCGCGACGCTCCAGTATTTGAAGGGCACGAACACGCTCATCACGGTGCGCGTGCCGTCGACGGTGCCCTGCTGGATCGCCGGCAGCACCTCGCTCAGGTCCATCGCCACGGGGCTCGCGCCGAACTCCTCGACGATGCGGCGCTCGATCTTGGCCGCCAGCACGCGCAGCTTCAGCCCGCGGAAATCCGCCAGCGTCTTCACGGGTCGGCGGAACACGTAGGCCTGCTGCGAGCTGATGAATGCGGAGACGCCCTTAAGGCCCTTGCCGTCCCCCAGGCCGAGGAAGCGTTCACGGATGTCCGGATGCGTCAGCGTCTTGAAGGCGTGGTCGGGATCCTTGAACACGCCGGGGAAGTCGAACACCTGGAACCGCTGGTCGAGGCCGACCAGGAAGCCCGGCGGGCCGATCCACGCCTCCTGCGTGCCGAGCTGCGTGCCCTCGATCTGGCGCGGGATGGAGCCGAGCTGGTTGGCGGGAAAGATGTCGACCTTGATGCGGTTGTTCGATTTCGCCTCGACGGCTTCCTTGAACCTCTTGATCCACTCGTGCTGGTCCTCGTTCACCGTGGCGGTGCCGATCTTGGCGGTGAACTGCTGCGCCGAAGCGGCGAGCGGCAATGCGGCGGCGACGACGAATGCGGCGGCGGCGCGCGCGAGCGTGGCCGCGAATGCTCCCGGATACATGAGCGTCCCCATAAACATTGTTTATCGCCACCGTCATTCGCGACGGTGGACCAAGGGAACGGTTCTAGCGGATGGGGAAGGGCGCGTACAGGCTCGGTTTTCCGTGCCGCGGCCCGCCCCCCGACGACGGGAGGCGGGCCGCGCGCGACGGACGAAACGGTCAACCCTTGTACTTCGCGGCGGTCTTCGACAGGAGTTCGTGGAACGACTTCTGCGCCGGGTTGTCCTTGACCACGTCGGCGCCGGCGGTGCCGGTGCGCTTCATCAGCTCGGCCTGGTCGGCCGGCGACAGCTTGAGCAGCTCGCCGCCCGCCTTGACCCAGTTCTCGTAGATCTCGTCCTTGAACTTGTTGTTGAAGACGTGGATCTGCTGGTCGATCTTCGCGCCCTCCTCGCGCATCGCGGCCTGGATGTCCGCCGGCAGCTTGTCGAACCACAGCTTGCTCAGGAACACCATGTCCACGATCATCGCCTCGTGCGTCGCGGTGACGTACTTGGCGACGTTGAAATACTTGAACGCGTAGAAAATGCTGATGCCGCTCTTCGATGCGTCGATCGCGCCCTGCTGCAGCGCGCCGACCACCTCGCCGAGGTCCATCGGGGTCGGCGTGGCGCCGAGCTCCTCGGTCGCGCGGCGCTCGATCTTGCTCGCCAGCACGCGGATCTTGAGGCCCTTGAAGTCGTCCAGCGTCCGGATCGGCTTCTTCGAGACGTAGGCGGCTTCCGACGAGCAGTAGATCGACACCGCCGTCAGGCCCTTCGGCTCGGCCATCTTCAGCGCGGAGTCGCGGATGGCCGGATCCGTCACCGTCCTGAAGCAATGGTCCTTGCCGTCGAAGATGCCCGGCGAATCGAACACCTGGTAGCGCGGCTCGATGCCGGCGAGGAAGCCCGGCGGCCCGAGCCAGCCTTCGACGGTGCCGAGCTGCATGCCCTCGATCTGGCGGGCGATGCTGCCGAGCTGGCTGGCGGGATAGATGTCGAGCTTGATCGTGCCGGGGAAGCGCGCCTCGATGCGGTCCTTGAAGCGCTTCAGCCACTCGTGCTGGTCGTCGTTGATCGTGGCGGTGCCGAGCTTGCCGGTGAACTGCTGCGCCGACGCCGGAACGGCCGCCAGCGCCAGCGACGCCGCGGAGGCGAACGCCAGGCGACGTACGGCCGATAACAACTGCAATGACATGATCGCGATCCTCGTCTTCGGGGGATGAGCGGAGACAAGGAAACGCGTTACGGAATGCCGGCGCGGCGGGCAAGGCCCGGCGCATCGCGTCTTCGCCGCTTGCACAACATTTCGACACGATGCCGGCAATTTCCGCGGCGCGATCGCCGCGCCGCATTGCCGTCGCCCCCGGGAACGAAAACGGGGGAGGCGGCGCCTCCCCCGTATAGCGGACCTTCCTTCGCACCGACGCTCAGTGCGCGGATTCCCGGTCCTTGAACCGCACCACCTCGTAGAGCCGCGACGGCAGGCCGCCGGCACGTCGCGCGTCGCTGCGCCATCCCGCCGGCGGCGCAGCCGCCGCGGGGACCTCGATCGGCTGGTGGACGAGGTCGGCGACGGCGGCGACCTCGGCCGCGAACGCGCGTCTGAGCTTCTCCACCGGCAGGTCGCGCAGGCCGGCCGCATGCAGCGCGTCGGCGCCGTCGGCGCCGAACCACTGCACCGCCGCCGGCAGGCGCGCGTCGAGCGCGGCGACGAAGGCCGCGCGCGAGGCCGTGTCCGCCGCGACGACGCGGATCCAGCCGGTGTCGTATTTGAGGTGGAAGTAGATTTCCTGGCCGATCTTCTCGACCAGGCCGGCGAGCACGCGGTCGGGGCTCTTCAGGAACCCGGACAGCATCGCCCATGTCGCCTGCTCCGCCAGCCAGGTGGCGGCGAGGAAATCCTCCCAACCGCGCGGCGGGCTGTCGAGCAGGTTCATCGAGCGGATGTCGTCGGGCCCGCGGCCGCGCTCCAGGGTCGCGTAGGCGGTGCCGAAGTTCACCAAATACTGGTAGAGCGCGCGCGCATGGCCGTAGGTGACGCCGGTCATCGCGGTCAGCGCCGCGAAGTCGGGCAGCGACCGGCCGTTCATGATGCACACCGCGTACCAGTTGCCGAGCACCAGCTTGGTGTCGGCGATGGCCAGCAGCTCGTCGCGCAGCAGCCGGCGCGGCGCGGGATCGAGGGCGGCGAGGGAAAACGTCATGTCAGACTTCCTTGATCCGGATGCGCCGGCCGCGCTCGGTGATCGGGATGAACGCCGTCGCCGGCGCGAGGCAGAGCTCGCGCCATTCGTGCTCGTCGTAGATCATCCACGCCCGCGCCTCGGCGAGGTCCTCGTTCGGCGCCTCGATGCTGCCGACATGGGTGAGCGGGTCCTCAGAGGTCTTACGCGCGAACACCTCGTAGTACTGCGGCCGGTCGCCGCCGAACTCGCGCTTGCGGTCGAACGTCTTGTGCTTCATCACCACAGCTCCTCGCCCCAGACCTCGCTTTGCATGCGCGCGAGCGCCGGCAGCTTCTCGCGGCCGCCTTCCTTCCACTGCTTGAACTTCTCCTCCCACGATACCGTCGTGTAGTCCCAGGTCCGGGTCTCCTGGTCGAGCAGGATCGGCGGCTGGTAGTCGAGGACGTAGGCGTTCTTCTCCTTGTCGAAGTGCGCCGGCACGCGGATGCCGACCTCCTCGCAGAACGGCACCACCTCGGTCAGCCAGCGCTGGCGCATCTCGTCGTTGGAAGCGCCGCGGATCTTGTAGGCGAGCTGGTCGGTGCGTTTCTTCATGCCGTCGGGCACGCCGAACCACATCACCGCCATCGGGAAATAGAAATCCACCGCCTCCTGCACCCGCTTGCGCGTCTCGGGCGAGTGGTTCCAGAAGAACTTCACCCAGCGCTCGCCGTGGCCGACGTGCCACTGCTCCTCGAAGTTGACCTTGCGCAGCGACCGCGCGTAGGGGCCGAACGAGCAGTGCTCCTCGAGGTCGCGCGTCGTGGTGTAGCCGGCGCGGTCGCCCAGCAGCATCGCGACGACGCACTCGATGTAGCTCTTCAGCGGATGCTCGATCAGGAAGAAGGTGCGGAACTCCTTCGGGTCGCGGTCGAAGATCATCCGGTGCGTGTCGTAGCCGAAGTCCTCCAGCATCCGGTACATGACCTGGGCGTGGCCGAGCTCGTCCTGGATCGCCGCGGCCACCGCGATCTTGTCGTCGAGGCACGGCCCGACCAGCAGTGCCGGGTGGTAGACCGGCAGGGTCATCATCTCCAGGTCCGCAGCGATGTGCATGGTGTTGACCAGCACCTCGCGGTAGCGCGGCGTCATCTCGCTCTCGTCCTCGAGCTTGTAGCCCGCCTTCACGCGGTGCTGCAGCGCAAGCTCGGCGCGCTCCATCTCCTGCGGATCGGATATCAGTCGCGTCGCCATGAGCGCTCCCCGTCGGTTTCGTAGCGAGTCGAATACATACTGACTGGTCAGTATGTATTGGGACAATGGCACGACCCGATCCGGGGCGCGATGCGACAGACGGTCGCGAATGGAAGCCCGAAATAGAAAGGGCGGGTCCACAACCCGCCCTTTCGCTTTCAAATTCTACGCAGTCGGGTTCGAGTCCCTCTTCGAGAATTCTCCGCGGCCTAGCCCGCCGAACCCCACACCTCGCGGGCGACCGAGACGACCAGCGCCAGCTTGTCCATCTGCTGCTCGATGGTCAGCTCGTTGCCCTCGACGGTGGAGGCGAAGCCGCATTGCGGGCTGATGGCGAGCTGCTCGATCGGGACGTACTTGGTCGCCTCCTCGATCCGGCGCAGCAGGGTATCGCGCGATTCGAGGACGGGCGACTTGGTGGTGACGAGTCCGAGCACGACGCGCTTGCCCTTGGGCACGAAGCGCAGCGGCGCGAAGTCGCCGGCGCGCGGGCTGTCGAACTCCAGGAAATAGCCGTCGACCTTGAGCTCGCCGAACAGCGCCTCGGCCACCGGCTCGTAGCTGCCCTCGGCCGCCCAGGTGGAGCGGTAATTGCCGCGGCAGATATGGGTGGCGACGACCATGTCGGGGTCGCGGTGCTTGATCGCGTCGTTGATCAGCCGGGCGTAGACGTGCGGCAGCTTGGCGGGATCGTCGCCGCGCGCCTTGACGCCCTCGCGCATCTTCTCGTCGCACAGGAAGGCGAAGTTGGTCTCGTCGATCTGCAGATAGTGGCAGCCGAGCCGCCACAGCTCGTCGATCTCCTCGGCATAGATGCCGGCGAGGTCGGCGAAGAAGCCGTCGAGGTCGGGGTAGGCCTTGGCATCGATCCCGGCGCGGCCGCCGCGGAAGTGCAGCATGGTCGGCGACGGGATGCACTGCTTGGCGGTGCGCATGGTCAGGCCGCGCAGGAACTGGAAGCGGTCGGTCTCGATGCCGGCCTTGCGCTTCAGCTTGCCGGTGACGGTGAACACCGGCGGCGCGAAATCGACGTCCTGGCCCGCGCCGCGGAACTTGACGGAGAGGCCGCCCTTGACCGTTACGCCTTCCATCTTCGCCAGGAAGTCGGTGTGCCAGTGGGTGCGCCGGTATTCGCCGTCGGTGATGGCGAACAGCCCGAGATCCTCCTGCATCCTGACCGCCTGGCGGATGCACTTGTCCTCGACCGCCGCCAGCCCGGCCGCGTCCAGCTTGCCCTGGGCATGCGCGGTGCGCGCGTCCAGCAGCTCCTTCGGCCTCAACAGGCTGCCGACGTGGTCGGCGCGATAGGGCGGTCTTCCGGCTGCGGCCATCCCGTGTCTCCCCGCATTCGTTGCCGGCCGGCGGCCGGGTCCGCCTTACTGCGCGGCGACGACCTCGCGCGGCGGCTCGTAGTCACGGTCCGACAACGGCCGCAGCGCGGGCATCACCTCGCGGGCGAACAGCTCCATGCTACGACGCGTCAGGTCGGCGGGCAACGTCGCGATCTGCTGCATCGCCAGCAGATGGCCGAAGCCGGTCTCGCGGTGATAGGCCTTGAGCTTGCGCGCCACGGTCTCAGGGCTGCCCACCACGATGACCTCCTCGCCCATCAGCGCGTCGATCGACTGGATCTTGCCGATGCCGGACTTGTGCTGGCGCACCGCCTTCAGCGACCGCATCGACATGTAGCCCGGCGGCAGGAGGCGCTCCGGCGGGTTGCGCAGGAACTTGTTGAAGAACGCCTCGATGTGCGGCGTGATCTCGGCCTTGGCCTTCTCGTCGTTGTCGGAGACGTAGATCGGCGCCGCCCAGCCGAGCTGCTCGCCCGGCGGCTCGTAGCCGTAGTCCTGGCACTGCCGGCGATAGGCGTTGAGGTAGCGCGACACCGCCTTGAACGGGCTGTAGGTCTGCAGATAGGAATATTTGCGGCTGGGATGGGCCGCCCACTCGATGGTCTCCATCGAGCCGAGCGACGGACACCAGATCGGCGGGTGCGGCTGCTGGAAAGGCCGCGGCCAGACGTTGACGTATTCGAAGTGGTAGTGCTTGCCCTCGAACGCGAACGGGCCCGGCTCGGTCCAGGCGCGCACCACAAGGTCGTGCGCCTCGTGGAAGCGCTCCAGCGAAAGGGTCGGGTTGGCGCCCATGATGTAAAACTCGCAGCCGATGCCGCGCACCATGCCGGAGACCAGCCGGCCGCCGGTAATGCAGTCGATCATCGCGTGCTCTTCCGCCAGGGTCAGCGGGTGGTCGCGCAGGTTGAAGGCGCTGCCCAGGATCGCGATCTTCGCGCGGCTGGTGCGCCGCGCCAGGGCGGAGGCCATGACGATCGGCGACGGCATCAGCCCGTAGGCGTTCTGGTGATGCTCATTGACGCACATGCCGTCGAAGCCGAGCTCCTCGGCGTATTCCAGCTCGTCGAGATAGCGGTTGTAGAGCGCATGGCCCTTCACCGGGTCGAAATAGGTGTTGGGGAGGTCGATCCACGCCGACCGGTGCTGCTTGTCGTAGTCGAGGTCGAGATGCGCGTACGGCATCAGGTGGAAGAAGTGGAACTTCATGACGGGGCGCCCTCTCCTGCTGGTCGGGACAGGATAGACGGCTTGCGCGCCGGCGCACTGCGACGTGGGGTCGCTGCCGTTAGCTAGCGAACGAGTCTAGCGCAGCGCGCGCCACACGGTGTACGCGAGGAAGACGGGCGCGCCGATGCCGGCCAGCAGCACGAACGGCTCCAGCAGGCCGAGCCACGCGATCGGCCCGAGGACGTACATCGTGTCCTCGATCTCGAAGCCGCCGCGGATGGTCTGCTTCACCGCCGCGCCGCCGCGCGTCAGCTCGATCCACAGACGCACGCCGAAGATCGCCGCGATCGCGATACCGGCCGCGGCGCCCAGCGCGACCGCCCAGCCGCCCAGCGCCGCCGGCCCCAGCCCGATGCCGATGCCGACGAAGGCGGCGACGTAGGTCGTCAGGGCGACCGCGTGGTCGAAGAAGTGGCCGAACCGGCTGGTCCGGCGGGTCAGCCGCGCCAGCTCGCCGTCCCAGTGGTCCATCCACATCGCCAGCATGAACAGCGCGCCGCCCCAGTGGGTCAGCCGCGGCTCGCCCTGCGCGAACAGCCAGGCGGCCGCGAGCGCGACCACCAGGTTCAGGAAGGTCAGCATGTTGGGCGTCACCGGGGTCCGGGCGAGCGGACGCACCAGGACGCGGGCGAGGCGCTGGTCGTAGGCGACTTTGGCGGCGGGGGCGGTTTCGGCCATGGCGGAGTGATATGACCAAAGCCTGCCGCCGATCACAAGCTGCATCCCGCCGCAGCTTGTGCGGTTCCCCGCCGGCCCCTAACTTGAGACCAATGCGCACGCTGCAGACCGTCATCGAGGAGATGCGCGCCCACGGCGACGCGCCGGCCGTCCACGCCTTCGCCGAGGCGGGCGAGGCCACGGTCGGCTACGCCGCGCTGTGCGCGACCGCAGACCGGGTCGGCGCGGGGCTCGCCGGCCGGCTCGGCCTCAAGCCGGGCGACCGCGCCGCCATCTGCGCGCCGAACCGGCTGGCCTGGGTGGAGGTGCGGCTCGGCATGATCGCCGCCGCGGTGACCGCCGTGCCGCTGGACGACATGGGCACCGCCGACGACATCGCCCGCGCGCTGGACAACAGCGAGGCCACCGTCCTGTTCACCGTACGCGAGCTGCTGCCGCGCCTGGCGCCGCTGCGCGAGCGGACGGGGCTGCGCCTCCTCCTGCTCGACGACGAGGCGGAAGGCGACGTGCCGTCGTGGCGGACGCTGCTGGACGAGCCCCTGGGAGAGCGGCCGGCGGCGCAGCCGGACGACGTCGCCGCCATCATCTACACCTCGGGCACCACGGGCGCGGCGAAGGGCGTGCCGCTGACCCACCGCAACATCCTGACCAACATCGACTCGATGGCGGCCGGCGGCTATGCCGGGCCGGGCGACCGGGTGCTGCTGCCGCTGCCGCTGCACCACGCCTACCCGTTCATCGTCGGCCTGATGCTCCCGTTCTCGCTCGGCGCCACCGTGGTGCTGCCGCGCGGGGTCGCCGGCCCCGACATCCTGGAGGCGCTGCAGCACGGCCGCGCCACCGTGATGATCGGCGTGCCGCGCCTGTACGAGGCGTTCGCGCAGGGCGTGACGGCGAAGCTGGGGCCGCTGCGGCCGCTGCTCCGGCTGTCGGTGGCGGCGAAGCGGCGCTGGAACCTCGACCTCGGCCGCGTCCTGTTGCGGCCGGTGCGTCGCAAGATCGCGCCGGACCTGCGCCTGCTCGGCTCCGGCGGCGCCAAGCTGGACCCGGAGATCGCCTGGACCCTGACCGGGCTGGGCTTCGAAACGCTGTCGGGCTACGGCCTGGTCGAGACGGCGTCGGTGTCGACCTACAACCGCCGCGGCCGCGCCCGCATCGGCACCGAAGGGCTGCCCGGCGAAGGCGTGGAGCTACGCATCGCCGCGCCGGAGGCCGAGGGCGGCGACGGCGAGATCCAGATCCGCGGCCCGCACGTCTTCGCCGGCTACCATAAGAACCCGGAGGCGACCGCCGAATCGTTCACCGACGACGGCTGGTTCCGCACCGGCGACCTCGGCCGGCTGGAGCCGGACGGGTCGCTGGTGGTGTCCG
>JBFWQM010000170.1:0-12358 GCA_050249455.1 Rhodospirillaceae bacterium | reverse complement strand
CGGCCACGGTGGCGAGGTAGCCCTCGTGCTCGCCGGCGACGTCGAACTGGCCCTGGAGCTGAACCCGGAACTGGTGACGCGGATCGACGCCCGAGGTCCAGCGCCAGCCAGCGAAGGCGCCCGCCTCGACGGTGCCGGCGATCTCGCGCATCCGCGAAACCGCCGCGTCCGCCACGCCGTCGCTGCGGCCGAAGCGATAGTTGATCAGCGGTCCCAACGAAAAGCGCCGGCTGTCCAGAAGATTGACCGACAGCTCCGTCGCCAGGAGCCTGACGAAGCGTTCGCTGGCGTCGAAGCGCAACAGGCCGGCCGGCCCGATGGCGACCGTGTAGTCGTCCGAGCCGGTGTAGTCCGGCACCAAAGCGAGGCCGACGGCGGCGAAGTTGCGGACCTCGGGAAGCTCGACGGGAAAGCCACCGGGCTGCTGGGCAACGGCGGCTCCGCTCGCGAGCATTGCCGCCGCGAGGACGGGTGTCGCCAGTCGCCGGCACCGTCGCAAAGCAAGGGCGATCGGGCTCATCTTCCGCGGGCCGCTCGGCCCGGGTCGAACGATACGAGATCCCCGCGCACGCCGCGGCTTACGGGGCGGTGCAGCTGCCGAAAACCGCGAAGGCCTCGCGGTCGCCCGACACGGTGAGCACCATGCGGCCGTTGGACTTGTCGAGCGTTGCGCTCCACGCGCGTCCCGCCTCGCTGCCCTGGACGACGATCTGGTTGTCGTCGGCGTGCGTCCTCTCGATCTTCGTGACCAGGCTGGAGCCGTCGGTCCGTGCGGCGCGGACTGCCGCCCCCGCCAGGTCGACGCGGAAGAACTCGGGCAGGCCGGCGTTCTGCGCCGTGCCGCTGCTGCACTCGCCGTCGGTGCCGCAGCTCACCGCGACGAAGGAGGCGCAGATCAGCGGCTTCTTCCCGTCGATCGCTTCGGCGTTCGCCCCAGCGCAGCCGACGGCGGCCATCACGGCTGCGAGCTTCAGTGTGTTCAGTCGCATCGCAACTTCATCCCTCATTGAACCGCGTAGCCGCGGCCTTGCATGCACGCCGAAAGGGCGCGCGCATAGGCCGACTGGCCCTGCTGCAGGGCGGCCTGCTGTTGCTGCTGGTAGGCGGCCTGCTGCTGCGCCCGGTCGACGCGGCGGATGCCGCCGATCATCCCGCCGGTCGCGGCCCCGACCGCGGCGCCCTTGCCGGCGTCGCCGGCGATGGCGCCGCCGACGGCGCCCACCGCGGCCCCGCGCGCGGCGCCGCGCACCACGCCGCCGGTCGGCGCGGCCGGCGGCGGCGCGGTCGTCGCGACGTGCGGATTGGTCGGATCGAAGCCGGTCTGGCTCACCGACCAGACATGGCACTCGCCCCGGTCCGTCGTCTGCTGCGCCGCGGACTGTCCCCGGCTCGGATAGAAGTACATCTGCTGCGCGTCGGCGACCGACCAGGCAGCCAGCGCCAGATTGATGGCAATCGTCGCCGCCAGTACGTTTCGCATCCGCGCTCCCCGTGCACCATGGGTGTCGTGCCGTCGCCGGCGAAGGTAGCGAAGCCGCCCGGGCCCGCTATCAGATTCGAGCAGATTTCGCCGCGCGCGTGTGCCCGGCCGCGCCTATCGCGCGCCGCCACCTTCGAGCGCGCGCCGGGTCTCCTCGCGGCGGACGCGCTCCTCCTCCACCATCGTGTAGGCGAGGTAGTACTTGTAGATGTTGCTGACGTACTGGACGGTCTCGCGCCCGATCTTCTGTGCTGCGATCAGCTCCACATTGTTGAACCAGACGTTCGGGTCCAGGCCCCGCTTCGCCGTCTCGCGCCGCAGCTGCTGCACGCGCCCGGGGCCGGCGTTGTAGGAGGCGAAGGTGAACAGCCCCTTGTTGAGCTGGGTCATCGGCTCGTTCTGGTAGTACTTGGCGAGCAGCACCCGCAGGTATTTCACGCCCGCGTGGATGTTGGGCTCCATTTGCAGGACGTCGCCGACCTGCATCTCCTTGCCGGTCGACGGCAGCAGCTGCATCACGCCGACGGCGCCGTGCCGGCTCCTGGCGGTCTGGTCGAGGCGGGATTCCTGATAGCCCTGCGCCATCATCAGCAGGTAGTCGAGCTCGTAACGCGTGCTGTACTTGCGGAACAGCTCGACGACCCGATCGAACTTCGCCAGCTCGCCCTGCGCCGTGGCGGACTTGGCCCACTTCGTGTTCTTCAGGTACTTCTGCAGCAGCACGACCCGTGTCGTCGATCCTTCCGGGTATCGTACGGTGAAGTCGTCGAGCGCCGCCTTGAGCTGCGGGCTGCCCTGGCGGATCATCACGGCGATCTCCGCGCCGGTGCGCAGGGCCGCTTCCGGGTTCAGCCGGATGCGGGTGAACACCTGCTTCCAGAACTCGCCGATGTGCGAGTCGATGATCGTGATCTTCACCAGCCCGGCATTGACCATCTCCAGGATGTCTTCGCTCTCGAGGTTCTCGGGCGCGAGGCGGATCGCGACCGGCGGCTTTCCGGCCGCCGCGAGCGTCGCATTGAGCGCCTCGAGGCTGGCGTGGTAGCTCGACGACTTCCGGACGTAGACTTCCCGGCCGGACAGCGCCTCCGGGCTGGAAACGGGATCGACGCCGGGCGCGGTCACCACGATCTCCGAGACCTGTCCGCGCGACTTGGCGGCGAAGTCGATCCGGCTCTGCCGCTCCGGCGTGATGGTGAAGTTGCCGATGGCGACGTCGCCGCGGCCCTCGACGAGGGCCGGGATGAACTCGTCGCGCGCCATCGGCTGGAACAGCACGTGCACGCGGACCGTCTTGGCCTTGAGCTTCTTGTTGAGGTCGTCCTCGAAGAGACGGCCGATCTCGTAGGCGAGGCCGAGCTGCGTGCCGCGGTCGACGAAGAAGAAAGTCTTCGAATACGGCACCAGGACGCGGATCTGGCGGCGTTGGATCATGCCGTCGAGGTCGCCCGTGAAGGCATGCGTGGTGACGTCGGGAAGCAGGCGGTCGGCCTTGGCCGGCGGCGCTGCCGTCTCGGCCGCCTCGGCATGGGCTGGCGGGAGCATCGCGGCAAAGGCGATCGCCAAGCCTGATACAAGCCGGTTCATGGCATGCCTCTCATTGTTTGCCAAAGCCCCACGGCCGGGGACGATAGCCCAATCGCAACGGGCCTAGTATCAAACGCGCGCAAACTCGCGCACGGCGGCACACGATGCGGGATTGCGCAAAGCGGATAGGAGGCCGCACCGGCAGCCACTACTTGTGGCGGAAACCAGCCGGTCCGGGCCGATGCCGGTATCGATCGGCGCAGACGCAGCGAGCCGCATGTTCCCATTCCAGGCGCGATCGAGGACGATCCGGCGCGCACGGCGACCGACCGACGCGCAACCGGCCGCGCGCCGCATCGGCGCGCGCCGGTGCGCGGCTGCCGTCGCCGCGGCGCTGGCGCTCGCTTTCGCCGGGCCTGCCAGGGCCCAGGCGCCGGCGGTGGCCAGCGCGCCCGCGGCCGAAATGTCGGCGGAGCGGCTCGAGACGCTGGTCGGGCGGATCGCGCTCTACCCGGACGATCTGGTCGCGATCGTGCTGCCGGCCTCGACGAACCCGCTCCAGGTCGTCCAGGCCGACCGCTTCCTCGACAAGCGCAAGAGCGATCCCGCCCTGCCGGTCGACGAGCGATGGGACGACGCGGTCAAGACGCTGTTGAACTACCCGACCGTCGTGAAGTCGATGAGCGAGGACCTCGACTGGACGTCGGCGCTCGGCGACGCCGTGGTCCGCGACCAGGCGGCGGTGCTGGAGGCCATCCAGGCGTTCCGACGGCGCGTGCAGGCGGCCGGCAACCTCAAGTCCGACCCGAAGCAGGTCGTGGTGGTCGAGAAAGAGGTGATCCGGATCGCGCCTGCCGACCCGCAGGTGATCTACGTGCCGCAATACGTGCCGACCACGGTGGTCGTGGCCGGCAGCTACAGCGCGTGGACGTACTACCCGACGCCGTATCCGGTCTACTACTACCCCTATCCCCGCGGCGCGGCATTCGCGAGCGGCCTGATCTGGGGCATGGCGATCGGCGCCGCCTGGGGCGGCAACCACTATCACCTCGGCTTCGGCCGCGACGCGCACATCAACGTGGTGCGCCGAACCGACATCGACGTCGACATCAACCGGGTGAACGTCAACCGCCCGGCAGCCCGTCCGGCGAGATGGCAGCCGAACCGCAGCCCCTCGCGCACCGGTGCGCCGGTCGTCCGCGTCGGCGACCCCCGGCCCGTCACGACCGCGGCCAGCCGTCCGGCCGAACGCACCGCCGCGCCGGCGGCCGCGAACCGTCCCGCGACTCGCGCAACTGGCGTCCCGGCCCGTCCCGGCGAAGGCGGCGGCGCCTTCTCCGGCTATGCGACCGGCCGCCAGACGCAACTCGACAGCATGCGGGGGGCGGCAAGCCGGCAGTCGATGGCCAGCGGCGCCGCCGCGCGCCCGACCGGCCGAAAGGCGGCGCCCGACGAAGCCGCGCCGCGCCGGCGCTAGACCGCGGATTGAATCATGCAGGCGATCCCATCATGACCGGCCGCATCCTCCCGCGTCGCATCCGGGGCGGCCTTGCCGCGTTGGCGCTGGCGTTGCCGATCGCCATGGGCGCTTCGCCGGCCGCGGCGGCGCAGCGGACGTTCGCGACTCCGGAAGCCGCCGTCGATGCCCTCCTGGCCGCGCTGGACCGCGACGACGAGGCGGCGCTCGTCGCGATCTTCGGAGACGACTACCGGCATCTCGTGATCACCGGCGACCATGCGAACGACGTCGCCGAGCGCGCCAACGCCGCCCGCGCGCTGGCCGCCTTTCGCGTGCTCGACGAGGCGGACCCGGATCGCCGCACGCTGATCATGGGGCCGCACGCCTGGCCGGTCCCCTTCCCGCTGGTGCGGCAGGGCGGCGGCTGGCGCTTCGCCACCGAGGAGGGCGTGGAGGAACTCCTCAACCGGCGCATCGGCGCCAACGAGCGCAATGCGATCCTGGTCCTGCAGGCCTACCTGGACGCGCAGCGCCAGTACGCCGCGCGCGATCGCGACGGCGACGGCGTGCTGCAATTCGCCCAGCGCATCGCCAGCTCGCCCGGCAAGCGCGACGGGCTGTACTGGGAAGCCGCGCCCGACGATGCGGAGGCCAGTCCGTTCGGTCCCCTGATCGCCCGGAGCGCGGCCTACCTGGCAGGGCGGAAGTCGGGCGAGCCTTATCGCGGCTACCATTTCCGCATCGTGACGCGGCAAGGCAAGGGCGCCGCCGGCGGCGCCTACGACTACGTCATCAACGGCCGCCTGATCGCCGGCTTCGCCATGATCGCCTATCCCGACGCCTACGGCGAAAGCGGCGTTATGACCTTCATCGTCAACCACAACGGCAGGATCTTCGAAAGAGATCTCGGGCCCGAGACGGAGAAGGCCGCCGCCGGCATCACCAGCTTCAACCCTGCGAAGGGATGGCAAGAGGTCGCGCCGTAGACGGTCCGGCGCCGCCGCCGGCCACTGTCCGCAGCACGGGCGCGGACGCATCGACAGAGAGAGAGGGTCACATGGACGAGAAAGCGAAGCCTGGCCGGCCGGGAGACAGCCGTCGCGAGTTCCTTGCCAAGGCAACCGGCGCCGTGGCGGCATCCTTCGCCGCCACGCTGGCCACGGGGACCGCTGCGGCGCAGACCGCGGGGACCGCGCCGGCCCGGGCCGCCGGCGGCGCGTCGCGCCGTCCCAACATCATCTTCGTGTTCACCGACCAGGAGCGCTATTTCGGCAAGTGGCCGACGGGCCTCAGCCTGCCCGCGCACGAGCGCTTGCAGCGGACCGGCGTGACTTTCAAAAACCACTACTGTCCCGCCGTCATGTGCACCTCGTCGCGGTCGGTGCTGGTGACCGGCCTGCAGACCGTGGACAATCGCATGTTCGAGAACACGGACGTGCCCTACGTCAAGGACCTCTCGCCGAAGATTCCCACCATCGGGCACATGCTGCGCCAGGCCGGCTACTACACGGCCTACAAGGGCAAGTGGCACCTCAGCCAGAAGTTCGACAGCGCGAAGAACGGCGGGCTCCTCACCAAGGAAATGGAGCAGTACGGCTTCTCCGACTTCACCTCGCCCGGCGACAGCATCGCCCACACGCTCGGCGGCTACCAGTTCGACCATCTGATCGCCGGCAGCGCCATCACCTGGATGCGGCGGGTCGGCAGCAGGCTGAACCAGGAAGGCAAGCCGTGGTGCCTGTTCGTCAGCCTGATCAATCCGCACGACATCATGTACTTCAACAGCGATGCGCCGGGCGAGAAAGTGCAGGACACTGGCCGGCTGATGATGCATGCGGGGCGCGCGCCCGACAACGAGCTCTACAAGGCGACCTGGGACATGCCGATCCCGGACAACCTGCGCCAGCCGATGGGCGCCGCGGGTCGGCCGCAGGCGCACGGCGAGTACGACAAGATGTGGAGCCACGTGCTCGGGCACATCCCGCTGGAGGAGGCGCGCTGGCGGCGGTTCAACGACTTCTACATCAACTCGATCCGCGCGGTGGACGCCGAGGTGAACAGCATCCAGCGCGAGCTCGACAACCTGAAGATGATGGACCGCACCGTCTTCGTCTTCACGTCGGATCACGGCGAGATGGCCGGCGCGCACGGCCTGCACGGCAAGGGGCCGTTCGCCTACGAGGAGAACATCCATCTGCCGATGTACGTCGTCCATCCCGATGTCCGCGGCGGGCAGGAGACGTCGGCGCTCACCAGCCACATCGACGTGGTCCCGACCTTGCTGTCCATGGCCGGCGTCACGCCGACCCGCGCGGCCGAATTGGCCAAGCGGACTTTGCCCGGCAAGGACTTCTCGTCGGTGGTCGGCAATCCGGCCGGATCCGGCGTCCACGCCACGCGCGAGGGAGTGCTGTTCACCTATAGCGGCCTGGTAAGCAACGACGGCGACCTCCTCGCCTTCGTCAGCGGCGCCAAGGCGGCCGGGAAGAAGCCGGCCGTGGCCATGGTGAAGGAAGGCTTCAAGCCGAACATGAAGAAGCGCGGCACCATGCGGACGGTCTTCGACGGCCGCTACAAGTTCAGCCGCTATTTCTCGCCGCTCGACCACAACGCGCCGACGAATGCCGAGGAGCTCTACCGCTGGAACGACGTCGAGCTCTTCGATATCCAGGCCGATCCCCGCGAAATGGTCAACCTCGCCGCGGACAGGAGCAAGAACCAGGAACTGGTCGAGACCATGCGCGGCAAACTCGAGTCGGTCATCAAGGCCGAGATGGGCGCCGATGACGGGCGCGAGCTGCCCGACATCCCGCTCGTCAACTGGACGGTGAACAAGCTGAGCTGACGATGTGCGCGGCCGGCGCTGTCGCCGGCTGCGCACGCGAACCGCGGAGTCGAGCGACGGCCATGAGCAAACGAACAAGGCGACTCGCCGGTCGAGGACTGCTGCTGGTCGGGCTGTTGCCGCTCGCCGGCTGCGGCGGCATCGACTCTGCGAGCGAGCAGTTCGACCTCCACGTCGAGCCGACGGAGGTGAGCGCCGCCACCGAGCAGGCCGGCGCGCATTGCAGACGCCTGGGCAAGGAAGCCCGCATCACCGAGATGCGGACCGGCCCCGTCGAGAGCGGCATCCGAAAGGTGCTGCGGGTCCAGTGCGTGCCGGCGGCCCGCTGAGGCCAGCGCCTGCTTCATGGCAGGGAGACGCCATCCCATGAAGCGCCCGGTGGTCCGGCTGATCGCCGCCGCAATGCTCCTGTGGGCGAACCTAGACGGCGTCCTGGCGGAGACGCCCGCGGACGCGACGCCGGCGAAAGTCCAGGAGCTGCTGAAGCTTCTCGACGACGACGGCGTCCGCGGCTGGATCAGGGCGCGGAATGCACCGGCGGCAGCCTCCGAGGACGCCGCGCCCCCGCCGGCAGCCCTTGCCAGCCGCCGACTGGCGGAGATCCGTCAGCACCTCGCCTCCCTGGTTGCGGCGGTCCCGTCGCTTCCCGGTGCGTTGCGGGAAGCCGCCGACGTCCTGGCCGGCGAGGTCCAGAACCGTGGCGTCGCCGCCGTCCTGGGCCTGATCGCCGTCTTCGCCGCGTTGGGCTACGGCTCCGAGCGGCTGGTGCGCCTCGCCACGGCGGATTTTCGACGATGGCTTGACGGGATCGCGGTCAGTTCCGTCGACGGCCGCGTACGCGCGATCACGACCCGGCTCGGCTCCGAGATCGTCGGCGTCGCCGCGTTCGCCGCGGGGAGCATCGGCGCCTTTCTCGCCCTGGCGTTCCCGCCGCTGCTGACGGCCGTGGTCCTGAGCTACCTGGCGGCCTTGGTCGCGCTGCGCGTGGCGCTCGCCTTCGGCCGGTTCCTCTTCGCCCCCGCGGGTCGCCTCGCCGCGACCGGGGCCGATCTGCGCGTCTTTCCACTTTCGTCCGACGCCGCCCGGTTCTGGTATCGGCGGCTTGCGCTGTTCGCCTTCTGGCTCGCGTTCGGCTGGGCCACCTTGGTCGCGCTGGAGACGCTTGGACTGGAGATCGCGGCGCGCAAGGTGACCGCCTACCTGCTCGGCATCGGCCTGCTCGCCGTCGGCCTGGAGGCGGTATGGCGGCGCCCCGATCGGCCGGCGGGCGCGGGGCGGAGCGCTCTGTCCAGTCGCTGCGCGTTCTCGGTGCTGTTTTCAGCGTATTTCGCGCTGCTCTGGCTCCTGTGGGTGGCCAGCGCCGTCGCGCTGTTCTGGACCGCGGTCGTGGCCGCGGGACTGCCGGCGCTGATCGGGATGTCGCGGCGGTCGATCCTCCATCTGCTTCGCCCGGTCGATCCTTCCGACGACCGGGCGGCCGTCCCGAGCGTGGCCGCCGCTTCCCTCGTCCACGGCGTCCGCGCGCTGCTGATCATCGCGGCGGCGATATATTTGGCCTGGGTCTGGCGGTTCGACCTCGTCGCGATCTCGGGCGGCGAGACGACGGCGACGCGCATGTTGCGCAGCGTCCTGGACGCCGTCGTCATCTTGCTGGTCGCCGACTTCGCCTGGCACGTCCTCAAGGCCGTGATCGACGTCCGGCTCCTCAAGGCGCAGCGCGTCGCCGAGCAGGACGCGGACGAAGCCCGCCGCCAGGCGCGGCTCCGCACTCTGCTGCCCATCGTGCGCAACGTGCTGTTCGTCGCGCTGATCGTGATGGGCGGCATGATGGCGCTGTCCGCCTTGGGGGTCGAGATCGGGCCCCTGATCGCGGGCGCCGGGGTGGTCGGCGTCGCGATCGGCTTCGGTGCGCAGACGCTGGTCAAGGACATCATCAGCGGGATGTTCTACCTCCTCGACGACGCGTTCCGCATCGGGGAATACATCCAGAGCGACAAGTACAAGGGCACGGTCGAGTCGTTCAGCCTGCGCTCGATCAAGCTGCGCCACCAGCGCGGGCCGCTCTATACCGTGCCGTTCGGCGAGCTCGGGGCGGTCCAGAACATGAGCCGCGACTGGGTCATCGACAAGCTGATGGTCGGCGTCACCTTCGACAGCGACATCGAGAAGGCGCGCAAGCTGATCAAGCAGATCGGGCTCGACCTCGCCAAGGATCCGGAGTTCGCCCCGCATGTCCTGCAGCCCCTGAAGATGCAGGGCATCGAGCAGCTGGGCGACTTTGCGATCCAGCTCCGGATGAAGATCATGACCAAGCCGGGCGAGCAGTTCGTCATCCGGCGCAAGGCCTATGCCCTGATCAAGAAGGCGTTCGACGCCAACGGCATCAAGTTTGCCGTCCCCACCGTGCACGTGGCCGGCGGCGGCGACGAGTCCGCGGCGGCGCGGCGTGCGCTGGACCTGGTGCAGAAGCCCCAGCCGAGCTGAGCCGATGGCCGTCGTCACCCAGCCAGCGAAGCGCTGAACATGCCGTTGTGGCTCGTTCTCCTGCTCAGCATCGCGGCGTTCCTCGGCGCCAACGCGCTCGGCCGCGCGCTGGCGGCGCGCCCCCGGTTCCGTTCCGTCGAGAACGTCTCGACGATTCATGACGCGATCGTGGGCCTGCTGTCGCTGATCACCGCATTCACGTTCGCGATGTCGCTGGAGCGCTACGACGCCCGGCGGCAGGCGGTCATCGACGAGGCGAATGCCATCGGCACGGCCGCGTTGCGCGCGCGGCTGCTGCCCAGCCCGCATGACGGCACGAGCCTCAAGCTGCTGCACGACTACACCATGGCCCGCGTCGTCATCAGCGGCTCCATCCCGACGGCCCGCGAGCTGGCAGCGGCGATCGAGCGGTCGAACGGGATCCAGGAGAAGCTCTGGCTGGAGGCCAAGGCGGTGGCCGCAAGGGACAATGGATTCGTCCCGACCGGCCTCTACATCCAGGCCCTGAACCAGATGATCGACGTCCAGCTCGCGCGCGTCGCGAACTTCCGCAATCGGGTGCCCGGCATCGTGATGGTCACGCTCTACGGGATCGCCTTCGTCGTGGCGGGTTTCTCAGGCTATGCGATCGGCCTTCAATCGCGCCGGGCGCGCGTGCCGGCCGGAACCTTGAGCGTGCTGATCGCCATCCTGCTGGTGCTCATCCTGGATATCGACCGGCCGGGAGAGGGCTACGTTCGCGTCAGCCAGCAGCCGATGACCGACACCGCATCCAGCATCGCGGCGTACAAGGACTAGGCGAAGATCCGGGCCGGCCGCCGCTGGGCGCGATCTCAGGGAAGCTCGTAGCGGATCTTGCGGAAATAGGCGATGCCGCGGGCCTGCTCGCGCGCGCTGACCCCGGAGGTGGGCATGATCAGGTTGTGATCGCTGCGCAGCACGATCCGCCCGTCGCCCTTGATCCCGGCAAACCTCTCGGTTCCCCCGACGACCGTCACGGCGCCGTCGCAGCCGATCAGGTGGACGCCTTCGCAGGTGATCTCGGCAAACGTCTTCGCGCCGTCCGGCGCCACGATGGCGCAGCGGCCGCCGCCGACCTGGCGTCCGTTGTCGAGATGGAACTCGACGGTCGCCGCGCAGCTCATCTCGCCCGCGCCGACCGGTCCGCGTTCGGTCTCCACGTAGAGGGGTCCGCTGAGCACGCCGATGAACGTGGCCTGGGACGGCCCCGTCTGCAGCGTCTGGCCCTGCGCGTTCCAGACGGAGAAGGCGCTGATCGTCGTTTCCTCGCCTGCCTGCGCGGCGGATTGCATGCCGAGCGCCGCCGTCATCGTGGCGATGAGTGCGGCCGTGCGCGCCTGCTTCATGACGGGGTACCTCGATGGGCCTGCGGGTCGAGTGTAAGGCGTCGTTCAGTCGAGCTTGACGTAGATCGCGTCGCCGCCAAGCGACAGCGCGAGGCCGACGCGCTCGGCCTCGAGCTGGAGCACGACGCCCTGGCTGTTCTTGAGCCACAGTCCGCCCGTGCTGACCTCGCCGGCGGCGAAGCCCATGCGGAACTGAACATAGGAGCCGGCGAAGTCCGACAGCTTGGCGAGGTTGTAGACCTCGCCCTTGGCCTTGATCTTGGAGATCCCGAACCCGCCGATGCCGAGGCCGCCGATCGTGAACGGATAGTTCCGGCCCTTGAAGGCCAGGGTGCCGCCGCCCAGGTTGCCGCTGCCGATGAAGGCGACCTGCACCTGCTCGATGGTGACGGCGCCGGTCTTCTTCAGCTCCTCGGCGCGCGACGGTGTCGCCGCCGTCACGGCCAGGGCGACGAGCGCCACCGCCAGTCGGCGGAGCGGCACCGCTCGATCATGCGCCGTGCGGTTCATCTGCAGTCCCCGATCGTTATTGGCTGGAAGCCGCTGGGAAAGACGGTCCCGCGCGGCCGCTACATCTTCTTTGCGATGTTCAGTGTCGCCATGCTGCCCTGGAACCGGTCTTCGGAGGCGAACTCGTAGGAGTAGCGGGCGGTGATCGCGAAACCCATCGGCACATTTGCCCAGCCGAGGATGAGGCCGATGGCGTGGACCTGGTCGTGCACACCGGGCTCGCCCGCCGCGCTGCCGGTATCGTCCGTCACCTGCCACTGGCTGTAGCCGGCGATCCCGACTTCGAGCAGGTTCGTCTTGTCGGAAGTCAGCGGCACGTACTGGCTGACGCCCCAGTTGAGCGAGAGGTGGGAGCCGGGCGTGACGTCGATGTCCTGCTTCTCGTGGTGGAGTTCGTAGGTCAGCGCCACCGAGACGGCGGTGCCGCGATGCTCCCACGGATACCAGGCGACGGCGCCCTGGAACTGGTGCGTCCAGAATCCGAGCCCGATGTTGTCCGGCGAGGGGGTCGTCACGGTGGCCCCGATCTGCGGGAACGCGACCCGCTTGACCGAGTACTCGCCCACCGGCGCATAGAAGCCGTAGGCGAACGCGAAATCCCAGTGCGTGCGCGTGAGGCCGAGCCACACCGGCTGCACGTAGAGATCGCCCAGCCCGAACTGCGAATTGTTATCGACGCTCAGGCC
>JBFWQM010000169.1:0-12364 GCA_050249455.1 Rhodospirillaceae bacterium | reverse complement strand
CAGAACGGAACCCCGCATTGCGAGCAGCGGCCGGACTGCTGCGCGGCCTCGTCGGTGGCGAAGCGGCGATAGATCTCGTCGAAGTCGTGCCGACGATCTTCGGCCGTCCGCTTCTCCGGCATCCGCCGGTCCACGTCCACGAACTGCAACATCTTGTTTTCCATGGCAAATCTCGCTACCCAGCGTCACCGCCCAAGCAGTGCCGACGCGGCCCAGTCCTATTAGGTCAATATTATTGACTTTATTTTAGGGCATGACCGGTCATTTTGCAACGCGAAGGCGCCGCCGGACGCAAGATCGCGCAATAAATCGTCCTAATACGGGACTATTATACCCAACCCCAGAGCTGGCGGCCGCGAAGGCGCCGGCGGAGACCGTGGCGTGACCACCCTGCAGATCATCGTCCTGGCCGTCGTCCAGGGCATCACCGAATTCCTGCCGATCAGTTCCTCCGGCCACCTCATCCTGGTGCCGCATCTGTTCGGGTGGCCCGACCAGGGACTGCTGATCGACCTCGCCGTCCACGTCGGGTCGCTGGTCGCCGTGCTGGCCTATTTCTGGCGCGACGTCTGGATGATGATCCGCGGCATCCCGAAACTGGCGACCGACCGGCGCGATCCCGGCGCCCGGATGATCATCCTGATCCTGATCGCCACCATTCCGGCGGTGGCGATCGGGCTGTTCGCCAAGGAAACGGTCGAGACCGCGTTCCGCAGCGTCGAGCTGATCGCCTGGACCGTGACCATCTGGGGCGTCTTTCTCTATCTGGGCGACCGTTTCGGCGCCACGGTGCGCCGGATCGAGCACCTGACCATCGGCTCGGCGTTCCTGATCGGCTGCGCCCAGGCGCTGGCCATGGTGCCGGGGACCAGCCGGTCGGGCATCACCATCACCACCGCCCGCTTCCTCGGCGTCGAGCGCGCCGATGCCGCCCGGTTCTCGTTCCTGCTGTCGCTGCCGACCATCGCCGGGGCCGGCCTGCTCGGGATGAAGGACCTGATGGAGACCGGATCCGCCGAGCTGCAGCACGACGCCTTCGTGGCGGCCGTCATCGCCTGCATCACGGCGTTCGGCGCGATCTGGTTCCTGATGAGCTACGTCCGCCGCGCCACCTATACCCCGTTCGTCGTCTACCGCCTCCTGCTCGGCGCCGGGCTGCTCGCCTGGGTGTACCTGTACTAGGTCGTGAACCCATAAAGCGAATGACCGTGATTGACGGGAAAGAAGGCCTTTAGCGCCGAGGAATCTGCTCCAACCAATAATCGTTCATCCAATCGGCATACCCGAGTAGTTCACCTTGCCGTCGCTCGTGATCGGAAGACCATTCGCCGCTCGAGACGAGATCGAGCATCGCTTGAATGCGCCATTCCTCGCTCGGAAGAGCATAAAGAATACGATGGCAGGTTCCCCAAGCGGCGTCTGACAAGTGATCACATCGAACGATCCGTCCGGCTTCGACATGGCGGTCGAACAGGCGCAGGTATCGACAAACAACCTCCGGGAAACGGTCTTTGCCGTCGACAAAGTAGGCCAACGGCTTTTTCCCTGCCAACATAAGACCCAGCTCTCGATTGGTATGGACCAGATAGGGCAGGCCGCGCAGGCGTTCGTTCAGCATAGTCTCAAGTCTACTGGATTCTTAAGCTTCTGCAATTGGGTCGACTGCGCGCGTCTTTCACGTTGCGCCAAAATCTGATTCAACATCGGCATGAACCAATATGACCTGACCGACTTCGAATGGCGCTTGATCGAACCGCTGTTGCCCAACAAGCCGCGCGGTGTTCCTCGCGTTTTGAGCCTACGGCCTAGGCGACGACAGCCTCGACGGTCGCCGGATGTGCATGGGAAACGCCGAATCGCTTCGATAAAGCAGCGCGTTAGCCCCGGGCCGCTTGCGGCCCGGCATGGCGGCCGGAGACTATGCCGAGACTTAGTCGCCGCGCCGGGCGGTCAGCCGGTGGTGCCCAGCCTGGCCGTGGCGCCGCCGCGCCGATAGCGCGGCAGGTAGGTCGGCAGGATGACCTCCAGGGCCGTCGGCTGGATGCCGAGCTCGGGCAGGCCGGCGGCGCCGGGGGCGACCACGTTGTCGCGGCGGAGCTGGATGAGCTGGTCGCGCGTGAGCGGCGGCGCCGGCAACAGCTCGGCCGCCATCGCCGGCGCCCACAGCGCGATCTCGGGCACCGGCAACAGGACCCGCTTGCGGCCGATCTCGCGCAGCATCAGCTCCATCAGCGCGCGGAACGTGTAGATCCCGGGGCCGCCCAGCTCGTATGTCCGGCCCGCCGATTTCGGGTCGCGCAGCGCGGCGAGGGCGGCGTCGGCCACGTCGCCGACATAGACCGGCTGGAACCGGGTTTCGCCGCCGTTGACCAGCGGCAGCACGGGCGCCAGGCGCGCCATCGCGGCGAAGCGGTTGAAGAAGTCGTCCTCCGGCCCGAACACGATCGACGGCCGCAGCACCGTGGTGCCGGGGAAGGCGGCGCGCGCCGCGGCCTCGCCGGCCGCCTTGCTGCGGCCATAGGCGGATTCGGACTCCGGGTCGGCGCCGATCGCCGACACCTGGATGAAGCGGCGGGCGCCGGTCGCGGCGGCGGCGCGGGCGATCCGGCCGGGCGCCTCGGCCTGCACCGCCTGGAAGGTCTGGCGGCCGCCCTCGTAGAGGATGCCGACGAGGTTGATCACCGCATCGGCGCCGTCGACCGCCGCGGCGACCGAGGCGTCGTCGCGCACGTTGGCGAGCAGCGGCACCACCTGGCCGACGTCGCCCATCGGCTTGAGGAACTGCGCCCGCTCGACGTTGCGGACGGCGACCCGCACGCGCGCGCCGGTCTTGGCCAGCTCGCGCACGATGTAGCGTCCGACGAACCCCGATCCGCCGAACACCGTGACCGACTTCAGGTCCATGCCGTCCTCCCCGCGCCCGTCTGCCGCCCCTGCGACAGGCCGCGTTCCCGCGCTATTAATAAGGAGTCCCGCGCCGCGTCAACTGGATCGGCGAAATCCGTTGACACCTTTGCGACCGGTGGCGTAACGAAAGGCCCCGTCGACGAAGGGGCCCAGGTGGCGGAATTGGTAGACGCGCAGGTTTCAGGTACCTGTGGCCGCGAGGCCGTGGAAGTTCGAGTCTTCTCCTGGGCACCAATGCCGGACGCCGCGACGGCGCCGGCCGGTGCCTGACCCCGCCCCGACCGACCGGACAATGGCGAACACGCTGCACCGTGGCGACCTGCCCGAAGGGCTGTCGTTCGGCTCCGCCGTCGCGATCGACACCGAGACGATGGGCCTGAAGCCGTTCCGCGACCGGCTCTGCCTGGTGCAGCTCTCGGCCGGCGACGGCAACGCGCACCTGGTGCAGATTGCGCCGGGCGGCGGCGACGGCGCGGTGCGTCTGAAGGCGCTGCTGGCCGACCCGAACGTCCTCAAGCTGTTCCACTTCGCACGCTTCGACGTCGCCATGCTGCGGCGTCACCTGGGCGTCCTGACGCAGCCGATCTACTGCACCAAGATCGCCTCGAAGCTGGCGCGCACCTACACCGACCGCCACGGCCTGAAGGACCTGTGCCGCGAGCTCCTGAAGGTGGACCTGTCGAAGGAGCAGCAGTCGTCCGATTGGGGCGCGGAGACTCTGACGCCGGAGCAGCAGGGCTACGCCGCGTCCGATGTCCTGCACCTGCACGCCCTCAAGGCCCGCCTGGATGCGATGCTGGCGCGCGAGGGGCGGACCGCCCTGGCGCAGGCGTGCTTCGACTTCCTGCCGACCCGGGCCGAGCTCGACCTTGCCGGCTATGGCGAGGGCGACATCTTCGAGCATTGACCGCGGCGCCGCGACGCGGCCCTTGCAATCGGCCGACGCGGCCCCGAACATAAGGAGAGGCCGCAGGTCGCGCCGCCGCGGTTGGGCGCGCCGGCTGCGCCGGAGGGTACGCGGACCATGACGATCACGGCAGCGCCGCCGCTGGCGGCGACCGACGACCTCGCGGTGGCGCGTCGCGTCCTCGAGACCGAAGGCCGTGGCCTCGCCACGCTCGCCCAGGCGCTCGATTCGCGCTTCATCCTGGCGCTCGACACCCTGGCCGCGACCCAGGGCCGGGTGGTGGTCACCGGCATGGGCAAGAGCGGCCACATCGCGCGCAAGATCGCCGCGACGCTGGCGTCGACCGGCACCCCGGCGCAATACGTCCACCCCGCCGAAGCCAGCCACGGCGACATGGGCAACATCACCCGCGACGATGCCGTGCTGGCGCTGTCCTATTCCGGCGAGACGCCCGAGCTGTCGGACATCGTGGCCTTCACCCGGCTGCGCAAGATCCCGCTGGTCTGCATCGTCGGCCGCGCCGGCACCACCCTGGATCGTGCGGCCGACGTGTCGCTGGTGCTGCCCGCGCTGGTGGAAGCGTGCCCGCTCGACCTTGCGCCGACCACCTCGTCCACCGTCATGCTGGCGCTGGGCGACGCCGTCGCGGTTGCGCTGTACGAACGCCGCGGCTTCTCGCGCGAGGACTTCCATCAGCTCCATCCCGGCGGCCAGCTCGGCAGGCGCTTCGTCAAGGTCGCCGACATCATGCATCCCGGCGAGGCGATTCCGCTGGCGGCGCCGGACACCGCGATGTCGGATGCGCTGCTGACCATGACCAACAAGAGCTTCGGCTGCGTCGGCATCGTCGAGGCGGACGGCCGGCTGGTCGGCATCATCACCGACGGCGACCTGCGCCGGCACATGGGGGCGACCCTGCTCGCGCGCCCGGCGCGCGACGTGATGACGACCGCGCCTAAGACCGTTTCGCCCAGCCTGCTCGCGGCCCAGGCGCTCGCGCTGATGAACGAGCGCGCCATCACCAGCGTCTTCGTCGTCGAAGACGGCCGGCCGGTCGGCATCGTCCACATCCACGACTGCCTGCGCGCGGGGATCGCCTAGTTGGCGCAGCCCGGACCCGTGGCGCGGATCAGGCCGGCGCGGACCGACGCCGGCGGCGTGCTGTGGCGCGCCGCCCCGCGGCTCTCCGGGATCGGCACCCGCTACAGCCGCTTCGTCGGCATGATGCGCTTCTGCCTGCCGCTGGCGGCCGGGCTACTGATCGCGATGATCGCGGTGTGGCCGCAGCTTCAGCGGGAGACGGAAGGGATCAGCCTCGACGCCCAGATGCTCAAGACCGAGCGGGCGACCGGCCAGAACCTGGTCAAGCCGCGCTACACCAGCGCCGACCAGCAGGACCGGCCGTTCGCCGTCACCGCCGCGCGCGCGATCCAGCTCGAGAACGCACCCGACGTGGTGGAGCTCACCGAACCCGAGGCGGAGCTGCGGCTGCGCGACGAGGCGTGGCTGATGCTGGTCGCCCGCCGCGGGCTTTACGACCGCATGTCGCAGACGCTCGACCTGGAAGGCGGAGTCGAGGTCTACCACGAGGACGGCCACACCATCCGCACCGACCACGCGCTGGTCGACGTCGCGCGCGGCGAGGCCTTCGGCGACGCGCCCGTCGCCGCCTCCGGGCCGAACGGCGAGCTGACCGCCGGCGGCTTCCAGGTGTTCGACAAGGGCGCGCGCATGCTGTTCTTCAACAATGCCCGGCTGGTAATGCGTCCGGCCGCGGGGAAGGCGCAGCGCTGATGCGCCGCGCCTTCGCCATCGCCGTCGCCGCCGCAGCGCTGGCGGCCCACGCGGCATGGGCGCAGCAGGCCTTGCCGGGCGGCGGCTCGCGCGACGCACCGATCGAGGTCACCGCGCGCGACGGCATCGAATGGCGCCAGCAGGAGCAGGTCTACATCGCCCGCGGCGATGCCAAGGCGGTGCAGGGCGACCTGACGGTGAACGCCGACACGCTGTCGGCCTACTACACCCGCACGGCGCAGGGCGCGACCGAGATCGGCCGGCTGGAGGCGTTCGGCAATGTGCGCATCACCTCCGGCGGCCGCATTGCCACCGGCGCGCGCGGGGTCTACGACGCGGCGCAGCGGGTGTTCGTGCTGACCGGCCGTCCGCGCCTGACCGGCGAGGACCAGTCGGTGGTCGCCCGCGACAGCCTGGAATACTGGGTCGACCGCCGCATGGCGGTGGCGCGCGGCGACGCCGTGGCGACGGCGCGCGGCCGCACGCTCAAGGCCGACGTGATCACCGCGTGGTTCGAGGAAGGCCAGAACGGCCAGAGCAGGCTGACCCGCGCCGACGCGGTGAACAACGTCGTCATCCAGACCGAGGCGGAGACCGTGCGCGGCGACCGCGGCACCTACGATGCCGCCACCGGCCGGGCGCGGCTGACCGGCGACGTCAGCATCACCCGCGGACCCAACCGCATGGTCGGCGGCGTCGCCGACGTCGACCTCGAGAACGGCACGGCGCGGCTGGCCGGGCAGGGGTCGGGCGGGGTTCGCGGCGTCATCGTGCCCAATTCGGTCGACGCCGGCCGGCCGGCGCAGGGCGGCTGACATGGCGCGCGAACCCGGCATCCTGGGAGTGGTCGGCGCCGGGCTTCGGCGCGATGCGCCGCGGCTGGTCGCCGAGAACGAGGGCCTCGTCGCGCGCAACATCGGCAAGCGGTTCAAGCGCCGCCCGGTGGTGCGCGACGTGTCGCTGCGGGTCAGCCGCGGCGAGGTGGTCGGCCTGCTCGGCCCGAACGGTGCCGGCAAGACGACCTGCTTCTACATCATGACCGGCCTGATCGCGCCGGACTACGGCACGATCTCGATCGACGGCCACGACGTGACCGACCTGCCGATGTACCGGCGCGCCCGGCTCGGCATCGGCTACCTGCCGCAGGAGGCCTCGATCTTCCGCGGCCTGACGGTGGAGAACAACATCCGCGCCGTGCTGGAGGCGGGCGAGGCCGACCGCGACGAGCGCGAGGCGCGGCTGGAGGCGCTGCTGGGCGAGTTCTCGATATCGCATCTGCGCCGCACGCCGGCGCTGGCGCTGTCGGGCGGCGAGCGGCGCCGGGTGGAGATCGCGCGCGCGCTCGCCTCGCGGCCCAAGTTCGTCCTGCTCGACGAACCGCTCGCCGGCATCGACCCGATCGCGGTCAACGACATCCGCGACCTCGTTTACCATCTCAAGGACCGCGGCATCGGCGTCCTGATCACCGATCACAACGTGCGCGAGACCTTGGACATCATCGACCGCGCCTATATCCTCAACGACGGTGCGGTCCTGATGGAAGGCACGCCATCGGACATTGTAGCGCACAAGGATGTTCGCCGCGTTTACCTGGGCGAAAGGTTCACTCTTTAATCCGTAGGCTCGATCCCGCGTTGGACAACTGATTATGGCTCTCGGTCCCCGGTTGGACCTGCGGCAAACGCAGTCGCTCGTGATGACGCCGCAGCTGCAGCAGGCGATCAAGCTGCTGCAGATGTCCAACCTTGAGCTCGGGGCCTTCATCGAGCGCGAGCTCGACCAGAACCCGATGCTGGAGCGCGAGGAAGGGTCCGCCGGCGCCGAAGGCGTGACCGACTCGGGCGCCGCCGACGAGGCGCCGCCGCGCAGCGACGAGGCGCCGGCCGCGCTCGACCGCGGCGGCGACGTCGAGGTGATGGGCGACACCAGCGCGCTCTACGAATCCGGCGCGGCGGAGAACGTCTGGGATCCCGAGACCGCGCACGGCGGCGACGGCGCCGGCCACTGGAACACGGTCGGGTCCGGCGGTTCGTTCGACGGCGCGGAGCCCGACATCGAAGGCGTGGCCGCCACCGGCACCACGCTGCGCGAGCACCTCCTGACCCAGATCAACTGCGACCTCGACGATGCGGCCGACCGGATGATCGGCCTGCACCTGATCGACATGCTGGACGAGGCCGGCTATTTCCGCGGCGAGATCTGCGACATCGCGCTCACCCTCGGTTGCGCCGAGGCGCGGGTGGAGGCGGCGCTCGCCCGCCTGCAGAAGCTCGACCCGCCCGGCATCTTCGCGCGCGACCTCGCCGAATGCCTGCGCCTGCAGCTGGCCGACCGCGGCCCGGTGTCGCCGACGATGGACGCGCTGCTCGCCAACCTGGACCTGCTCGCCCGGCGCGACTTCCTGTCGCTGCGCAAGGTCTGCCGCGCCTCGGCCCAGGAGCTCGCCGAGCTGGTGGCCGAGATCAAGACGCTCAACCCCAAGCCGGCGTCGGCGTTCGACCACGTCGTCGCCCAGACCGTGGTGCCGGACGTCTTCGTGCGCCAGCGCGCCGCCGGCACCTGGCACGTGGAGCTCAACAACGACACCCTTCCCCGGGTGCTGGTCAACAACCGCTATTACGCCTCGGTTAGCCGCCAGACGCGCAACAGGGACGAGAAGGAATACCTGGCGGAGCGCCTGCAGTCGGCCAACTGGCTGGTCCGCTCGCTGCACCAGCGCGCCCAGACGATCCTGAAGGTCGGGACGGAGATCGTGCGGCTGCAGGAGGCCTTCCTGACCCACGGGGTGCAGCACCTGCGCCCGCTGACCCTGCGCGACGTGGCGGAAGGCGTCGGGGTGCACGAGAGCACGGTCAGCCGGGTGACCAACGGCAAGTACATGGCCACCCCGCGCGGCCTGTTCGAGATGAAGTACTTCTTCAACGGCGCGGTCGGCACCTCGGGCGACGGGATGGACTCGCATTCGGCCGAATCGATCCGCTTCCGCATCCGCTCGCTGGTCGACCGCGAGACCGCCGACGACGTCCTGTCGGACGACCAGATCGTCGCCATCCTGCGCAAGGACGGGGTGGAGATCGCCCGCCGGACGGTGGCGAAATACCGCGAGGCGATGCGCATCCCGTCGTCGGTCCAGCGCCGCCGCGAAAAGGGCCTGATGGCCGGCCCAATGCGCGCCGAGGGCGTCGGCTGAGCCGGCGGGGCCTTCCCGCGGGACAATTCGTCCTTATATGTTAAGCAGTTGATGCCGGCTTTCCGCACTGCGGCGAGATAGCGCGGGGCCGGTATTGACTTGTTTAGAGAGGCGGGCTTATGGTCCGCCTCCTTTGGACCCGGCCGCCTCTGGCGGGGGTCGCGGCGATGGCCACGCCGGCCGGCGCGCCTGCCCCGAGGCTTCGGGATTTTCCCCCCATGCAGATCACTGTCACCGGCAAGCAGATTGACGTTGGCGAGGCCCTGCGCCAGCACGCCGAGGAGCGGCTGGGCGAGGTGGTCGCCAAGTATTTCGACCACGGCATCGACGCCAACGTGGTGCTGTCGCGGGTCGCGCACCTGTTCCGCGCCGACCTGTCGGTCCACGTCGGCCGCAACATCCTGGTCCAGAGCCACGGCGAGGCGGAGACCGCCTACCCGGCGTTCGACGTCGCCTGCGACCGCATCGCCAAGCGGCTGCGCCGCTACAAGCGCCGGCTGCGCGACCACCACCAGGCGCAGCGCCGCGCTTCCGCCGAGGCCGCCGCCGCCCAGGCCACGCAATACGTCCTGGCGCCGCCGTCGGACGAGGCCGACGACCTGCCGGAAGGCGGCGCCCCGGTCATCATCGCCGAGAACGCGACGCCGATGGAGACGCTGACGGTCGGCGAGGCGGTGATGCGCATGGACCTCGCCGAGGTGCCGGCGCTGGTGTTCCGTTCCAGCGTCCACGGCGGCATCAACGTCGTCTACCGCCGCAGCGACGGCAACGTCGGCTGGGTCGACCCCGACGGGGCGGCTGCCGGCAAGCCGTCGAAATGAGGAGCCGGCCATGGAAATCGCCGATCTCCTGAACCCCGCCGGGGTGATCGCCGAATTGCGCGTGACCAGCAAGAAGCAGGCCCTGCAGGAACTGGCGCGCCATGCCGCCGAGGCGACCGGCCTGCACGAGCGCACGATCTTCGAGGCGCTGCTGGAGCGCGAGCGGCTGGGTACCACCGGCGTCGGCAAGGGCGTCGCCATCCCGCATGCCAAGCTCGCCCGGCTCGACCGTCTGGTCGGGCTGTTCGCCCGGCTGACCCAGCCGATCGATTTCGAATCGATCGACGACCAGCCGGTGGATCTGATCTTCCTGCTGCTCGCCCCCGAATCCGCCGGCGCCGACCATCTGCGGGCGCTGGCGCGCGTGTCGCGCCTGTTCCGCGATGCCGAGGTGTGCGAGTCGCTGCGCCGCACCGCCGACCCCGCCGGCCTGTTCGCCATCCTGACCGCGCCGCCGCAGAGCCACGCGGCGTAGGCACCTTTCGCGGGGAGACGCCCTCGCGTCGCCCCCGCCATCCAAACGAAAAGGGCGGGTCATGGACCCGCCCTTCCGCATGGCGCAAGTCGCGTCGGATCAGTGCACGCTCAGCGGCTCCAGGTCGTGCTGGCGCACCGCGGCGAAGGCGACCTCGCGGTCGGTGACGACGGCCATCTGGGTGCCGTCGGCGGCGTGGATCGCGAACACCGACTGGCCTTCGACCTCCGCCGGCTTGATGTAGGCGATGCGCTGCACGCCGAGCAGCGCGAAATCCTCCGGCGAAATCTGCCGCAACGTCTGGACTGCGTTCATCTGCGTTACCCCGCTACTCAGGTTCTGGGCCGTCACGGCCGGCTCGGACCGATCCTGGTCCGCCCGCCGCCGGGCCCGGTCTTGATGTCGATGCGCCGCTGGCGGCTCTCCGGCGTCGGCCGCACCAGGTCGATGTGCAGGAGCCCGTTGTCGAGCTCCGCGCCCACGATCTCGATCCCGTCGGCCAGCACGAAGGAGCGCTGGAACTGGCGCGCCGCGATGCCGCGGTGCAGGTACACCCGGCCCGGCTCGTCGGTCTGCTTGCCGCGCACCACGAGCTGCTTGTCCTCGACCGATACCGTCAGGTCGTCGCCCGAGAAGCCGGCGACGGCCAGCGAGATGCGCAGCCCGTTCTCGCCGATCTGCTCGATGTTGTAGGGGGGATAGCCGTCGGCCTGGGCCTTTGCGACCCGGTCCAGCGCGCGTTCGAGCTGGTCGAACCCCAGCAGGAACGGACTGTTCAACGGCGACACGCGTGCCATGCACCCCTCCTCCGTGAAGCGAGCGGTGAAAACCGGGACCCGACTGGCATCCCGAACTCTCGTTCGACGGCCTTCAGGCGCCGTCTCGCCTTATATGGGAGCCGGCCCCCGCCGGCGCAACCCCGCCGATGGCGGGGCGGAAGAAGGACCGGGCGCGCCCCGGGGGTCCATGAAGGCCCCGGGGCGCGCCCTGCCACCCGTCAGGCTACGGCATGCAGCAGCATGAGCAGCATGCTGGTCACATAAAGCGTGCCGACAGCCCCAAACATCAGTCGTCTCGCCGACCGTGCCATGTTCCCCTTCCCCATACCAGCGATTGAACGCTAGCACGCCCCGCCGCGGCGGTTTGTGATGATGGTCACACGGCCGGCGGTTAGTCAGTCCGTCGCTTTCGCGGCGGTGATCTCCACCTCGACCAGGAAGTCCGGGCTGGCCAGGCCGCTGATGTAGAGCAGGGTCGAGGCCGGCTTGTGCTCGCCCAGGAACTTGAGCCGGACGGCGTTGTAGGCGGCGAAGTCCTCGCGCCGGGTCAGGAAGTGGGTGACCTTGACGATGTCGGACGCCCGCATCCCGTTGGCCTCCAGGATGCGGATCAGGCTGGTCCAGGCGTTGGTCGCCTGGCCGGTCATGTCCTTGGGAATCGAGCCGTCGGCGGCGTTGCCGGTCTGGCCGGAGACGACCAGCCAGCGCGCGCCCGGCGCCACCTCGATCGCGTGGGTGTAGTGGCCGCCCGGCGGCGGCACGGTCTCCGGATTGCTCTGGCGGTTCTGCATGGTCTCCCTCCACCTGTCGCGCGCCGTCTGGGCGGCGCCGCGGGCATTATGGCACGCCCGCGCCGGCCACGCCCCGCTTGTCACCGGCGCGCGGCGGTTGTAGCGTCCCCGCCCGGGCCAACCACGATCGGAGCGTTCCGCCATGCCGGCCACCGCACGCGTGCCCGCGCCGAAGACCGAAGGCGCGCCCGCCAAGATGTCCCACTACGTCCTGCGCACCTCGCGCCGGGCCGAGATGCACGCCTGGTACCTCAACGTGCTGGGCGCCGAGACGATGTTCGAGAGCGACTACATCTCGTTCCTGACCTACGACGACGAGCATCACCGCATCGCGTTCATCTCGCACAAGGACCTGCGCGACGTCGACCCCGCTGCCGCCGGGCTCGACCACGTCGCGTTCACCTATCACAAGCTGGGCGAATTGATCGCCGCCTACGACCGGCTCAAGGGCCAGGGGATCATGCCGGTCTGGCAGGTCAACCACGGCCCCACCACCTCGCTCTACTATCGCGATCCGGACGGCAACAAAGTCGAGCTGCAGGTCGACAACTTCGCCACCGTCGCAGACCTCAACGCCTGGTTCGCGACCGGCGCCTTCAACCGCAACGCCCGCGGCATCGACATCAACATGGACGACCTCGGCGCGCGCTGGCGCGCCGGCGCGCCGGAGGCGGATCTGCTGCGGCCGATGCAGACCTGA
>JBFWQM010000168.1:0-12483 GCA_050249455.1 Rhodospirillaceae bacterium | reverse complement strand
ACTCGGCCTCAGCATGGTCTACGGCTTCGTCAAGCAGACCGGCGGCCACATCAAGCTCTATTCCGAGCTCGGCCACGGCACCATCGTAAAGCTCTATTTGCCCAGCACGGACGCCGCACCCGCCGCGGCGTCGCCGACGTCGCCGGCCGCGGCGTCGGGCGCCGGCGCCACGATCCTGGCGGTGGAGGACGAGGACCTCGTCCGCGACCACGTGGCGAACGAGCTGCGGCAGCTCGGCTACACCGTCCTGACCGCCCGCGACGGCAATGCTGCGCTGGAGATCCTCAGGGGCCCGGCGCACATCGATCTCCTGTTCAGCGATGTCGTGATGCCGGGCGGCCTGTCCGGGCCGGAGCTCGCCGCGCAGGCCGTCGTGCTGCGGCCGGGGCTGAAGGTGCTCTACACGTCCGGCTACACGGAGAACGCCGTCATCCATCACGGCCGCCTCGACCCGGGGGTGCAGCTGCTCAACAAGCCCTATCGGCGGCAGGACCTGGCGCACAAGCTCCGGCAGGTGCTTGACGCGGACTGAGACGGCTGGCTGCGGCCCGCCGCAACGGGGCGGCGAGCCTTTTGCCGCGACAACGGCGGAGCCATCCGATACATAGTCCGGTGAGGCGCCGGCCACTCCGGACGCTGCCGGCGTGGCGCGTCCTGACGACGCGGGAAGGAAGAGGATGACGCTTCTGAACAAGCTGGCCGCGAGACTGGTGTCCGTCGCGGCCGTGATCGGGCTGACCGTCGGGCCGGCCGCGGCGCAGCAGCGGGTCAAGATGGACGTCGGCTACGTGCCGGCGACCGCCAGCGGCCCGCTCTACATCGCCAAGGAGAAGGGCTACTACGCCGACCTCGGCATCGACGTGGAGATGCACCGCATCGTCTCGTCCTCCGACATGGCGGCGATGCTGGCGACCAACCGGCTGCAGGTGATCAGCGGCGCGCTGTCGGTCGGCTTCTTCAACTCGGTGGAGAAGGGCCTGCCGGTCAAGATCATGATGTCGCGCAACGGCGCGCCGGCGTTCCACAACCTGCTGGTCCGCACCGACCTGAAGGACGCGATCAAGACGCCGGCCGACCTGAAGGGCCGCACCATCGCGATCGTCGCGCGCGGCTCCATCATCGTCTACGAGGTCGGCAAGGTGCTGGAGAAGGGCGGCCTCACCCTGAACGACATCGAGGCGAAGTACATGCCTTTCAACCAGATGTCGCTGGCGTTCGAGAACAAGGCGATCGATGCGGCGATGATGATCCCGCCGCTGGTCGACGTCGTCGTGCAGAAGGGCTTCGCGGTGAAGTTCATCGACCCGGAGGACGTCGTCGCGGAGAAGCCGATCCTGCTGACCGTGAAGCAGGTCAACACCGACTGGGCGGCCAAGAACCCGCAGGCGGCGAAGGATTTCGTCTACGCCACGCTCAAGGGCGCGCACGAGTTCTGCAACGCCTACCACCACGGCCCCAACCGCGCCGAGGTGGTGCAGATCCTCGCCAAGTATTCCGATGTCAACGACCCCGCGATGATCGAGAAGATCGACTGGGGCACGCGCGACCCCACCGGGCGCATCTTTGAGGCCAGCCTGGCGGACATCCAGGACTTCTACTTCAAGGAGAAGTTGACCACGAAGAAGTTCCCGCTCGAGCAACTGGTGCAGAACGATTGGCTTGCCGACGCGAACCGCCGCCTCGGCCCGTTCAAGCTGATCCACGACGACGGCAAGCCGGGATGCCGCTAGCGGCGCGCCTCGCCGCTTTCGCGCTCGCGGCCGGGCTTGCCTCGACACCGGCTGCGGGCCAAGAGCGCGTGCGGATGGAGGTCGGCTACGTGCCGGCGATCGCCAGCGGGCCGCTCTACATCGCCAAGGAGAAGGGCTACCTCGCCGCGCTCGGCATCGACGTCGAGCTGCACCGCATCGTCTCGTCGTCCGAGATGGCGGCGATGCTGGCGACCAACCGGCTGCAGGTGACCAGCGGCGGGCTGTCGGTCGGCTTCTTCAACTCGGTGGAGAAGGACCTGCCGGTCAAGCTGGTGATGTCGCGCAACGGCAGCCCGTCCTACCACAACCTCCTGGTCCGCACCGACCTGAAGGACGCAGTCAAGTCCGCGGCGGACCTCAAGGGCCGCACCATCGCCATGGGCGCGCGCGGCGCCATCGTCGCCTACGAGGCGGGCCGCATCCTGGAGACCGCCGGGCTGACGCTGAAGGACGTCGAGACCAAGTTCATGCCGCTGAACCAGATGGCGGTGGCGTTTCAGAACCGCGCGATCGACGCGGCGATCATGTTCCCGCCGCTGGTCGATGCGGTGGTGCAGAAGGGCTTCGCGGTCAAGTTCATCGACCCCGAGGACGTGGTGAAGGCCAAGCCGATCCTGATCGCCGTCAAGCAGATGAACATGGACTGGGCGGCCAAGCATCCCAAGGCGGCGCGGGACTTCGTGTACGCGGTGCTGCAGGGCGCGCGCGACTATTGCGACGCCTATCACGGCGGCCCCAACCGCGCCGAGGTGGTCGGCATCCTCGCCCGGCACACCGACATCAGCGACCCGGCGATGATCGAGACGATGGACTGGGGCGCCCGCGATCCGACCGGCCGCCTGTTCGAGGCGAGCCTGATGGACATCCAGGACTTCTACGTCGCCGAGGGGCTGATCGCGCGCAAGTACCCGGTGGAGCGCCTGGCGCAGCTCGACTGGGTGGAGGAGGCGAACGCGCGGCTCGGCCCGTACCGCCCGGCACGCGACGACGGAAAGCCGGGGTGCCGATGAGCGAGGCCGCACTCGCCCGCGGCGGGGCGCCCGCCGGCATCGCCCGGCGTGGCGCGCGCATCGACATCGTCGGCCTGCGCAAGGCGTTCGACGCCAAGGGCGGCCACGTCGTCGCGGTGGACGACGTCAGCCTGTCGATCGCCGCCGGCGAGTTCGTCTGCCTTGTCGGGCCGTCGGGCTGCGGCAAGTCGACCCTTATCCGCATCCTCGCCGGGCTGGAGACGCCCGATTCAGGCAACGTGCGGATCGATTCGTCCGGATGGGCGGTCGAGAACGCGATGGTGTTCCAGGAGGCCAGCATCTTCCCGTGGATGACCGTCGCCGACAACGTCGCCTTCGGGCTGGCCACCCGCGGCGTCCCGCGGGCCGAGCGCGACCGCCGCGTCGACGACGCGCTTCGCCTCGTCGGCCTCACCAAGTTCCGCCGCCACTATCCGCACCAGCTGTCGGGCGGCATGAAGCAGCGCGCCGCGATCGCGCGCGCCTTCGTGACCAACCCGTCGGTGCTGCTGATGGACGAGCCGTTCGCAGCACTCGATGCGCAGAACCGCGCCATCCTTCAGGACGAGCTGGTGCGCATCTGGGAGGAGACCGGCAAGACCGTCGTCTACATCACGCATTCGATCGAGGAGGCGCTGATGCTGGGCGACCGGGCGGTGCTGATGACCGCGCAGCCCGGCCGGATCAAGGACATCATCGACGTGCCGTTCGCGCGGCCGCGCAACATCATGGAGATCAGCGCGACGCCGGAGTTCGCGGCGCTGAAGCTGCACATCTGGCGCATCCTCGAGGAGGAGGTGGTGCGGGCACGCCGGGAGCTGGAGGGCCTATGACGCGGGCCGTGCCAGGCGGGACGCGTGCGGCCGCGGCCGAACGGCCGCGCATGACCGCGGCGGCGCGCCAGCGGCAGCGCCAGCGCATCCTCTCCGTCGCCTCGCCGATCGGTCTCCTGATCGTGTGGGAGATCCTGATCCAGCTCGGCTTCGGCGACCGCCGCTTCGTGCCGCCGCCGAGCGCGATCGCCGTCCGCTTCTGGGCGATGTGCGTCAGCGGCGAGCTGTTCGGCCACGTCGGGGCGACCGTCACGCGCGTGGTGGTGGGCTACGTCGTCGGCATCGTGCCGGCGATCGCGGTCGGCCTCGCGATGGCGATGTGGCGTCCCGTGCGCTACGCGGTCGACCCCCTGATCGCGGCCATCTATCCGATCCCGAAGATCGCGCTGATGCCGCTGCTGCTGCTCGCGTTCGGGTTCGGCGAGACGTCGAAGATCGCCGTCGTCACCATCGCGGCCTTCTTTCCGGTCGTGATAAACACCTATACGGGCGCGGCCAACATCGAGAGGATCTACATCGACGCCGCGCGCAATTTCGGGGCGAGCCCGGCGACCATGTTCCGCCGCGTGGTGTTCTTCGGCTCCCTGCCGATGATCTTCGCCGGGTTGCGCGTGGCGCTGGGCGTGTCCTTCATCGTCATCGTGGCCGCCGAGTTCGTCGCCGCAAAGCAGGGCATCGGCCAGATGATCTGGAGCTCGTGGGACCTCCTCCAGGTCGACCGGATGTTCGTCGGCATCGTGTCGATTGGCATTCTCGGCGTCGCCTCGACCGCGCTGCTGCAGGAAGTCGAGCGGCTGGTGATCCCGTGGAAGCATCAGTAGGCGCGCCCCGATAGAGGCCGCGTCGTCCGCTTAAGCGGACGTTAACGCCGTGACAACCGAGCGGGTTCCGTCGCCGGAAATATTTGTTTTCGCGGCGGGCGGCCTGTTTGCAATCGCTCAGACCGCGACCCATACTCATCCGGTCGGCAACAGGGGCCGGGCGCAAAAGCGCCGCGTCGCGTCGGGAATCCGCAGGCCTACGGCATACTTGTGTTGACCGCGCCGCGCGTGCGGCGGTGACACCGAAGGAAGGAATCTCTGAATGACCAAAGGAACCGTGAAGTGGTTCAGCTCCGTCAAGGGCTACGGGTTCATCACGCCCGATGACGGCTCCAAGGACGCCTTCGTCCACATCTCGGCGGTAGAGCGCGCCGGGCTGATGGGACTGAAGGAAGGCCAGCGCCTGGAGTACGAACTGCAGCGCGGACCTCAGGGCAAGATGTCGGCGGCCAATCTGAAGGTCGAAGACTGAGCTTCCATCGAGACCGATCGGCAAGGGCCCGCCAGCGCGGGCCCTTTTCTTTTGCGCGCGCCGCGGCGGCGCCAGCCACGGTCAAAGCAGTTGCGCCCTGCGGGCGCGGTCACAGCGATTGCGCCCTGCGGGCGCGGTCACAGCGATTACGCCCTGCGGGCGCGGGGGGCTGGACGGCCGGCGGCGGCGCTGCGATAACGTCGGCTTCGTCGACCGAGGGGAACCATCATGAAAATCGCGCTGCCGGATCTGGTCTCCAACTCCTACTTCCCGGCGATCGCCGCCGTCGACCTCGGGCTGTTCAAGGCCGAAGGCCTCGACATGACGCTGGAGATGATCTTCCCGGTCGACAAGTGCTTCCAGGCGATGGCCGACGGCGAGATCGATTTCATCGCCGGCTCCTCGCATGCGCCGCTCGCCGCGTTCCCCGACTTCAAGGGCGCCAAGCTGATCGGCGCGCTGGCGCACGGCATGTACTGGTTCCTGGTGATGCGCAAGGACCTGAACGCGAAGAAGGGCGACCTCTCCGTCGTGAAGGGCAAGCGCATCGGCGCCGCGCCGTGGGTCGACATCGGCCTCAAGCGCATGCTGGCCGAAGGCGGCATCGACATCGCCAAGGACCAGGTCGAGATCGCGCCGGTGCCCGGCGCCACCGGCCCCGGCGTGTCGTTCGGCGTAACCGCCGCGAAGGCGCTGGAGGAGGGCAAGCTCGACGGCTTCTGGGCCAACGGCATGGGCGCCGAAGTGGCGGTGACCCGCGGCGTCGGCACCATCGTGGTCGACGTCCGCCGCGGCGACGGGCCGAAGGGCGCCTTCGGCTACACCCAGCCGGCGCTGGTCACCACCGACCGGCTGATCAAGTCGAACCCCGACGCGGTTGCCGCGGCGGTGCGCGCGCTGGTCGCCACCCACAAGACGCTCAAGGCCGACGTCAGCCAGGCCACCGCGGTCGGCCGCAAGCGCTTCCCGGAGCAGGAGGCCGGGCTGATCGCCGAGCTGATCCGCCGCGACCTGCCGTACTACGACGCGACGATCAGCGAGGACTTCGTGCGCAGCATGTGCAAGTTCTCGCGCGAGATCGGCAAGCTGAGCACCGACCTCAGCTACGACCAGGTCGTCCACACCGGCATCACGCACCTCTGGAAGGCGTGAGCCGGCGTTGCGGGGCGGGCCGGAAGCCCGCCCCGACGCTGCCTCAGCTCAGCCCTTCGGCGGCCACTGCCCGGTCTCGGTCAGGAACTTGATCGCGCCGGGATGCCACGGCACGCCGATCTCCTCGCTCATCGCCTTGGGATCGAAGTCGCCGAAGATCGGCGAGATGCCGACCAGGTAGTCCTTGCTGTCGTGCATCATCTTGACGACGTCGTAGACCAGCTGGTCCGGCGTCTGGTCGTTGGTCGACAGGAAGATGCTGTAGGCCATGAACCAGGTGGGGCCGACCACCGCCGCGCGGTGCGCCGCCGGCTGCACCAGGAACGGCCGCGTCGGCATCGCCGCCTTCATGCGCTTGACCGACTCGTCGTCGGTGTTGATCGAGATGAACCGCACGCCGCCGCGTGCGGCCATGTTGGCGTGCGCCTGCTGCACCTGGCCGACGCCGGGGTTGATGGTCGCGACGTCGACCCGCCCGGCGCCCAGGGCGTCGGTGCCGGCGAACAGGTTGACCACCGGCACCGGCTTCACGTCGCTCATCGTGAGCCCGCCGTTGGCGAGCAGGGCGTCCTGGATCACCCGCCCGGTCGATTGCGCGGCGTAGCCCGACGGCAGCCGCAGGCCCTTCACGTCGACGGTTTTCTTCACCGGCGAGTCGGCGACGACGAGGAACGACAGGAACAGCGGGAATACGTTGGTCGTCAGCCGCAGCTTGGGGTTCGGCTTGCCGTCGTAGTTGCCGGTGCCCTTGAACGAGGTGGTGGCGTCGTCGACGTTGGTCAGGCCGAAATTGACCTCGTTGCGGTTGAGCAGCGGGATGTAGGTGGACGAGCCCGCCATCGGCTGGACGCGGATCTGCCGCTTCAGCTTCTCGTCGATCGCCTTGGCGATCGCGGCGCTGGCGGTGAAGAACTGCGAGCCCTGCGGGTTGCTGGCTATGGTCAGGACGTCCTGCGCGGACGCCGCCGTCGCGGTGGCGCCGAGCAGCGCCATCGCCGTGAGCAGTCGTTTCATGCGTGATGTCTCCCGTCGGATGCGAGCCGGATCAGCTCTTGGGCGGCCACTGGCCGATCTCGGTGAAGTACTTGATGGCGCCGGGGTGGTACGGCATGTCCATCTTCACGGCCATGCGCGAGGGGTCGAAGTCGCTCATGAACGGCGCGCTGGCGGTCAGCGCGTCCTTGCCGCCGTGCAGCGCCTTGGCGATCTTGTAGACCATCTCGTCGGGCGCCTTGTCGTTGGTCGCCATGAAGGCGTCGAAGGCGAGGAACCAGGTCGGCTCGATCACGCCGACCCTGTGCGGCGCCGGCTGCAGCAGGAACGGGCGAGACGACATCACCGCCTGCATCCGCGCCACCGCCTCGGGCGTGTGGTTGATGCCGACGAAGCGCACGCCGCCGCGGCTCGACAGCTCGGCGTGGGCCTTCTGCACCTGGCCGGTGCCGGGGTTGATCACGATCGCATCGACGCGCCCGGCCGACAGCGCGTCGGCGCCGGCGAACAGGTTGACCACCGGCACCGCCTTGACGTCGGCCGGCGTCAGGCCGGCGGTCGACAGCACCGCCTCGTGGTTCAGCCTGCCGATCGTCTGCGACAGGAAGCCCGAGGACATGCGCAGGCCCTTCACGTCCTCCACCTTCTTCACCGGCGAGTCCGCCGGCACCAGCACCGAGACGAACAGCGGGAACAGGGTGGAGATCAGCCGCAGGTTGGGGTTCGGCTTGCCGTCGTAGTTGCCGGTCCCGAGATAGGAGGTGCGCGCGTCGTCGACGTTGGTCAGCCCGAAGTCGAGCTCGCCGCGGTTGAGCAGCGGAAGGTAGGTTGAGGAGCCGGCCATCGGCTGCACCCGCACCTGCACCTTGACCTGCTCGTCCATGATCTTCGCGATCGCGGTGGCGCAGGTGTAGAACTGCGTCCCCTGCGGGTTGCTGGCGATGGTGACCACCTGCGCCGCAACCGGACCCGCCGCCAGCGACAGGACGGCGGCCGCACCCAACGCATACAGACGTCGCTTCATCCAAATCCTCCCTCGGGTCGGTTCGAGCCGCCCGACATAAAAGCTTCCCTGTCGGCCGGACAAGCTGGCCGATGCCGGTCGCGGTGACTTCTGCAGGTTCGGGCATCGTCGGCAGGCCGCCACGACAAATTGAACGACGCGAGGCCCGACTACGTATGTTTCCTTATTGCAACAACAATCATGCCCAATAAGCTCAGAAATTCCAAGCAATTGGGTGCCGCATAAACAAAGCCCAATCGCGGCAAGGGAGAGCAACGTGACGTTGAAGCGCATCGTGTCGGAAACATTGGTCAACACGACCACGACCGGCAACCAGAACGACGCCGATGTCTCCGGCCTGCTGAACGGCGGGTTCGTCGTCACCTGGGAGGGACCGGACGCGAGCAGCGACGGGATCTACGCCCGTCTCTTCGGGCCCGACTATCGAACCGTCGGCGGCGAGTTCCCGCTCAACGCCACGACCGCCGGCAACCAGGCCGACCCGGTGCTGGCCGGACTCACCGGAGGCGGCTTCGTCGCGCTGTGGGAAAGCCCGGACGGCAACGACAGCGGCGTCTACGCGCGCCGGTTCACCGCCGGCGGGGCGGCGTTGAACTTCGAGTTCCTCGTCAACCAGACCACCACGGACCAGCAGGACGAGGTCAGGGTCGCCGCTTTGCCCAACAACGGCTTTGTCGCGGTCTGGGAATCGTTCCTGCAGGATGGCAGCGGCTTCGGCATCTACATGCGCCGTTACGGCGAGTTCTCGCCCCTCTCCGGAGAGTCTCTGGTCAACACTTTCACCACCAACAACCAGGACGATCCCGATGTCGCGGCCTTCGGCGACGGCAGCTTCGTCGTCGCGTGGGAATCCACCCAACAGGCGTCTTCGACCTCCGCAGACGACATTTTCGCGCAACGCTACGATGCCTTCGGCAACAAGTTCGGCCCCGAATTCCGGGTCAACACGACGACGACGAGCGACCAGAACGAGGTCGCGGTCGAGGCGCTCGACAACGGGCGCTTCGTCTTCGTGTGGGAGTCGTTCGAGCAGGACGGCAGCGGCGAAGGCGTGTTCGGCCGCCTGTACAACGCCGACGGCTCGCCGGCCACGGGCGAGTTCCAGGTCAACACGTTCACCACCGGCGACCAGCGCGACCCGCGGGTCGCTTCCCTGGCGGACGGCGGCTTCATCGTGACCTGGGAGTCGGTCAACCAGGACGGCTCGGGCCAAGGCGTCTATGCCCAGGCCTACAATGCGGACGGCACGCGCGACGGCGCCGAGTTCCGCGTCAACGCCTTCACGACCAGCGAGCAGGGCAACCCGGCGGTCGCGCGCCTGAACGGCACCGGCGCCGCCGTCGCCTGGGAATCGTTCGGGCAGGTGGTGTCCAACGACATCTTCGTCCAATCCTATGCCGAGCCGGTGCCGGTCTGGCGGTTCTACAACAACGCCAACGGCGTGCACTTCTTCACGCTGTCCACGGCCGAGCGCGACAACGTCATCGCCACGCTGCCGTCGTTCCGCTTCGAGGGCTCGAACTTCGCCGGCGCCAACGGTCCGTTCGCCGACACCGCGCCGGTCTACCGCTTCTACAACACCCAGAACGGCGCGCACTTCTACACGATCAACGAGGCGGAGAAGAACAACGTCATCGCCACCCTGCCGACCTTCCTGTTCGAAGGCCCGAACTACAACGCCTACACCGCGCCGGTCGACGGCACGGTGCCGCTCTACCGCTTCTACAACGTGCTGACCGGCGCGCACTTCTTCACCCCGAACGAGGCGGAGCGGGCCAACGTCGTCGCCACGCTCCCGGAGTTCCGGTTCGAGGGCGTCGCCTATTACGTCGATCCCATCAACGGCTGAGCCGGGCCTGCAGAACGACCGCCGGCCGTGGCGCGTCGGGCCCCGGCCCGCGGCTGGTCACAGTTTTTGCTGCGGGGTGACCGATCCGGCCGCCCGCACGTGGGAGTTCCCTGATGGCGTTGAAGACGATTACCCCTGAGGGGCTGGTCAACACCAACACGACCGGCTTCCAGTACGTTCCGGATGTCGCCGGGCTCGCGAGCGGCGGCTTCGTCGTGGTCTGGGATGGTCCCGATGCCAACAACAACGGCATCTTCGGCCGCGTGTTCGGCCCCGGCTACACCAGCACGTCGTTCCAGTTTGCGGTCAACGCCTCGACCAACGGCAGCCAGGTCATGCCGTCGGCCGCCGGGCTTGCCAATGGCGGCTTCGCCGTGGCTTGGACGTTGATCTTCAATGACGGCGGAGTGTACGCCCGATTGTTCAACGCCGCCGGCAGCCCGCTGACCGGCGACATTCAGCTCAACCAGTACACGACGGGCCAACAGGAAAAGGTCGAGCTCGCGCCGCTGCCCAACGGCAGCTTCGTGGCGGCATGGGAATCGTCGGGCCAGGACGGCGACAGCGACGGCATCTTCGTGCGGCGCTTCAGCAGCAGCGGCTCCCCGCTCGGCAACGAAATGCAGGTCAACACCTACTTCAACAGCATCCAAGCCTATCCCGACATTGCCAGCTTCGGCGATGGCAGCTTCGTGGTGACCTGGAGCTCCCTTAATCAGGTGTCTTCGAATTCCGACTACGACATCTTCGCCCAGCGCTTCAACAGCAGCGGCAACAAGTTCGGCCCCGAATTCCAGGTCAACACGTTCACGAGCAGCACGCAGTACGACCCCAGCGTCGCCACGCTGAACGACGGCAAGTTCGTGTTCGTCTGGTCGTCGTTGGGCGTGGACGGCAGCAGTTATGGCATCACCGGGCGCCTCTACAACGCAGACGGGTCGCCCGCGACCGGCGAATTCCAGGTCAATACCTATACGACGGACGTTCAGTTTCAGCCTTCGGTCGCGGCGCTCGGCGACGGCGGCTACATCGTGACCTGGACGTCGTTCGGCCAGGACGGCAGCTCCTACGGCGTCTATGCCCAGGCGTACAATCCCGACGGCACCCGCGAGGGCGCGGAGTTTCGCGTCAACACCTACACGACCAGCTATCAGGCCGACAGCGCCGTCGCGCATCTCAACGGCACCGGCGTCGCGGTGGCGTGGACTTCGCTCGATCAGGTCTCGGACTACGACGTCTTCTACAAGACCTATGCCGAGCCGGTGCCGGTCTGGCGGTTCTACAACAACGCCAACGGCGTGCACTTCTTCACGCTGTCCACGGCCGAGCGCGACAACGTCATCGCCACGCTGCCGTCGTTCCGCTTCGAGGGCTCGAACTTCGCCGGCGCCAACGGTCCGTTCGCCGACACCGCGCCGGTCTACCGCTTCTACAACACCCAGAACGGCGCGCACTTCTACACGATCAACGAGGCGGAGAAGAACAACGTCATCGCCACCCTGCCGACCTTCCTGTTCGAAGGCCCGAACTACAACGCCTACACCGCGCCGGTCGACGGCACGGTGCCGCTCTACCGCTTCTACAACGTGCTGACCGGCGCGCACTTCTTCACCCCGAACGAGGCGGAGCGGGCCAACGTCGTCGCCACGCTCCCGGAGTTCCGGTTCGAGGGCGTCGCCTATTACGTCGATCCCATCAACGGCTGAGCCGGCTCACACCGCCGACCAGCTGCGCACCAGGTTGGCGTAGGTCTTGAACAGGAGGTCGGCCTCGGGCGAGCCGGGCAGCTTGGCCGCGACGCCCGACATCGCGACGTGCAGGTCGTACAGCGCCTCGCGCTGCGCCTCGTCGGCGACCAGGCTCTGCGCCCAGGTGATGGCGGCCAGCCGCTCGCCGCGCGTCACCGGCGCCACCCGGTGCAGCCGGCGGCCGGAATAGGCGACCGCGTCGCCGGCATCCATCTTGATCGTCGCGGTGCCGCCCGGCAGCTCGACGATCAGCTCGCCGCCGTCGTAGCTTGCAGGTTCGCTCAGGAACACGGTCACCGACACGTCGGTGCGCAGCGGCGTGCGTCCCGACAGGATCGGGTTGTCGACGTGCATGCCGTAGGTCTCGCCGTCGCGGTAGGCGTTGAGGAACGGCCGGCGCACCGCGCGCGGCAGCACCGCGTACTGGAAGACCGGGTTGCGGCCCAGCGCCCCCAGGACAATGCGGTCGATGATCGCCTGGTCCTCGCCGGCGTCGTCGACCTGGCGGTTGTTCTTGACGTCGCGCACGAGGTCGCCGGCGGTCGAGCGGCCGTCGGCGAACGTGCAGCGCGCGGCGATGATGCGCAGGCTCGCGAGCTCCTCACGGGTCAGCAGCCGCGGCAGCCGGTACAGCATGAACGCCGCTCAGCCGGCCGGCAGGTCGATGAAGCGCTCCACCAGCACGGCGTAGCGCTGCGGCTTGGGCCGCGCGATGTCCTCCTGCTTGACGTAGCGGATCGAGCTCTTGCCGCGGCAGGCGCGCGGCAGGATGAAGCAGCGCACGAACTCGGTCTCCTCGCGGTCGGTGGTCGGCGCCAGCACCGGCTCGT
>JBFWQM010000167.1:0-12501 GCA_050249455.1 Rhodospirillaceae bacterium | reverse complement strand
GCCGACCGGCAGGAGAGCTTCCTGTCCGACCACCACGGCCGCGCCAGCATCGTCGATGCCGAGCTCGCGCTGAGCAAGGACGGCGACATCGTCGGCCTGCGGGTCACCGGCTACGGCGACATGGGCGCCTACCTGACCGCGATGGGCCCGGCGCCGGCGACCAACGTGATGAGCCGCAACCTGATCAGCGTCTACCAGACGCCGGCGATCTCGGTCTCGATCAAGTGCGTGATGACCAACACCGTGCCGACCGGGCCGTATCGCGGCGCCGGGCGGCCGGAGTCGAAGTACATCATGGAGCGCCTGATGGACCAGGCGGCGCTGGAGATGGGGATCGACCGCGTCGCGCTGCGCCGGCGCAACCTGATCCGCGCCGACCAGATGCCGTACAAGACGCCGATCGACATCACCTACGACTCGGGCGACTTCGTCGCCATCCTCGACGAGGCGGTGCAGAAGGCCGACTGGGCCGGGTTCGCCGCCCGCCGCAAGGAGTCGGAGGCGCGCGGCCGGCTGCGCGGCATCGGCGTCGGCTGCTACCTGGAGCTGACCGCTCCGCCGGGCAAGGAGCTCGGCGACATCCGCTTCGAGGAGGACGGCACGGTGACCGTGTTCACCGGCTCGAAGGACTTCGGCATGGGCCACGCCACCTCGTTCGCCCAGGTCGTGGTCTCGCAGCTCGCGATCCCGTTCGACAAGATCCGGGTGCGCCAGGACGACTCCGACGAGATGATCGTCGGCGGCGGCTCGGGCGGCTCGAAGTCGGCGATCCATTCCGGCGGGGCCCTCATCGCCGCCTCGAAGAAGGTGATCGAGAACGGCCGGACGCTTGCCGGCCTCGTGCTGGAGGCGGCGGCGGAGGACATCGAGTTCGACCGCGGCAGCTTCAAGGTCGCCGGCACCGACCGCGCCATCGGCATCCTGGAGCTCGCCCAGCGCGTGCGCACGATGTCGGTGCCGGAGGGGGCGCCGAGCAAGCTCGACGCCGCGCTGGCGCACGACACCGACCCGTCGACCTACCCCAACGGCTGCCACATCTGCGAAGTCGAGGTCGATCCCGAGACCGGCGTCGTCGACATGCAGCGCTACACCGTGGTCGACGACTTCGGCAACATGCTCAACCCGATGATCGTCGAGGGCCAGGTCCACGGCGGCATCGCGCAAGGAGCGGGAGTCGCGCTGATGGAGGGCACCGTCTATGACGAGGACGGCCAGCTCCTGACCGGTTCCTACATGGACTACAGCATGCCGCGCGCCGACAACCTGTCCTCCATCGCGTTCTCGACCCACCCGGTGCCGGCGACCACCAACCCGCTCGGCATCAAGGGCTGCGGCGAGGGCGGCGTCGCCGGCTCGCTGCCGGCGACGATGGCGGCGATCCTCGACGCCCTGTCCACCCGCGGCGTGACGCATCTCGACACCCCGGCGACGCCCGCGCGCATCTGGGCGGCGCTCGAAGCCGCGAAGAAGCACTGAGGAGGCCGCGATGAAGCTATACTACTCGCCGGGCGCCTGCTCGCTGTCGCCGCACATCGTGGCACGGGAGGCGGGGATCCCCGTCACGCTGGTCCGTGTCGATCTGCGGGCCAAGAAGGTCGAGGACGGCAGCGACTACAACGACGTCAACGCCAAGGGCTACGTGCCGCTGCTGGAGCTCGACGATGGGTCGCGGCTGAGCGAGGGGCCGGCGATCGTCCAGTACCTCGCCGACCAGGCGCCGCAGTCCGGCCTCGCGCCGGCCAACGGCACGATGGCGCGCTACCGGCTGCAGGAGTGGCTCAACTTCCTCGCCACCGAGGTGCACAAGACCTTCGCGCCGCTGTTCAGCCCGGCGACGCCCGACGCGATGAAGACCCTCCTGAAGGAGAAGCTCGGCCAGCGCTTCGGCTGGCTGGCCGCGGAGCTGTCGGGCCGCGACTACCTGATGGGTTCGTCGTTCACGCTGCCCGACGCCTACCTGTTCACGATGATGAACTGGGGCGGCCGGGTCGGCGTGGAGATCAACCAGCCGGCGCTCAAGGCCTATCACGCGCGCATCGCCGCCCGCCCCAAGGTGCAGGAGGCGATGAAGGCCGAAGGTCTTCTGAAGTAACCGGGCGGGCCTGGCCGGGCGGCGCGCTCGCGCGCCCGGCATCCGGGGCGGAGTGCCGGTCGGTCGGGTTCGACGTCATTGCGTGGAGAGTTCGATGGGAATGGTCGGGCGTGCGCTGCTGGCTGCGTTCAGCGGATGCATCGCCGCGGCGGCGCTTGCCGTCGCGGCCGCGGCGCAGCAGCCCGCCATCGACAGTCGTTACGCCGAGGTCGGCGGCATCAGGCTGCACTATCTTGCTGCGGGGCAGGGTGAACCGGTCATCCTGCTCCACGGCTACGCCGAGACCAGCCATATGTGGCGGCCCTTGATCGCTGAGCTGGCGCCGACCCGAACCGTGATCGCGCCGGACCTGCGCGGCGCCGGGGATTCGGCGAAGCCGGAACGGGGCTACGACAAGAAGACCCTGGCGCAGGACATCCACGCACTGGCGGTTGCGCTCGGCCATCGCCGGGTCACGGTCGTCGGCCACGACATCGGCCTGATGGTGGCCTATGCCTATGCCGCGCAATATCCTGCCGAGGTCGACCGGGTCGTGCTGATGGACGCGTTCCTGCCTGGGGTCGGCGACTGGCAGACGGTGTGGCTGTTGCGCGACCTATGGCACTTCCATTTCTACGGCGAAGTCCCGCTGCAGCTCGTCGCCGGGCGCGAGCGGATCTATTTCGAGCACTTCTGGAACGATTTTGCCGCCGACCGCACGCGATCGATCCCCGAGGCGGACCGCCGGTTTTATGCCGCGGCCTATGCCCAGCCCGGTGGCATGCGCGCGGGTTTCGAATATTTCCGGGCGTTCGAGCAGGACGCGGCCGATTTCGCGCAGTTCGCAAAAACCCGGCTGACCATGCCCATGCTGGTGCTTACCGGGGAGAAGGCGTCGGGTGAGTTCCTTATCAAGCAGGCGCGGATGACCGCCGACAACGTCGAGGGCGTGGTCGTCGCGGGGGCGGGCCATTGGCTGATGGAGGAAGCGCCAGCCCAGGTGATCCCGAAGCTGGTCGCCTTCATTAAACGGTAGGACGCGACGCCAAGGCCGGGCCGCGCCGGGTTCCGGCCTTGGTCCGGTCGCTGGTCCGGGTCGGCTACGCCGGGTCCTCGTACTCGATGTTGTTGACGTGGTCGATGACGGAGTTGGCGACCGCGTTGCCGGTCTGCTTCTCCTCCAGGATGTGGGCGACCAGGCCGGCGGCGCGGCCGATCACCGAGACGGCGCGCATCACCTGGACCGGGAATCCGATCTCCGACAGCAGCGCGCCCATCGCGGCGGTGACGTTCAGGGTCAGGTGCTTGCCCTGCTTGTCGATCTCCTCGCTGACCATCTTGATCAGCCGGATGTAGTCGCCCTTCACCCCGGCTTCCTCGGCGATCTCGAACAGCCGCGCCGCGCGCGGGTCGTCGGGGGTGTAGTAGGGGTGGCCGAAGCCGGCGATGCGGCGCTTGGCCGCGCGCGCCTTGGCGACGTAGTCGGCGGCCCAGGCGCGCTGGTCGGGCGCCTTGATGCCTTCGGCCAGCATCACCGCGGCGCCGACCATGGTCCCGGCGTACTTGTTGCCGACCATCAGGAGGCCGGCGGCGATCGGGATCTGGGCGTCCTCGGGGCAGGCCTCCTCGACCATCCGCGCGACCAGGGCGTTGGGCGTGATGCCGTGATCCATCAGGATGATGAGGCAGGCGTCGAACACCTTGAGCTGGGTCGGCGTCGGCTCCCTTCCGGTGACGATGAAGTAGAAGGTCTCGGCGAACGTCTTCTTGCCGACGATCTCGGTCAGCGTGTCCTTGCCGCGCATCTTGATGACGTCGGTGCGCGAGGTCGGCGTTCCGACCTTGGTGACGACTTTGGCCATGGCTCCCCCTGGGATTGATTTCTCGGGCGACGATATCGGCGCAGCCCGGCCGCCGCAAGCGACCCGCTCGGCACAGATAGCAAACGAACGGTTGAGGGCGCCGCGGAACATTGTTTTAATGCGTCCTCAAGAACGCACTACAACGATCGGGACAGGGAGCCCCCCAGCCATGAAGCGATTTCTCGCCGCGACGCTGACTCTGGCGGTTTGCGCCGGCCTGCCGCTGGCGCATGCCGAGGCGCAGACCAAGCTGCGGCTTTTGTCGAGCTGGAACAAGAACAACTGGCCGACCTATGCGCCGATCGACTACTTCCAGAAAGTGGTCAACGCCAACCCGAACCCGAAGATCGAGATCACCATCTTCGGCGAGGAGGTCGTGCCGCCGTTCGAGCAGCTCCAGCCCGCCAAGTCGGGCGTGTTCGACATGCTGTACACGCACGGCGTCTACCATGCGGGTTCCAAAGGCATCGCGCTCGTCGTCGACGCGATCGGCCACGACGTCGACAAGCGGCGCGATTCGGGCGTCTGGAAATTCGTGGACGAATATTATCAGCGCCACAACAACCTGAAGATGATCTCCATGATCTCGGCGAGCAATCATGGCTACCACATCTTCCTCAAGGAGCCGCTGACGCCGCAGAACGACTGGCAGGGCCGCAAGATCCGCGGCACCCAGAGCTACCATGGCGTCATCAAGGCGCTCGGCGGCGCGCCGGTCGTCCTGCCGGGCGGGCAGATCTACACCTCCCTGGAGAAGGGCGTGATCGACGGCGCCGCGTGGCCGGCCGCCGGCATGCTCAGCATGAAGCACTACGAAGTCGCCAAGTACCGCGTGCGGCCGACCTTCGGTGTGTCGACCGAGATCGTCATGGTCAACCTCGACAAGTGGAAGAAGCTGCCGGCGGACGTCCAGAAGACGCTGCTCGACCTCGGCTACAAGCTCGAGAAGGACTGGCCGGCGAAGGGCGACGAGATCCAGAAGCAGGAAGACGACGAGCTGCACAAGCTCGGCGTCAAGGACGTCATGCTGCCCAAGGACAAGATCGACCTGGTCAACAAGGTGTGGGCGGACAGCCTGTGGGAAGTGGCCGACCAGTGCTGCGGCGACGGCTCCAAGGAGCTGCGCCAGCTGGCGATCAAGGCCGGCTTGACCCAGTGACCTAGCGCCGTCAGGCATCGAACCGGGCCGTCGGCGATGGCAAAGCTGCTCGACAACCTGGCTGGGCTGCACGACGCCGTGACCATGGCGACGTTCCAGCTCAGCCGGGTGTGCCTGGGCATCGTCCTGTTCTCCTACTGCTTCGAGGTGGTGGCGCGCTATTTCTTCAACGCGCCGCAGTGGTGGGCGGACGAGGCTGTGTCCTACGGGCTGTGCATCGGGGCGTTCACGATGCTGCCCTACGTCACGAAGGAGAAGGGCCACGTCGCGGTCACGCTGATCGTCGAGCGCCTGTCGCCAGGGCCCGCCCGCGTGTGGACGTGGATGATCTACCTGGTCGGCTTCCTGACCTGCGCGCTGGCGACCTGGATCTGCCTCGACGAGACCGTGCGCCAGATCGTCGACGACGTCTACCTGATGAAGGTCCGGCCGCTGCCGAAATGGTGGATCTCGATCTTCCTCGTCTACGGCTTCGGCAGCTCGGCGCTCTATTTCCTGCGCCTGCTCAGCCCGCGTCAGGCGGCTTATGCCGGACGCGACGGAAGGATCCAGTAGATGGAGTGGTGGGTCACCCTGAGCGGGGGGCTACTCATCCTCCTGGCCCTGTTCATCCTGGGCCTGCCGATCTTCGTCGCCTTCCTGATCCTGAACATCCTGGGGGTCTTCGCCTTCCTGGGGCCGGCCGCTTTCGGGATGTTCGCAAACTCGATCTTCGATACCGCCAACGTGGCGGAGATGACGGCGATACCGCTGTTCATCCTGATGGGCGAGCTGCTGTTCCGGTCGGGCTCGATCGACATCCTGTTCGATTCGGTCGACAAGGTCGTCGGCCGGGTGAAGGGCCGCCAATACGTCCTGTGCATCGTCCTTGCGACGATCTTCGGCGCGCTCTCGGGCGCGGCGATGGGCGTCGCGGCCATGATGGGCCGGTCGCTGTTCCCCGGCATGGTGCGCCGCGGCTATGACGCGAAGCTGTCGACCGGCTGCATCCTGGCCGGGGCCAGCCTCGCCCCGATCATCCCGCCCAGCGTGCTGGTCATCATCATCGGTACGCTGGCCGACGTCTCGATCGCCGGCCTCCTGATCGCCGGCGTGATGCCCGGGCTTCTGCTGTCGGGCCTGTTCCTCGTCTACACCTTCACCCGGGTCAACATGGACCCGGCGCTGGCCGGAACGGCCGATGCGGACGCCGATGCGCCGCGGGCCACCCTGGCGGAGAAGCTGCTGGCGGTGTTGCGCGTCTCGCCGTTCGCCATCGTCATCTTCTGCGTGATGGGCCTGATCCTGCTCGGCGTGGCGACGCCTTCGGAGTCGGCTGCCACCGGCGTGCTCGGGGCGATGGCGACGGCGGCCTACTACCGCCGGTTCAACTGGAAGATGTTCTCGGAATCGCTGACCTCCGCGGCGTTCATCACCGCGATGATCCTGGCGATCATGGCGAGCTCGAAGATGTTCAGCCAGCTCCTCGCGATGTCGGGCTCGACGCAGGAGCTGACCACCCTGGTCGCCGGCCTCGACGTCCATCCCTACGTGATGCTGCTCCTGATGAACCTGATCCCGTTCATCATGTGCATGTTCATCGATCAGATCGCGCTGATGCTGATCCTGATCCCGATCTACCAGCCGCTGCTGACCACGCTCGGCTTCGATCCGATCTGGTTCTGGCTGCTGATGCTGCTCAACATCACGGTCGGCGGCATGACGCCGCCGTTCGGCTACACCATGTTCGCCTTTAAGGGCGCCGCGCCCGAGGTGGCGCTGTCGGACATCTTCAGCGCCTCGTGGCCGTTCGTGTTCATCTTCGTTCTGGCGATGTTCGTCATCGCGCTCTTCCCGCCCATCGCCACCTGGTTGCCGGGCGTGCTATAACGGCGCCATCCACGCCGGCCATGGTCCGGCCCGCAAGGGGAATCGCAGCGATGGATCTGCCGACCAGCGAGCAATACTACAAGCACAGCGTCGAATCCTTCGATACCTCCAAGCTCCTGGAGAAGGCGGCGCGGCAGCGCGACGAGCGCAAGTTCGACGACGTCCTGATCATCGACGTGGATTCGCATCACTACGAATCCGATTCGCACGGCGAGATCATCGAGTACATCGAGGATCCGGTGCTGCGCCAGCTGGCGCAGTCCAGCCGCCAGATCAGCCAGCGCGGCGGCGGGATGCTGAACCTCAACCGGGTCGGCTACCAGGACATCGGCGGCCGCGTCACCCGCTATCCGCTGCGCAAGCTGGAGACCACGCCGCAGGACGGGCGCCACCGCGACGTCCACCTCACCGAGCGGTGGATGGACGCGATGGGCGTCGATTACACCTGCATGTTCCCGACGCCGATGCTGGGGCTCGCGCTGCACCCGCAGGTCGAGGTCGAGGTGGCGCTGGCCCGCGCCTACAACCGGTGGCTGGTCGAGAAGGTCCTGCCGGGCTCGTCGCGCGTCAAGTCGATGCTGTTCCTGCCGCTGAACGACCACCAGGCCGCATACCGGATGGTCAAGGAGTTCGGCGACAAGCCGGGCGTGATCGGCTTCATGATCACCACCGTCCGGCACAAGCCGGTGCACGACAACGACTACATGAAGGTCTACGCGGCGATCGAGGAGCTCGGCTTGCCGCTGGGCTTCCACTCGGGCTTCAACTGGAACGACCCGCTGCTCAAGAGCTGCAACAAGTTCCTGGCCGTCCACGCGCTGGGCTTCACCTGGCACAACGTGGTGCACTGCACCAACTGGGTCGTGAACGGCATGCAGGAGCGGTTCCCCAAGCTCAACGTGGTATGGATCGAGGCGGGCCTGGCCTGGATCCCTTGGCTGATGCAGCGCCTCGATACCGAGTTCCGCATGCGCAGCTCCGAATGCCCGTCGCTGAAGCGGCTGCCGTCGGAGTACATGCGCGAGATGTTCTACACCACCCAGCCGATGGAACGGCCGGACCACTCGAACGAAACCTACCTTCTGGAGGCGACGTTCAAGACCATCCATGCCGAGTCGCAGCTGCTCTACGCGTCCGACTACCCGCACTGGGACATGGACCTGCCGAACACGATCTGGGACCTGCCGTTCCTGACCGAGAAGGCGAAGCGCAACATCCTGGGCGAGAGTGCGCGCAAGGTGTTCAACATCGACGTCAGCGCGCGCTTCCCGAACTACAAGCCGCCTGCCTGATCGGCGCTCGCGGCGCGCCCGGCCGAAGTCTCGGCTGGCGCACCGCCCGCGCCGGGAATCGATCACCCGGTGAACGAATTCGTCGTCCGTCACGGGGCGGCGGCAGAATCGCGTATTGACACCCCGCCGGCGTCTGATATTCGATTTCGCCCACTTCCGCGGCCTCATCGGCCCATCGGACCGCCCCGCGTGCGACGCCAACGGTTCCGTTGACGGCGCCGGCCGGGCCCGATTCCGAAGCCCCGGACACGACGTCCCGCGACCGCCGGAACCAACCGCGCGCGGCGAGCACGATGGGGAGCGTAATCGATGGAAGTGGACATGCTCGCCGCCGCCGTGAAGGCGCTCGGCATCCTCTTCGATCCGTCCCGGCTGGTCTATCTCGTCGCCGGCGTCGTCCTGGGGCTGGTCATCGGCGTCATTCCCGGCCTCGGCGGCCTGATCGGCCTCTCGCTGCTGCTGCCGTTCACCTTCGACATGGACCCCTATGCGGCGCTCGCCATGATGATCGGGCTGTCGGCCGTGGTGGTGACCTCCGACAGCATCCCGGCGATCCTGTTCGGCGTGCCGGGCACCGTAGGCTGCGCGGCGACCGTGATCGACGGCTATCCCATGGCGCGGCGCGGCGAGGCAGGCCGGGCGTTCGGCGCGGCGTTCTCCGCCTCGGTGCTGGGCGGCATCTTCGGTGCCCTGCTGCTCGGCCTCCTGGTCCCGGTGCTCCGCCCCCTCGTGCTGGCGGTCGGGTCGCCCGAGCTGCTGGCCTTCTGCATCTTCGGCCTTTCCCTTGTCGCGGTGCTCAGCGGCAACGCGCCGCTGAAGGGCCTGGTGGCGGCGTGCATCGGCGTCCTGCTGGCCTGCGTCGGCGACGACCCCCAGACCGGCACCCTGCGCTGGACCTTCGACACGCTCTATTTGTGGGATGGACTCGCCATTGTGCCGCTGGCGCTCGGCGCCTTCGCGATCCCCGAGCTTGCCGACCTCTCGATCACCCGCAGCTCGATCGCACGCGACATGCACGCCGCCACCCGCGCCTCGCAGATCGAAGGCTTCAAGGACGTCTTGAAGAACTGGTTCCTGGTGATCCGCTCGTCGGGGATCGGGGCGGGGCTGGGCGCGGTGCCGGGCATCGGCGCGTCGGTGATCGACTGGATCGCCTACGGCCACGCGGCGCGGACGGAGCGCGGCGCAAAGGAGACCTTCGGCACCGGCGACGTGCGCGGGGTGATCGCCTCGGAGGCCTCCAACAATGCCAAGGAAGGCGGCGCCCTGGTGCCGACGATCGCGTTCGGGGTGCCCGGCTCGGCGTCGATGGCGCTGATCCTGGGCGCCTTCCTGATCCACGGCATCGTGCCCGGCCCGGACATGCTGACCAAGCAGCTCGACGTCACCTACACGCTGGTGTGGTCGATCGCAGTGGCCAACATCTTCGGCGCCGGCATCTGCTTCGCCTTCGCCAACCAGCTGGCCAAGATCGCGCTGGTCAGGGTGACCATCCTGGTGCCGCTGGTGATCGGGGTCACCTATGTCGGCGCCTTCCAGGGCTCCAAGTCCTGGGGCGACCTCTACGTGCTGATCGGCGTCGGGGTGGTCTGCTGGATCATGAAGATGCTGAAGTGGCCGCGGCCGCCGCTGGTGCTCGGCTTCGTGCTGGGCAGCCTGGTCGAGCGCTACATGTTCATCTCGATCGAGCGCTACGACTTCGAGTGGCTGTACCGGCCGGTCGTGCTCATCACCTTGCTGTTCACGGTCTACGGCATCTTGAGCCCGCTGGTGCGCACCTATCTCGGGCGCGCCCGCAGCGGCGCGCCGCGCCGGCGCTTCGGCTTCGAGCGCAGCAACCTGTCGCCCGACGTCGCGTTCATGGTCGTGCTGATGGCGTTCTTCGTGCTTGCGGTGGCGACCTCCGCGCAGTGGGAGTTCGGGGCGCGGATCGTGCCGCAAATCATCTCGTGGGCGGCGATCATCTTCCTGGTCGCGATGTTGGCGCTGACGTTGTTCACCGCGCCGGCCCAGCAGCCCGCCGCGGCGGCGGTCCCCGACGGCAGCGACCCGATGGCATTCGCGCCGGCGAATGCGGAGAAGGTGGACACCGGCCACTTCGACCTGCAGACCGACTACAGCGAGATCACCCCGCAGCAGTTCTGGACCCGTGCGCTGGGCTATTTCGGCTGGTGCGTCGCGTTCTTCGTCTTCGCGGGCCTGTTCGGCCTGCTGCCGGGCCTGCTGGTCTATCTGGTCCTCAACATCCGGTTCGGCGGCGACGAGCCGTGGGGGACCACCCTCAAGGTTTCGATCATCACCTGGATCGTCTGCTACCTGATCTTCCACGTCGGGCTCAACGTGCCGTGGCCACAGGCGCTGATCGGCGACCTGCTGCCCGGATTGCGGTCGTCGAGCTGGCTGAACCTGTTCTGAGCCGCGCCCGGTCGCGCCGCGCCTGACGGCGCGACCGGTCGCCGCCGGGCCTTCAGCCTTCGAAGCCGAAGATCTTGCGCAGACGCTCGATCACCGGCTTCGGCGTGGCATAGGCGTCGGCGACGACCTTGCGCACGGCCGCCCCGTCCACCGGCCCGTATTCGAGCCCGCGCGAGACCACCGCCTCCTTGAACTTCGGGTCGGCCATCAGCGCCATGAACGCCTTCTCCAGAGCCGCGATGCGGTCGGCCGGCACCTCGGGCGACACCCAGAAGCCCATGCCGACGTTCGGCGCGACCTCCATGAAGCGGACCATCGCCTTCTCGTCGGCGCCGGAGACCAGGTCGACGAAGCGCGGCACGTCCGGGATCGCCGGGATCGGCGGCCCGTATTGCAGGAAGTGGATCAGGCGCCCCTCCTTGAGCCAGTCCTGCTTGATGCTGGTCCAGCCGCCCCAGTACTGCATGCGGCCGTGGACCTCGCCGCGCTCCATGGCGATATTGACGTCGGCGCCGCCATTGTAGCCGGAGACGATCTTGAACTGCGTGCCGAGCAGTTCGTTGGCGACCGACGGGACGAGGAAGGTCTCGGAGCCCTTGCCGGTGGACCCCACTGTCAGCGGCGTCTTCTTCGCCTCGTCCAGGGTCTTGGCCGGGGCGTCGCTCATCACTGAGATCACCGCCGGGCGCTGGGTGATCGAGCCCAGCCAGTGGAACCTGGAGGCGTCGAACTTGACGTCGCGGAACAGCGGCATCACGACGCTCGGCGCCAGGATCTCGGCGATCACCGTGCCGTCCTTGGGCGCGACGTTGAAGACATAGGCGGTGCCCACCGTGCCGCCGGCGCCTGGCCGCGACTGGATGATGACGTTCGGGCTGCCGGGGATGAACTTGCCGATCATGTCGACCACGAGCTGGGCATAGAGCCCGAGCGAGGCGCCGAGGCCGGAGGGGACAACCACCGTGACCGTCTTGTCGCGGTAGAAATCGGCGACCACGTCCGCACGCGCGGTCGCGGCCGGAAGGGCGAGCACGGCGGCAACGGCGGCGGCCAGGCCCAGTTTGCGATCGAACATGTCGCGGCTCTCCCCTGTGAACGGCGTCGAAGCAGGGTATTCCCGCGGCCGCAGCCGGGAAAGCCGGGCATTTCCCTGACCGCACGGCTGCCGGGCGCGTGGGGCAGGGCTGGCTTGATTGACTCCCTCCGGGGGCGCCGTTATTCCTCCAGACCAATAACGAGGATTCACAGTCTCAGAGGAGGGTTTCGGCGCGATGGCTACTGTTTCACGCGAGGCCGCATCGGCTTCCAAGCGCGGCTACCCGGACCTGCACGACCACATCGAGCGGCTGCGCAAGGACGGTCTCCTGATCGAGGTCACCCGCCAGATCAACAAGGACACCGAGATGCACCCGCTGGTGCGCTGGCAGTTCCGCGGCGGCATCCCCGAGCCCGAGCGCAAGGCCTTCCTGTTCACCAATATCGTCGATTCCAAGGGTCGCAAGTTCGACATCCCCGTCCTGGTCTGCGGCCTGGCCGGCAACCGCGCGATCTACTCGCTCGGCATGGGCGTGCCGATCGAAAAGATCAGGGACACCTGGATCCACGCGATGAACCACCCGATCGAGCCGCGGGTGGTCGAAAAGGCGCCGTGCCAGGAGGTGGTCTACGAGGGCGAGGCGCTGCTGAAGGGGCACGGCCTCGACGATCTGCCGGTGCCGATCTCCTCGCCGGGCTGGGACAACGCGCCCTACACCTCGTCGTCGCACTTCATCACCAAGGATCCCGAGACCGGGATCCAGAACATGGGCAACTACCGCGGCCAGATCAAAGCGC
>JBFWQM010000166.1:0-12541 GCA_050249455.1 Rhodospirillaceae bacterium | reverse complement strand
GCGCAGGCGGCGATGATCTTCGACCAGGTCGACAAGTTCGCCGGCTACGGATTCAACAAGAGCCACGCCGCGGCCTACGCGCTGGTCGCCTACCAGACCGCGTGGCTGAAGGCGAACCACCCGGTCGAGTTCATGGCCGCGTCGATGACGCTGGACCTCGGCAACACTGACAAGCTCAACGTCTTCCGCCAGGAGCTGATGCGCCTGCGCATCCCGCTGCTGGCGCCCGACGTGAACGCATCCGGCGTGGCGTTCACCGTCGAGCCGGCGCGCGCCGGCAAGGCCACCGGCTCGGTCCGCTACGCGCTGGCGGCGATCAAGGGGGTCGGCGCCCAGGCCATGCAGGCGGTCGTCGCCGAGCGGGAGGCGAACGGCCGGTTCGCCGACACGGCGGACTTCGTCACCCGGCTGGGCAACAAGGTGATCAACCGGCGCCAGCTCGAAAGCCTGGTCAAGGCCGGCGCGTTCGACGGCATCCACCGCAACCGCCGCCAGCTGTTCGAGGGCATCGATACCCTGGTCCGCATGGCCGGCGCCGCCGAGAGCGAGCGCGACGCCAACCAGGCCAACCTGTTCGGCGGCGACGCCGGCGCGGCACCGCGGGTGATCCTCCCGGCTGTGGAGGACTGGCCGCCGATGGAGCGGCTGGAGAAGGAGTTCGAGGCGGTCGGCTTTTACCTCTCCGCCCACCCGCTGGATGCCTACGGCGCTGGCCTGGCGCGGATCGGGGTCGTCGCCTCCGCCTCGCTCGGCCCGCACTCGGCCGGCACCCGCCCGAAGCTCGCCGGGGTCGTCATCCGCAAGCGCGAGCAGACCTCGGCGAAGGGCAACCGGTTCGCGTTCGTCCAGTTCTCGGACGCGACCGGGGTGTTCGAGGTCGCGGTGTTCTCCGACCTGCTGGCCCCCAGCCGCGAGCTTCTGGACGCCGGGACGCCGCTCTACGTCCAGGTGGAGGTGCGCGCCGACGGCGAGACCCTGCGGCTGACCGCCCAGGCGATCGACCGGCTGGACACCGTGGTGGCCCAGGCGACCGGCGGCCTGATGCTGTTCCTGGAACGCGGCGATCCGATCGACCGGATCAGGCGGGCGGTCGCCGCCGGCAGCCGGGGCAGGGGGCGGATCAGCCTCGTGCTGGCGATCGACACCGAGCAGGAGGTCGAGGTCGCGCTGCCCGGCCGGTATGCCATCTCCGCGGAGCTGCGGGCCGCGCTGGGTTCCGTCCCGGGCGTCGCGGCGATCCGGGACATTTAGCGAACAGCCGCGTGCAGAGCTTGAAAAACAAGGCGGCACGGTCTATTTAGCGCTGGCAAATCCGCACGCGGGACAGCGGGCCCCCGGGATGATCCGGGGTGCCCGATCCGGTGCTTGCGCCATTGCCGCATGCGGCAGCGGCCAGGCGACACCCGCGGAGGCCCAACCGGAAAAGGCACCGACATGGCTATCCCGACGTTCACGCTGCGCCAGCTTCTCGAAGCCGGCGTTCACTTCGGCCACCACACGCGCCGCTGGAACCCAAAGATGGAGCCGTATCTGTTCGGCGTCCGCAACGGGGTCCACATCATCGACCTGCAGCAGTCCGCGCCGATGCTGCACGCGGCACTGGCCGCGATCCGCGACATCGTCGCGCGCGGCGGGCGCGTCCTGTTCGTCGGCACCAAGCGCCAGGCGAGCGAGATCGTCGCCGACAGCGCGACGCGCTGCGGCCAGCACTTCGTCAACCACCGCTGGCTCGGCGGCACGCTGACCAACTGGAAGACGATCACCGTCTCGATCCGCCGCCTGCGCGAGCTGGACGAGCGGCTGTCCGACGAGCAGAGCGGCCTGACCAAGAAGGAGTTGCTGGGCCTGACCCGCGAGCGCGAGAAGCTGCAGCGCGCGCTGGGCGGCATCAAGGAGATGGGCGGCCTGCCCGACATCATGTTCGTGATCGACACCAACAAGGAGTCGATCGCGGTGGCGGAGGCCAACAAGCTCGGCATCCCGGTCGCGGCGGTGATCGATTCGAACTCCGATCCGGCCGGCATCACCTACCCGGTGCCAGGCAACGACGACGCGATCCGCGCGATCTCGATGTATTGCGACCTGGTCTCGCGTGCGGTCCTCGACGGGCTCCAGCAGGAGGCAATCGCCACCGGCACCGATATCGGCGAATCCGAGACGGCGCCCGAGGAGATGCTGCCCGAGGAGCCTGCCGCCGCCGAGCAGCCGGCAGCGCCGGCGCCCTGAGCGACGTCCCGGCCGCGGCTCCGGCCGCGGTGCGGATCGAACGGCTGACGGGCCGGCCGCACGGCCGGCCCGCGATATTCAAGAGGTGTGAGATGGCAGAGATTACCGCGTCTCTGGTGAAGGAGCTCCGCGAACGGACCGGGGCCGGCATGATGGACTGCAAGAAGGCGCTCGGCGAGACGGGCGGCGAGCTCGAGCCGGCGATCGACTGGCTGCGCAAGAAGGGGCTCGCCGCCGCAGCCAAGAAGGCCGGGCGCGTCGCCGCCGAAGGCCTGGTCGCGGTCGCCGCGTCGGGCAAGCAGGGCGTCGTCGTCGAGGTGAACTCGGAGACCGACTTCGTCGCGCGCAACGAGCAGTTCCAGGGCTTCGTACGCGACGTCGCGCAGGCGGCGCTCGCCAACGGCGGCGACGTCGAGCGCACGTCCAAGGCGGCGCTGTCTTCCGGCGCGAGCGTGGCTGACGCGCTGACCAGCCTGATCGCCACGATCGGCGAGAACCTGTCGTTCCGGCGCGCCGCCGGCCTGCAGGTCGCGAACGGCATCGTGGCGAGCTACGTGCACAACGCCGTCGCACCGGGCCTCGGCAAGATCGGCGTGATCGTCGCGCTGGAATCGACCGGTGATGCGGACAAGCTCGGCGCGCTCGGCCGCCAGCTCGCCATGCACATCGCCGCCGCCGCCCCGCAGTGGGTCGACCCGAAGGAAGTCTCCACCGAGGCGCTCGACCGCGAGCGCAACGTGCTGGTCGAGCAGGCGCGCGCCTCCGGCCGGCCCGACAACATCATCGAGAAGATGGTGGAGGGCCGTATCCGCAAGTACTACGAGGAGGTCACGCTGCTCGAACAGGTCTACGTGATCGACGGCGAGTCGAAGATCCGCAAGGTCATCGAGGCGGCCGGCAAGGATGTCGGCGCACCGGTGACGGTGAAGGGATTCTACCGCTTCGTGCTCGGCGAGGGCGTCGAGAGGAAGGAAGTCGATTTCGCCGCCGAGGTGGCCGCTGCGGCCAGGTAACCGACGCCGGCGACCGCAACGCGTGGGCAGATGGGGGCGGGGTGACGGCGATGGCGGATGCGAATGACGGCCAGACGGGCTCGGCCCGGTATCGGCGGGTGCTCCTGAAGATATCGGGCGAGGCGCTGTTGGGCGAACAGTCCTATGGACTGGACGCCCGGACCGTGAACCGCATCGCCACCGAGATCCGCTCCGTACGCGCCATGGGGGTGGAGGTGTGCGCCGTGGTCGGCGGCGGCAACATCTTCCGCGGCATGTCGTCGGCGGCGGCCGGCATCGAGCGCGGCACCGCCGACTACATGGGCATGCTGGCGACGGTGATGAACGCGCTCGCCATCCAGGCCGCGCTGGAGGCGATGGGGCAGTACACCCGCGTCCAGTCGGCGATCCCGATGTCGACGGTCTGCGAGCCCTACATCCGGCGCCGCGCCATCCGCCACATGGAGAAGGGGCGGGTGGTGATCTTCGCCGCCGGCACCGGCAGCCCGTTCTTCACCACCGACACCGCCGCGGCGCTGCGCGCGGCGGAGATGGGCTGCGACGCGCTGCTCAAGGGCACGCAGGTCGACGGGGTGTATTCCGCCGATCCGCACAAGGACCGCAGCGCCGTCCGTTACGAGCGGCTGTCGTACAAGGACGTCTTGTCCAATGATCTGCAGGTCATGGACGCCTCGGCGATCTCGCTGGCGCGAGAAAATAAGATACCGATTCTAGTCTTTTCGATTCACAATTCTGGCGCGTTCGCCGACGTGATGAGTGGTTCCGGCAAGTTCACCATAATCACGGAGGAGGGATGACAATATGGCCGATCCCGATATTTCCGACATCGAACGGCGGATGCACAGCGCCCTGGACGTCCTGAAGAAGGAGCTCGCGGGGCTGCGCACGGGCCGCGCCTCGGCCGCGCTGCTGGAGCCGATCCAGGTCGAGGCCTACGGCTCCAAGCTGCCGCTGTCGCAGGTCGGGACGATCTCGGTGCCCGACGCGCGGATGATCAGCGTCCAGGTCTGGGACAAGGGACAGGTCAAGGCGGTCGAAAAGGCGATCCGGGACGGCGGGCTCGGGCTCAACCCGCAGGTCGACGGCGGCCTCATCCGTGTGCCGATCCCGCAGCTCAGCCAGGAGCGCCGCCAGGAGCTGACCAAGGTCGCCAACAAGTACGCCGAGCAGGCCCGCATCGCCGTGCGCAACGTGCGCCGCGACGGCATGGACCACCTCAAGCGCCTGGAGAAGTCCGGCGACATCTCGCAGGACGACCAACGCCTGTGGGCCGACGAGATCCAGTCACTGACCGACAGCCACATCAAGGCCATCGACGAGGCCGTGGCTCAAAAAGACAAAGAAATCATGCAGGTCTGACTGGATGAAACCGTTCCCGTCGCACTCCGAGGTAGCGCCGCCGCCAGTACATGTCGCGATCATCATGGACGGGAACGGACGATGGGCCAAGGCGCGCGGCCTGCCGCGCACCGCCGGCCATCGCCAGGGCGCGGTCGCGGTGCGCGAGGCGATCAAGAGCGCCGGCGACATCGGGATCGGCTACCTGACGCTCTACGGGTTCTCGCTGGAGAACTGGAAGCGCCCGGCCGGCGAGATCACCGACCTGATGGGCCTGATGCGGCTCTATTTACGCCAGGAGCTGCGCGAGCTCGCCGATCGCGGCGTGCGGGTGCGCTTCATCGGCGACCGCAGCCGGCTTCCGGACGACATCGTCGCGCTGATGGCGGATGCCGAGGAGCGGACCTTCGGCAACACCGCGTTGAACCTGATCGTGGCGATGAGCTACGGCAGCCGGCAGGAGATCACCGAGGCGGCGCGACGTCTGGTCGCCGAAGCGGCGACCGGCCGCCTCGATGCCGCCGCCGTGACGTCGGAGCTGCTGGAGCGGCATCTCGCCACCGCCGGCATCCCCGATCCAGACCTGATCATCCGGACCAGCGGCGAGAAGCGCATCAGCAATTTCCTGCTGTGGCAGGCGGCCTATTCGGAGCTCGTCTTCATCGACACGCTGTGGCCGGACTTCTCTCGCGCCGACCTCGAGGGAGCCATCCGCGAATACCATCGCCGGGAACGGCGATATGGCGCGGCCGGTGGCTAGCTGGGCGTCCCGCGAGCTCAAGCTGCGGGCGGCTTCGGGCCTGGTGCTCGCACCCGTGGCCGTCGCAGCCGTGGTCATCGGCGGGGCGCTGTTCCAGGGGCTGGTCGCCGGCACCGTCCTCCTGATGGCGTGGGAGTGGGAGCGTATCTGCAACGGCGGCCGGTTCGGCGCGCCCGGCTATGCGATGGCGGCCGCCGGCGTGGCGGTCGTCGTTGCGGCGGCGCTCGGCCGGCCCGACGTGGCGCTGTGGATCGTCCTCGTCGCGGCGGTGGCCGTCTTCGTGGCGGCCGGCCTCGCGGGGCGGTCGCAGCCGCTGTGGACGGCGTTCGGCATGCTGGTGATCGGGCCGGTGGCGACCACGATCATCTGGCTGCGGCTGGAGCCGGCGGTCGGCACGGCGGGGCTGCTGTGGCTGGTCGGCGTGGTCTGCGCCACCGACCTGGGCGGCTACGCGGTGGGGCGAACCGTCGGCGGCCCCCGCCTGGCGCCGGTGATCAGTCCGCGCAAGACCTGGTCCGGGCTTGCCGGCGGCATGGTCTGCGCCGCCGCCTGGGGTTGGACCGGCAGCCAGATCTGGCATATCGCGGCGGCCTGGAAGCTTGCTTTCCTCGCCATCGTGCTCGCGGTGCTGGCGCAGGCCGGCGATCTCGCGGTATCCGTAGTCAAGCGCCGCTATGGCGTGAAGGACTCGAGCAACCTGATACCGGGCCATGGCGGGGTGCTCGACCGCACCGACGGCTTCGTGATCACGACGCCGGTCCTGGCCATCCTCATCGTCACCATGACAGGGGGTTTCGGAGCGTGACGCAGCAGACCACCGTTACCGCGGGCCAGCCGCGCCGCGTCACCATCCTGGGCTCGACCGGGTCCATCGGCTGCAACACCGTCGACCTGATCGAGCGCGATCGGGAGCGCTTCGCCGTCGAGGCGCTGACCGCCAACGGCAGCGTCGAGATGCTCGCCGATCAGGCGATCCGACTGGGCGCGAAGATGGCGGTGGTCGCCGACGAGACGAAATATGCCGCCCTCAAGCGGGCGCTCGGCGCCAGCGGCGTGCGCGCCGGCGCCGGGCCACAGGCGCTGATCGAGGCGGCGAGCCTGCCGGCCGACTGGGTGATGGCGGCCATCGTCGGCGCGGCCGGGCTGGAGCCGACATTGGCGGCGGCGCGGCGCGGGGCCATCGTGGCGCTGGCCAACAAGGAGTGCCTGGTGTGCGCGGGCGACTTGTTCCTGCGCGAGGTTTCCAGCCACGGGGCGCGGCTCCTGCCGGTCGATTCAGAGCACAACGCCATCTACCAGGTGCTCGACCACGAGCACCGCGACCGGGTGGAGCGGATCATCCTGACCGCCTCGGGCGGCCCCTTCCTCGACGTCGAGCGCGACGCGATGGCCGGCGTCACGCCGCAGCAGGCAGTCGCGCATCCCAACTGGAGCATGGGGGCCAAGATCTCGGTCGACTCGGCGACCATGATGAACAAGGGCTTGGAGCTGATCGAGGCCCACTACCTGTTCGAGATGCCCGACGACCGGATCGACATCCTGGTGCACCCGCAGTCGATCATCCACAGCATGGTCAGCTATGTCGACGGCTCGGTGCTGGCGCAGCTCGGCAGCCCGGACATGCGCACGCCGATCGCCTACACGCTGGCGTGGCCCGACCGCATGCCGACGCCGGCGCAGCGGCTCGACTTGGCGCGGATCGGCCAGCTCACGTTCCGCGCCCCTGACCCGGTGCGGTTCCCCGCGATCCGGCTGGCGCGCGAGGCGCTGCGCGCCGGCGGCGTCGCGCCGACCATCCTGAACGCGGCCAACGAGGTGGCGGTGCACGCCTTCCTCGATCGCCAGATCGGCTTCCTCGACATCCCCCGGCTGGTCGAGCACACACTGGAGTTCGTCCCCAATCTCGCCATGAACTCGCTCGAGGATGTCATCGCCATCGACCGGCAGGCCCGCGCCGTGGCGCGCGCCGGCATGGTGCGTGCGGCGGTCAACGCCTGAACAGGTAGCGTCCGCGTCATGGAAATCATCTACGGCATCTGGCAATACCTGGTCCCCTTCCTGGTCGTGCTGACGGTGCTCGTGTTCGTGCACGAGCTCGGTCACTATCTGGTCGCGCGCCGCTGCGGCGTGCGGGTGGAGGTGTTCTCGATCGGGTTCGGTCCGGAGCTGTTCGGCTGGAACGACCGGCACGACACGCGCTGGAAGTTCAGCGCTATCCCGATCGGCGGCTACGTCAAGATGTTCGGCGAGATGGAGCCGGCGGCACCCTCGTCCGAAGGGCCGCTGGTGCCGATGACGGCGCAGGACGAGGCCGTCTCGTTCCAGACCAAGACGGTCGGCCAGCGCTCGGCAATCGTCGCCGCCGGGCCGATCGCCAACTTTCTGTTCGCGATCGTGCTGCTGGCCGGCACCTACGTCGTTGTCGGCCAGCCGCACACGCCGGCCCAGATCGGCACGGTGGTGGAGGACAGCGCCGCGGCCCGGGCCGGGCTGCAGCCGGGCGACCTGATCGTGCGGATCAACGGCACCGAGATCGGCCGCTTCGAGCAGATCCAGCGCATCGTCCAGCTTGCCCCCGGCCGCCAGATGGATATCACCATCGAGCGCGGCGGCGCCCCGCGGACCGTGTCGATCCTGCCGGACACGGTGGAGGTCACCGACCGCTTCGGCAACGTCCAGACGATCGGCCGGCTCGGGATCACGCGCTCGACCCAGGACACCAAGCTGGTCCGCTACGACCCGCTGAGCGCCCTCTGGTACGCGACCGGCGAGACGATGACGCTGACCGTCAGCATCTTCGACGCGCTGGGCCAGATCATCGCCGGGACGCGCACGGCCCAGGAGCTCGGCGGGCCGATCCGCATCGCGCAGATGTCGGGCGACGTGGCGGAAACCGGCCTCGTCAGCCTCGTGATGTTCGCCGCGCTCCTGTCGGTCAATCTGGGGCTCATCAACCTGTTTCCAGTTCCGATGCTCGACGGCGGCCATCTGATGTTCTATGCGATGGAATGGATCCGGGGCCGGCCGATCGGCGAGCGTGCGCGCGAGTACGGCTTCCGGATCGGTCTGGCGCTGGTGCTGACCCTGATGCTGTTCGCGACTTGGAACGATCTCGTACACCTGCGCGTGTTCGATTTCTTTGCCGGTCTCGTCACCTGACCGTCCGATAGAAGAAAATAGGGGGCGACGTGTTCAAGACTCTCAAGATTTGCGGCGCTGCCGTTCTGCTGGCAGCCGTCTTCGCCGCGAGCCTGCCGCGCGCGATGGCCCAGCAGGGCGAGCCGAACCCGGTGATCAGCGAGATCCGGGTCGAGGGCACGCAGCGCATCGATCCCGAGACGGTGCGCTCCTACATGTCGCTCCGGGTCGGCGACCGTTTCGATCCGGCCGCCCTCGACCGGTCGCTGAAGAGCCTGTTCGCGACCGGCCTGTTCGGCGACGTGACCCTGCTGCGCGACGGCGCGGTGATCGTCGCCCGGGTGGTCGAGAACCCGATCATCAACCGCATCGCCTTCGAGGGGAACAAGAAGCTCACCGAGGAGACCCTGCGCCAGGAAGTCCAGCTGCGGCCGCGCGTCGTCTATACCCGCTCGCGCGTGCAGAGCGACGTCCAGCGCATCATCGACCTCTACCGCCGCAACGGCCGCTTCGCCGCGACCGTGGACCCCAAGGTCATCCAGCTCGAGCAGAACCGCGTCGACCTCGTGTTCGAGATCAACGAAGGGACGCTGACCGAGATCCGCAAGATCACCTTCGTCGGCAACAAGTTCTTCAGCGACAGCGATCTGCGCGGCGTGGTGCAGACTAAGGAGTCCGCCTGGTACCGCCTGTTCTCCTCGTCCGACAGCTACGACCCCGACCGGCTGACGTTCGACCGCGAGCTGCTGCGCCGCTACTACCTCCATAACGGCTTCGCCGACTTCCGCGTCGTTTCCGCCATCGCCGAGCTGTCGCCCGACCGCGGCGGATTCTTCATCACCTTCACCCTGGAGGAGGGCGAGCGCTACAAGTTCGGAAAGGTCGACGTGACCTCGGCGATCCCCAACCTGGACGCCTCGCAGCTCAGCTATGAGAGTACGACCAAGGAAGGCGACTGGTACGACGCCGACGCGGTCGAGGCGACGATCGGCAAGATCACCGACGCGGTGGGCAATCTCGGCTACGCCTTCGTGGACGTGCGCCCGCAGATCCGGCGCGACCGCGAGGCGCGACGCATCGACATCACCTACAACATCCAGGAGGGTCCACGCGTCTTCGTGGAGCGGATCAACATCCAGGGCAACGTGCGGACGCTCGACAAGGTGGTCCGGCGCGAGTTCCTGATCTCCGAGGGCGATGCCTTCAACACCTCGAAGATGCGGCGCACCCAGCGGCGCATCCGCAACCTCGGTTACTTCGAGAAGGTCGACATCAACAACGTCCCCGGCACTGCGCCGGACCGAACCGTGGTCAACGTCGCGGTCCAGGAGAAATCGACCGGCGAGATCTCGTTCGGTGCCGGCTTTTCCACGACGTCCGGCGTCCTGGGCGACGTGTCCCTGCGCGAACGCAACCTCGTCGGCACCGGGCAGGACCTGCGCCTGCGCTTCCTGCTGGGCCAGCGCGAGACGCAGCTCGACCTCAGCTTCACCGAGCCCTATTTCCTGGATCGCAACCTGAGCGCGGGCTTCGACCTGTTCCGCACCGCGACCGACCTGCAGCGGGAATCGTCGTTCGACCGGGTGTCCACCGGCGGATCGCTTCGGCTGGGCTATCGGCTGAGCGAATCGCTGACCGAGAACTGGAGCTACACGCTGCGCCAGGACGAGATGACCGACATCGACCAGGACGCGTCGCTTGCGATCAAGGAGCAGGAAGGCTCGTTCCTGACCTCGTCCGTCGGCCACGGCCTGACCTACGACGTGCGCGACAACCGCTTCGCGCCGACCGAGGGCTTCTACGTGCGTTGGAATACCGATCTGGCCGGACTTGGCGGCGATGCGAACTACCTGCGCAACCGGCTGACCTACAACCACTTCATCGGCATCGGCCAGGGGTCGGACGTGGTCTTGAGCCTGCTCGGGTCGGCCGGCTATATCCTCAGCTTCGGGCAGGACACGCGGATCGTCGACCGGTTCTTCCTCGGCGGCGTCAACCTGCGCGGCTTCGCGAACGCCGGCGTCGGACCGCGCGACACGGCAACCGGCGACGCGCTGGGCGGCAACTGGTACTATCGCGGCAGCGCCGAGATGACCTTCCCGATCGGCTTGCCCAACGAGCTCGGGGTGAAAGGCAAGCTGTTCCTCGACGCCGGCTCGGTCGGCGACGCGGATTCGTCGCTGGGCGCGCTGACCGATACGGGCACGCTCCGCGCCGCCGCGGGCACCGGCCTCTCGTGGGCCTCGCCGTTCGGGCCGATCAGCCTCGACCTGGGCTTCCCGCTCCTGAAGGAAGACTTCGACGAGACCGAACTGATCCGATTCAACTTTGGTACAAGGTTCTGATTGACAGATGATGCGTGACCTCAAGGCCCTGTTCACCGCGGCTGTCGTTGCCGTCACGCTCGCCGCGCCCGGCGTCGTCCAGGCGCAGCAGAAGATGCCGACCCCGGTGATCGGCATCATCGACGTCCAGCGCATCCTTGAGGACTCCGCGGCGGCCAAGAGCATCCGGCCACAGATGGAGAAGCTGCGCGACGACTACGAGAAGGACGTCAAGAAGCGCGAGAACGACCTGCGCGCGGCCGAGCAAGACCTCGCCCGGCAGCGCACCGTCCTGTCGCCGGAAGCGTTCAACGAGCGCCGCAAGGGCTTCGAGAAGCAGGCCGCCGATGCGCAACGCGCGGTCCAGACCTACAAGCGCCGGGTCGATGTCGCCTTCGCCAACGCGATGGGCGAGGTGCGCAATGCGCTGCTGAAGATCGCCGCCGACATGGCCAAGGAGCGCCAGATCAACGTGCTGCTGCCCAAGTCGTTCGTCGTCCTGTCGACCAAGGAGTTCGACATTACCGACGAGGCGCTCGGCCGCCTGAACAAGCAGCTCGCCTCGGTGCGGGTCCGGCTCCCCGACGAGAAATCGCTCGAAAAGCGGTGAGGCCGCCCCGTGGCTGACCCCCGCTTCTATCGCGTCGAGGGTCCGTTCCCGGTCTCACGGATCGCCGAGGCCTGCCAGGCGCAGGTGCACGATCCCGATCATGCCGGCCGCATGATCGCCGACGTCGCGCCGCTCGACACCGCGACGGCCGATCACGTCAGCTTCCTGGACAACAAGAAGTACGTCGCGGCGTTCCGCGCCAGCCGCGCCGGGGCCTGCCTCGTGCATCCGCAGCATGCAGCGCAGGCGCCCGCCGGGATGGCGCTCATCCTGTCCGAGAAGCCCTATCACGCCTACGCCCTGGCGGCGCGGCTGTTCTACCCCGACATTTGGCAATGGAGCGGCGTGGCGGCCACCGCGACGGTCGACCCCAGCGCGCAGATCGGGGCCGGCACGACCATCGGCGACCACGCGGTGATCGGCCCGGACGTGGTGATCGGGCCGCGGTCGCGGATCGGTCCGCACGCCGTGATCGCCCGCGGCGTGACAATCGGCGAGGAGTCCGCGATCGGCGCCCACGTGTCGCTGGCCTATTGCATCGTCGGGCGGCGGGCGCGCATCTATGCCGGCGCGCGCATCGGCGAGGACGGCTTCGGCTACGCGCTCGACGCGGTTCACCTCAAGATCCCCCAGCTCGGCCGGGTCGTCATCGGCGACGACGTGGAGATCGGCGCCAACGCCACCATCGACCGCGGCGCCGGCCCGGACACAGTCATCGGCGACGGCTGCAAGATTGATAATCTTGTGCAGATCGGGCACAACGTCCAACTGGGGCGTGGCTGCATCCTGGTGGCGCAGACCGGGGTGTCAGGCAGCACCCGGATGGGCAACTACGTCATCGTCGGCGGCCAGGGCGGCATCTCCGGCCACCTCAACATCGGTGACGGGGCGCGCCTGGGCCCGCAGTGCGGCGTTGCCAAGGACGTCCCGGCTGGCATGACGGTCAGCGGCTCGCCGGCGGTTCCCTTGCCGGTGTACCTGCGCCAATACCATGTCTTGCGTCGTCTCGCGGAGAAGAAGGAGCAATGACGGCCGACATCGCGCCCAGCGCCTCCCTTCAGGTGGAAGACATCGACATCGAGACGGTGATGCGGCTGATCCCGCATCGCTACCCGTTCCTGATGGTGGACAA
>JBFWQM010000165.1:0-12569 GCA_050249455.1 Rhodospirillaceae bacterium | reverse complement strand
GCGCGACCGACGCCAAGGTCGCGCTGCTGAACCTGTTCCCGACGCCGGTCGCGGTCGCCGACCTGCCGGACGCGGCGGCCCTGAACGATGCGCTGCGGCGGACCATCCTGGCGCGCGAGCAGTCGGTCGCCGGCACGCAGCATTCCAACCTCGGCGGCTGGCAGTCGCCATGGGACTTCCCGGACTGGTGCGGCGACGCCGGCGGCCGCGTGATCGAGGCGGCGAAGGCGCTGGCGACGAAGCTGACCGCCGACCGCCAGGGCCGGGCGGTGCGCGTCGCGTGGAAGGTCAACGCCTGGGCCAACGTCAACCGCACCGGCCACGCCAACGAGTTCCACACCCACCCCGGCGCCTACTGGTCGGCCAGCTACTATGTCGACGACGGAGGCATCGGCGCCGATGCGTCGCTCGGCGGCGGGTTCGAGATCCAGGACCCGCGCGGCGTCGCGCCGGCGATGTACGCGCCGCTGCTGGCGTTCTCGACGCCGGGCGGGCTGTCGGTCGGCGCGTCGGAGCTGGTGCGGCCGCGGCCCGGGATGCTGATGATCTTTCCGTCATGGCTGTCGCACGGCGTGCGGCCCTATACCGGCACGGCGACGCGCATCTCCGTCGCGATGAACCTCAGCGTCTGACCGGCCGATGCCGCGGGTCACCGTCATCGGCGCCGGCGCATGGGGAACGGCGCTGGCGCTGGTCGCGCGCCAGGCCGGCAACGCGGTCGCGCTGTGGGCGCACGACGCGGCCGTCGCCGCCGCCATCAACGCGACGCACCGCAATCCCGACTTCCTGCCCGGCGTGGCGTTGCCCGCCGACGTGGGGGCGAGCCCGGACATCGCGGCGGCGGCGGGTGCCGAGATCGTGCTGCTGGCGGTGCCGGCGCAGTTCCTGCGCGCCAATGCCGCGATGCTGCGCCCGCATCTGCCGGCCGCGACGCCGCTGGTCGTCTGCGCCAAGGGGATCGAGCAGGGCAGCGGCGCGCTGATGTCGGCGGCGGTCGCAGACGCGCTGCCCGGCCACCCCATCGCCGTGCTGTCCGGCCCGACCTTCGCGGCGGAGGTCGCGCGCGGCCTGCCGACCGCGGTGACCTTGGCCTGCGCCGACGCGACGCTCGGCGCGCGGCTGGTCGACGCGATCGGCAGCCCGCGGTTCCGCCCCTATGTCTCCGAGGACGTGGTCGGCGCCCAAGTCGGCGGCGCGGTGAAGAACGTGATCGCGATCGCCTGCGGCATCGCGGCGGGCCGCGCGCTGGGCGAGAACGCGCGCGCGGCGCTGATCACCCGCGGCCTGGCGGAGATGACGCGGCTGTGCGTCGCGCTGGGCGGCAGGGCGGCGACGATGATGGGGCTGTCCGGCCTGGGCGACCTGACGCTCACCTGCACCAGCGCGCAGTCGCGCAATTACTCGCTCGGCGCCGCGCTCGGCAAGGGCGAGGCGCTGGCGGCGATCCTGGCGGCGCGCAAGTCGGTGGCCGAAGGCGTCTACTCGGCGTCCGCGGTCGTCGCGCTGGCTGCGCGCCACCATGTCGAGATGCCGATCGCCGCCGCGGTGACCGCGGTGGTCGACCGCGGCGCGCCGATCGACGACGTGATCGGCGGATTGTTGTCGCGCCCGTTCCGGGCGGAAGGTGAAAGGGGCTGAGAAACGCGCAATGGCCTACTGGCTGGTCAAGAGCGAGCCGTCGTCGTGGTCGTGGGACGACCAGGTGAAGAAGGGGGTGGAGCACTGGAACGGCGTGCGCAACCACCAGGCGGCGAACAACATGAAGGCGATGAAGAAGGGCGACCGCGCGTTCTTCTATCATTCGAACGAGCAGAAGGCGGTCGTCGGCATCGTCGAGGTCGCGAAGGAATATTATCCCGACCACACCGATGCGACCGGCAAGTTCGGCATGGTCGACGTGAAGACGGTGCGCCCGGTGCCGAACCCGGTGACGCTCGCCGCGATCAAGGCGGAGCCGACGCTCGCCGACTTCGCGCTGGTGCGCCAGTCGCGGCTGTCGGTGATGCCGGTGACCGCGGCGCAGTGGGCGCTGATCTGCAAGATGGGCGGCGTGCCGGCGAAATGACCGTGCTGTGCCGGCTCGACGACATCGCCGATCCCGGCGGCAAGGGGTTCGTCCTGCCGGACCGCAAGCGCATCTTCGTGGTCCGCCGCGGCGCGCGCATCTGGGGCTACCGCAACGTCTGCCCGCACCAGGGCGTCAACCTCGACTGGAAGCCCGACGTGTTCCTGTCGGTCGACAAGTCGGTGATCCAGTGCGCGACGCACTTTGCGAAGTTCAACATCGACGACGGCTACTGCATCGCCGGCCCGTGCATGGGACGGCGGCTGATGCCGGTCGCGGTGCGGGTGGACGGTGGGGACGTGGTGATGGGGTGATCCGCATCGACAGCGAGGCGATGCTGGTCGCGGTCGCGCGGGCGCTGGCTGCTGGGGATTTGTCGCGCGGAGAGGCCCCCTCCCCCCAACCCCCTCCCACGAGGGGAGGGGGAGAAGTAAGCCCCCTCCCCTCGTGGGAGGAGGTTGGGGGAGGGGGCGCCTCCGCAGAACAGGTCGAAGACATCCGCGCCTCGATCCGCGCCGGCAACGACCCCTTGGGCGACGCCTTCTGCGCCCTGCGCAGCGCGCGCACGCGGCGCGACGACGGCGCCACCTATACCCCGGCGGCGATCGTTGGCGCGATGCTCGATTGGGCCGTGCGCAGTGGCGCGCCGGCGCGCATCGTCGATCCCGGCTGCGGCTCCGGCCGCTTCGTCGTCGCGGCGGCCCGGCGGTTTCCCGACGCGAAACTGATCGCCGTCGACACCGACCCGCTGGCGGTGCTGATGACCCGCGCCGCCGCGGCGGCGCACGGCGTCGCGCACCGGCTCGACGCGCGCTGCCTCGACTACCGCGACCTCGCGCTGCCCGACATCGCCGCGCCGACTTTGTTCGTCGGCAACCCGCCTTACGTGCGCCACCACGGCATCGATGCGCGGTGGAAGGATTGGCTGGCCGAGACCGCGCGCCGCCACGGCCTCTCCGCCAGCCGGCTCGCCGGCCTGCACGTCCACTTTTTCCTGCACACCCGCGCGCTCGGCCGGCCCGGCGACTTCGGCGCGTTCGTCACCGCCGCCGAATGGCTCGACGTCAACTACGGCGCGCTGCTGCGCGCGCTGCTCGCCGATGGATTGGGCGGCGTCGCGCTCGACGTGGTGGCGCCGTCCGCGCGGCCGTTCGCCGACGCGATGACGTCGGCGGCGATCGCCTGCTTCCGCATCGGCGACCGCGCGCCGGCCCTCGCCGTGCGCGCGGTGGACTCGCCCGAGCGCATCGGGACGGTCGGCAGCGGCCGGCCGGTGGCGTGGGATGCGCTGGTATCGACGCCGCGCTGGTCCGGCTTCGTGCGCGCCGCGCCGAAGCCGCCGGCCGGCCTGGTGGAGCTGGGCGAGCTGTGCCGCGTCCACCGCGGCCAGGTCACCGGCGCGAACAAGGTGTGGATCGCCGGCGCCTACGGCGGCGCGCTGCCGCCGCGCCTGCTGCGCCCCACGGTCACCCATGCGCGCGAGTTGTTCGCCGCCGGGCCGGCGCTCATCGCGGACGCGGCGCTGCAACGGGTGATCGACCTGCCGGTCGAGCTGGACGCGCTGGCGGCGGCGGAGCGGCGCCAGGTCGAGCGGTTCCTCGCCTGGGCCCGGGCGCAGGGCGCGCACGAGGCGTTCGTCGCCCGCCACCGCCGCGCGTGGTGGGCGGTCGGGCTGCACGCGCCGGCGCCGATCCTGTGCAGCTACATGGCGCGGCGGCCGCCCGCCTTCGTGCGCAACCTCTGCGGGGCGCGCCACCTCAACATCGCGCACGGGCTGTATCCGCGCGCCGCGATGGACGACGCCGTCCTGGCGGCGCTCGCCGCCTGGCTGTCGGCGCATGTCGACGGCGCGGCCGGGCGCACCTATGCCGGCGGGCTGGTCAAGTTCGAGCCGCGCGAGGTCGAGCGCATCCCGGTGCCGCCGCCCGATGCGCTGCCGCCCGCCCTCTCTTGCCCGCCCGCGCCAAACTGCCGATAATCCCGCCCAATCGCCGATAACGCCGCTTACAGGAGGATGGGAGACCATGGCTGACACCGTGATCCCAGTGCCGCCGGCCGCCGCGAAGGCCGCGTGGATCGACCAGGCCAAGTACCGAGAGATGTACGAGCGGTCGGTCAGGGATCCGGTCGCCTTCTGGGCCGAGGAGGGCAAGCGCATCCACTGGATGAAGCCCTACACCAAGGTCAAGGACGTCTCCTACGACCCGCACGACGTCCACATCCGCTGGTTCCACGACGGCCGCCTCAACGCCTCGGCCAACTGTCTCGACCGCCATCTGTCCACCCGCGGCAACCAGACGGCGATCCTGTGGGAAGGCGACGACCCGAGCGAATCGAAGGCGATCACCTACGCCGAGCTGCACCGCGAGGTGTGCAAGTTCGCCAACGCGCTGAAGGCGCTCGGCGCGCGCAAGGGCGACCGCATCACCATCTACCTGCCGATGATCCCGGAAGCCGTGGTCGCGATGCTGGCCTGCGCGCGGATCGGCGCGATCCATTCGGTGGTGTTCGGCGGCTTCTCGCCCGATTCGCTGGCCGGACGCATCCAGGACTGCGACTCAAACATCCTTGTCACGGCAGACGAAGGCCTGCGCGGCGGCCGCAAGGTGCCGCTGAAGGCCAACGCCGACGAGGCGCTGAAGCAGTGCCCGACGATCACGAACTGCGTGGTGGTGAAGCGCACCGGCGGCAATGTCGGGTGGTCGAAGGGCCGCGACGTCTGGTACCACGACGTGATGGCCGATGCGTCGGCCGACTGCCCGCCCGAGGACATGGGCGCGGAGGATCCGCTGTTCATCCTCTACACCTCGGGCTCGACCGGCAAGCCGAAGGGGGTGCTGCACACCACCGGCGGCTACATGGTCTTCGCGTCGATGACGCACCAGTACGTGTTCGACTACCACGACGGCGACGTCTACTGGTGCACCGCCGACGTCGGCTGGGTCACGGGGCACAGCTACATCGTCTACGGCCCGCTCGCCAACGGCGCGATCAGCCTGATGTTCGAGGGCGTGCCCAACTACCCCGACTTCTCGCGCTTCTGGCAGGTCTGCGACAAGCACAAGGTCAACATCTTCTACACCGCGCCGACCGCCATCCGCGCGCTGATGCGCGAAGGCGACGGCCCGGTGAAGAAGGCCGCGCGCAGCACGATCCGGCTGCTCGGCACGGTGGGCGAGCCGATCAACCCCGAGGCGTGGCTGTGGTACTACAACGTCGTCGGCGACAAGCGCTGCCCGATCGTGGACACGTGGTGGCAGACGGAAACGGGCGGCATCCTGATCACCCCGCTGCCGGGCGCGACGGCGCTGAAGCCGGGCTCCGCCACCCTGCCGTTCTTCGGCGTGGTGCCGGAGGTGGTGGACGCCGAGGGCAACCCGCTGTCGGGCGCATGCACCGGCAACCTCTGCCTCGCCGATTCGTGGCCGGGGCAGATGCGCACCGTGTTCCGCGACCACGACCGTTTCGTTCAGACCTACTTCTCGACCTATCCCGGCCGCTACTTCACCGGCGACGGCTGCCGCCGCGACGCGGACGGCTACTACTGGATCACCGGCCGGGTCGACGACGTGATCAACGTCGCCGGCCACCGCCTGGGCACCGCCGAGATCGAGAGCGCGCTGGTGGCGCACGAGAAGGTGGCGGAGGCCGCCGTCGTCGGCTACCCGCACGACATCAAGGGCCAGGGCATCTACGCCTATGTCACCCTGGTCAGCGGCGTCGAGCCGACCGAGGACCTGCGCAAGGAGCTCGGCCAGTGGGTGCGGCGCGAGATCGGCCCCATCGCCACCCCCGACCTGATCCAGTGGGCGCCCGGCCTGCCCAAGACCCGCTCGGGCAAGATCATGCGCCGCATCCTGCGCAAGATCGCCGCCAACGAGCACGACGCGCTGGGCGACACGTCTACGCTGGCGGAGCCCGGCGTGGTCACCGACCTGGTGGGGAACCGGATGAACCGGGCGTAGGGCCGGAGACATCCTGGGAAGCCCGGCCCGCTCTCGATCCACGACGAGCGCTTGGCGGCGCACGATCCGGTTCGCGTAACGATACCCGGCCGGCGGCGCCCCCTCCCCCAAACCCCTCCCGCGAGGGGAGGGGAAGAGACGGCGCGCTCGCAAAGCCCCTCCCCTCGCGGGAGGGGGTTGGGGGAGGGGTCATGCAAGCGATCGATTTTGACGTTCGCATCGATGCCGCTGCAAGCAGCAGTCAATAAACAAGTCAGGGTTTCGCACCGTCGGAGCGACTCTTGAGCGGTCGCATGCCGGCCAAGAACCGCGTCGCCTTGCACCCCCCCGGCCGCGGAGTGGAGTGCCTGCCCCTTCCCTTGGTTGCTGCGGCGCAGCATAGTGGGCGGGGAGCTGTCCGATGGCCTTGCGGGTGGATGATGCGGCGCCGGGTGCGCCGGCCGGCTGGTTCGGCCGGCTGCCTGATGCCTGGGTCGGGCGGGCCGCAGGGTTCGCGGCGGTGCTGGTGTGGTCGGCGTGGCTGGTGTCCACCCGCTACGGCGTGTCGACCACCCTGGGGCCGGCCGACGTCGCGTTCGTGCGCTACGTGGTGCCGGCGCTCATCCTGTTTCCGGTCCTGCTGCGCCACGGCCTCGGGCTGCGCCGGGGCGAGCGCGGCACGACCCTGATCATGGTCGCCGGCGCGGGCATTCCGTTCTACTTGGTGGCGGCGTCCGGCATGCAGTTCGCGCCGATGAGCCACATCAGCGCGCTGCTGCCCGGCACGGTGGCGCTGTGGACCGCGCTGATCGCCGCCGCGGCGCTGGGCGAGCGGCCCGACCGCGGCCGGCTGGCCGGGCTGGCGCTGATCCTGGCCGGGGTCGCGGCGATCGGCGGGCTGTCGCTGGTCGCCGGCGTCGCCGGGCAATGGCAGGGGCACCTGCTGCTCCTCCTCGGCGCCATGATGTGGAGTTGCTACACCGTCGCGATGCGGCGCAAGGCGACCGGCGCCTGGCGGGCGGCCGCGATCGTCAACGTCTACTCGGCGCTCGTTTTCGCGCCGGTCTACGTCACCGCGTTCGAGCCCCGGCTGTTCGACGCGCCGTGGCGCGACGTCGCGATCCAGGTCGTCGCCCAGGGCATCCTGTCCGGGGTCGTCGCGATGATCCTCTATGGCATCGCCGTGCGCCGGCTCGGCGCCGGCCGCGCGGCGGCGTTCAACGCGCTGCTGCCGGCGCTCGCCACCCTGCTCGCCGTGCCGGCGCTCGGCGAGCTGCCGGACCTCCCCGCCGTCGCCGGCATCGTCGCCGTCAGCCTCGGCGTCGCGCTCGCCACGGGCACGATCGCCGGCCGCCGCGCCCGCCCGGAATAGCCGCGACGGGCCCGGGCGACCGCCGCCCGCCGTCGACACGCGCATGCCGGCGCATGCGCCCCGCCTGCGACAAGAACCGAATTCTCAGTAAATCCGCCGATTTATCCGGCAGTTCGTCTGCGACGATGAAATTCAATTGAATTAAATCAAGCAGGGAGGCACCATCCACACGAATATAATTTCTTCACCGTCACTTAAATACCAATGGATTTTTCCATGAATATTGTATCCTGCAGGCATCCCATCGTATTCGCATCCCTGTTTTCGCTGGCGGCATTGACCGGCGGCTGTACCGTCTTCCAGCCCTTCGTGCCCATTCCCGAGCCCGTCCGGCAGCCTGACGAGCGCGCGAGCGCCGTCGAGGCGGCGCTGGTCCGCCTGGATACGGTGCGCAGTGACCTCAAGGGCCGGGCCAACGAGCAGGCGACGATCGAGGCCGTCGCGGGTGTCGCGACGTTCGCCGGCGCCCTCGGCGCCCTCGCCGCTGGCATGTACGGCGGGTCCCGGGACATGATCGTAGGCTTCGGCCTCGGCGGCGGCACCGCCTATGCTGCCGGCTCGCTGGCCGCGCCGAAGGGCGTGGGCGAGGCCTACCGCGCCGGCATCGAGGCGCTCAACTGCGTCGATGCGGCCGGCACGCCGGCGTTGCAGCCGTGGATGGCCGCCGCGACCCTGAGCCGTGTCACCGACATGGTGGTAACCGAAGTCGATCGCATCGAGAGGATCTTCACACCGTCCATACGTATCGTCGAGCTCTCGACGGCATTGACGCGGACACGCGCCGTCGTCTCGACGGCACGGATCGTCGCCGGAAGCGTCATTCCGCTCGACCGCGAGATCGGCGGTCACGTGCACGTCGCGGTATCGAATGTCGGCGCGGCGGTGAACAACCGGGTGGCGATCCAGAAATCGGATCTCGAGGCCATCAGCCGCATGGCGCGCTCACTCGGATCGTTCAGCTTCGAGGGTCCGCCGACCGGTCCGGGGGCCGAGGCCGCGGCGGGGGCTGCCACCGATGCCGCCGCCCGACTGGCCGCACGGGCCGCCGGCGCCCTGTCGCAACCGGGCGCCACAGACACCAGCGCTGCGCAGCGCGCCGAGACGGCACTTCTGGCCGACCTTCGCGGCCAGCTCGAAAAGGCGATCGAAGCCTATCGCAACACGGTGCGGATCACCGCCGAGGACGTGAAGAGCGGCGTGACGGCCTGCCGGATCGCCGAGCTCGCCGCCACGGCGGGCCTATCGCGGCAGCCGTCGGACAAAGTGCAGGTCGAAGCGGGTGCGCCGGCTTCGTTCCAGATCAGCGGCGGCACCGCGCCCTACTTCGCGACCGTGCTCGATTCGCCGCCCGCGGGACTGCAGGTCGACAAGGCCAGCAGGGACGGCATCTTCAACGTCCGAATCGACACGGCACCCGCGACGGCCAAGGACGTGCGGATTGCCGTGCAGGACTCCTCGCGTCCGACCGCGCAGACATTGGCCGATCCCGTGACGCTGGAGATCAAGGCTGCCGCGCCGTCGACGCCCGCCGCGCCGTCCGCCTCGCGCGTGCCGCGCCGTTAGACCGCGCACCACCCCGCCCGCGCGCGCCCGTCATACGGGCGCGCGAGGCCGGCGGAGATGAGGGACTGGGAGATGTCCTCGCCTGAGGGCAGCAGGGCGCGGGCGACGACGCGGCCGGCGTACTTGCCGTAGTGGACGTTGCGCAGGGTCACCGGCTGGCCGTCCATCCGGGCGGCGACGAAGGCGTGCGCCGCCTCGGCCAGCCGGCGCTCCTCGGCGCACTTGCCGCGGCGCTCCGGCGTGTCGATGCCGTCGAAGCGCACGCTGATCTCGATCTCCTGGCCCAGCCAGATGCGCGCGCGCACCCGCACCGTGTCGCCGTCGATCACCTCCACCACCCGCGCCGGGATGGGCCCCGGCAGCACCTCGCCCGCCGGCGACGCCGCCACCGAGACCACGCCGGCCGCCAGCACGACGCGGGCCGACCAGCGCCGCCCGCGGTGGCGCGGCGGCCCGGCCGGCCCCGGGGTGGACACTTCCATCATGCGCGGAACATAACCGGAACAAATTGCCGCGGCAACGCGCCCGGCCGAATCGGCGCCCGGCGGCCGCCGTCAGAAGTCGATACAGCGGCCGTCCTTCTCCCAGTCGCCGTAGCGCGTGGGGTCGGGACCCTTGCGGCCGCCGATCTCCGGCACCGCCCCGGGTTCCGGCGTCGGCGCCGGCGTCGCGGCGGGCAACGGGTCGGCCGGCGCCGCGGGCGTGGCGGCGGGCTGGTCGGCAGGCTTCGCTTTCTCGCTCATGGCGCGAATATGGCGTCGTTCGCGTGGCCCGCCAAGGGTTTCGCCGCACCGCAGCGATCTTGACGGCGGGTCCGGCGGGGCCACATAGAAGGCGTCGCAAACCCCTCGGTGGACCTCGATGAACTACTTCCGCACCGCCCTGCTGCTGGCCGGCATGACGGCGCTGTTCCTGGCGATCGGCGGCCTGATCGGCGGCCAGGCGGGCATGATGATCGCGCTCGTGATCGCGCTCGGCATGAACGTGTTCGCGTACTGGAATTCGGACAAGGTCGTCCTGCGCATGTACAACGCGCAGGAAGTCGATGCGCGCAGCGCGCCGCAGTTCTACGGCATCGTGCAGCAGCTCGCGCAGCGCGCCGGCCTGCCGATGCCGCGCGTCTACATCATCGAGAACGACCAGCCCAACGCCTTCGCTACCGGCCGCGACCCGGAGCATGCCGCCGTCGCCGCCACCACAGGCCTCCTGCGCGCGATGAGCTACGAGGAGATCGCCGGCGTCATGGCGCACGAGCTCGCGCACGTGAAGAATCGCGACACCTTGATCATGACCATCACCGCGACCATCGCCGGCGCGATCGGCATGCTCGCCAACTTCGCGCTGTTCTTCGGCGGCTCCAGCGACAACCGCAGCAACCCGCTCGGCATCGTCGGCTCGATCCTGATCATGATCCTGGCGCCGCTCGCCGCGATGCTGGTGCAGATGGCGATCTCGCGCACCCGCGAATACGCCGCCGACCGCGCCGGCGCGGAGATCGCGGGCAACCCCTTGTGGCTCGCCTCGGCGCTGGAGAACCTCGACGCCGCGGCCCACCGCGTGCCCAACGAGCAGGCCGAGTCCAACCCGGCGACCGCGCACATGTTCATCGTCAACCCGCTGAACGGGCAGAAGATGGACAACCTGTTCTCCACCCACCCGTCGACCGCCAACCGCGTCGCGCGGCTGCGCGAGATGGCGGGCTACGCCGGCCGCCCGGCCGCCGCCGCGCCCGCCCGCCCGGCCCGCGGGCCGTGGGGCTGACCGGCCGCGCGCCGGCGCGCGGCCCGCGCATGCCGAAACGCTTTGCCGCCCGTGGCTGAGGCGACGGCCGCGCCGCTGCCGGCTGGCGTCGCCGCGCGGTCGGTGGCGCTCGACCTCCTGCAGGCGGTCGTCCGCCGCGGTGAGGCGCTGGATGATGCATTGTCCGCCGCCGCCGGGTTCGCGCAGCTCGCCGTGCGCGACCGGGCGTTCGTCCGGTTGATCGTCGCGACGGGGCTGCGCCGACTCGGCCAGATCGACGCGCTGATCGCCCACTGCGTGCCGCGGCCGCTGCCGGCGCGCGCCGCCGCCGCGCACGACGCGCTGCGGCTGGCGATCGCGCAGCTCCTGTTCCTGCGCATGCCGGCGCACGCCGTCGTCGATACCGCGGTCGCGCTCGCCGCCGCGCGCGGCGCCGCCGCCCAGAAGGGGCTGGTCAACGCCGTGCTGCGGCGCCTGACGCGCGAGGGCGACGGCATGGTCGCCGGGCAGGACGCGCCGCGGCTCAACACGCCGGACTGGCTGTGGACCGCGTGGACGACCTCGTTCGGCGGCGACACCGCGCACGCGATCGCGGCCGTGCACCTCGCGGAGCCGCCGCTCGACCTGACCTGCCCGGCGGACGCGGCGGACTGGGCGACGCGGCTGGGCGCCGCGGCGCTGCCCACCGGCACCCTGCGCTTGGCCGAGACCGCGCCGGTCGAGAGCCTGCCCGGGTTCGCCGAAGGCGCCTGGTGGGTGCAGGACGCGGCGGCGGCGCTGCCGGCCCGCATCCTCGCCGCGGCGTTCCCCGGCGGCATCGTTGGGCGCCGCATCGCCGACCTCTGCGCGGCGCCGGGCGGCAAGGCCGCGCAGCTCGCCGCCGCGGGCGCGCGCGTCACCGCGGTGGACCGCTCGCCGGCCCGGCTGGCGCGGGTCGGCGCCAACCTGGCCCGGCTGCGGCTCGCCGCCGAGGTCGTAACCGCCGACGCCGCCGCCTGGACCCCGCCGGAGGCGTTCGACGCCGTGCTGCTCGACGCCCCGTGCAGCGGCACCGGCACGCTGCGCCGCCATCCCGACATCGCGCGGCTGAAGCGGCCGTCCGACGTGTCCCGCCTCGCCGGCGTGCAGGCCGCGCTGCTGCAGAACGCGGGGCGGATGGTCGCGCCGGGCGGGGTGCTGGTCTACGGCGTCTGCTCGCTTCAGGACGCCGAGGGGCCCGACCGCGTCGCCGCCTTCCTGGCGGCCAACCCCGATTTCATGCGCGACGCGGTCCGGCCGGACGCGATCGGCGGCCTTGCCGATGCGGTCACCGCGCAAGGCGACGTCCGAACCCTGCCTTGCCATCTGGCCGACCGAGGCGGCCTCGACGGCTTCTATGTCGCCCGGCTGCGCCGGAGGCAAAGGGACGACGGCTGAAATTCGATCGCATGGCTTTATGGACGGCCGGCCCTCATCGGAAGAAATGCGAAATTAACCATTTAATGCATTGAATTAATTTAGGAAAAATAACAATAAAGATAAGGTTTGCTTGGTCTGAAACGGGCCGAGGCCGGAGTTGACTTTCACAAGGATGGGCCACAGCATTGCTCTCGGCCTGCCTGCCTGGACCAGCAGGCCGGCGGGATCGAATATAAGTAGCGTTTTTGACTGATGCGCGCTTGAACTGCTCGGCATTTGGCGCTGTCGGCCGGATTTTGTGAAATCGATTTGAATAGAATTGAGATTTGGCGTGTCGTCATGATGCCAATCCCGAATAAATCCGGTCATCCGGCACTTGATCTGAAGGGATCGGTCGTCGAGGGGTTGCGCTGGTCGCTCGCCGCCGGCGCGAGGATGTTCGGCGTCTGCCTTGGCATCGCGATTCTGTATTTTCCCTATGACAAGG
>JBFWQM010000164.1:0-12700 GCA_050249455.1 Rhodospirillaceae bacterium | reverse complement strand
ATCGACACCGAGTACCTGGAGCCGGAGGCGCCGTTCGGCGAGAGCCACGGCCACGTCAACCTGCAGGAATACAACGCCTACATGGACGTGACCTGCATCACGCGGCGCAAGGACGCGATCCTGACCTCGATCATCAGCCAGGTGACGCCGTCGGAATCGAGCCTGATCAAGCGCGTCGCCTACGAGCCGATGTTCCTCGACCACCTGCGCAACCACCTCGGCATCAAGGGCGTGATCAAGGTCGGCATGCACGAGCCGCTGACCAACATCAGGAAGGTGCTGATCGTCCAGCTCGAGCGCGGCGTGCCGCGGACCGAGATCTGGCGCGCGCTCTACGGCGCGGCCTCGCTGCTGCGCGCCGGCGGCAAGTACGTGCTGGCGGTCAACGACGACATCGACCCCGACAACGCCGACGCGCTGTTCTGGGCGATGGCCTACCGCTGCAACCCGGCGATGGACATCCAGATCCTCAACCACCGCGACCAGGGCCATGGCCCCCGCTCCTTGCGCAACGGTGGCGAGGACGCCTCGGTGCTGTACGACGCGACCCTGAAGGAGGACTTCCCGCCGATCTCGCTGCCCAAGCGCGAGTACATGGAGAATGCGGCGAAGATCTGGGACGAGCTCGGCCTGCCGCCGTTGAAGCCGGAGGCGCCGTGGTACGGCTACTCCCTCGGCGAGTGGTCGGACGACCTCGACCGTGCCGCCAAGCTCGCCGTCGAGGGCGACTACTTCGAGACCGGCAAGGCGATCGCCCAGCGCCGCCGCAAGGACCTGCCGATGAACACCGAGGTGCGGCGGGTCGAGGGGAAGGACGAGGAGTAGGGGGGCTGAATCTCTAGGCGGGGGCGCCCCCTCCCCCAACCCCCTCCCACGAGGGGATGGGGCTAGAAACTCCCCCTCCCCTCGTGGGAGGGGGTTGGGGGGAAGCGGCCTGTCCGGGTCCGGAACTACCGCCGCGTCCGCTCCGCCGTCTCGCGGAACAGCTTGTACATCTCGGCGATCTCCGGGTTCTCCTTGACCACGTCGTCGCCGACGGTCGCCATCAGCTTGACCAGCTCGGCCTGGTCGGCGGGCGTCAGCCTGATGACCTCGCCGCCGGCCTTGGTCCAATCCTCGAACTGCTTCTCGCGGGTGGTGTTCGACCACTCCTGCACATCCTCGTCGGCATCGGCGGCCGCGTTCAGCACCGCGTTCTGGTGGTCGGGGCTGAGCTTTTCGAACCACGACTTGGCGACCATGCCCATCGAGCAGATCGCCTGCTCGTCGGTGCGGGTCAGGTACTTCGCCGCCGTGTGGAACTTCATCGAGGTCCAGATGCTGACCCCGGAGCGGGCGCCGTCGAGCGCGCCCTGCTGCAGCGCGGGCAGCACCTCGCCGAGCGCCATCGGCGTGCCGGCGACGCCGAGCCGGCGCATCGCCTCGCGCTCGATCGGGCTCGCGAACACGCGGATCTTCTTGCCCTTGAAGTCCTCCAGCTTGCGCACCGGCGTGCGCGTCACGTAGGTCGCGAGCTCCGAGCAGAACATCCCGACGCCCTTGACGCCCTTGGGCTCGCCCAGGTTCCAGAACGCCTTGGCGAACGCCATGTCGTGGGTGACGCGGAAGCCGTGGTCGAGGTCGGTGATGACGCCGGGGGCATCCGTCACCATGAACCGCTTGTCGAGCCCGACCAGGAACGCCGGGACCGCGATGAACATTTCCTGCGAGCCGAGCTGCAGCCCCTCGATCTGGCGCGGGATGCTGCCGAGCTGGCCGGCCGGGTAGACCTCGACCTTGATGCGCCCGCGGGTGCTGGCCTCGATCTGCTTCTTGAAGGTCTCCTGCCAGCGGTGCAGCGAATCGTTGATCGTCGCGCCGCCGAACTTGATGGTCTGCTGCGCCTGCGCGCCGCTTGCGCATGCGACGATGATTCCGGCCATCACGGCCGCACGAATGCCTTTGACGAGAACGCCAGACCGCATGAGCTCCCCCGGGTGCGCGTTGGTTGGATCGAACCGATCGGGCCGGAAGCTAGCATGACAGCGTACGGGAGACTACTGCGCGACCACGCATCCGGTTCGGTTGACCGTCATGCCTGCGCCGCCTAACCTGCGGCCAATCGGGCGTGATCCAGAAAAGTCCGGGGAGAGGCAGATGAGGCGAACGATCGGGGTGTCCAGCACGCCCTCCGCGAGGCGCGAGCGGCAGTTCGCGTCGTAGGCATGGACACGGCGCTCAAGCTGATCGACCGTCCGGCCGTCCTGCTCGCGTGGATCGGCGGCGTCGCCATGACGCTGATGATGGTTCACCTCACCGCCGACGTTCTGATGAAATATTTCTTCAGCGCGCCGATCGACGGCACGCTGGAGGTGGTGGCGAGCTACTACATGGTGGCCGTGTCGTTCCTGCCGCTCGCCTACGTCACCCACCACGAGGGCCACATCAAGGTCGAGCTGTTCACCCGCAACCTGCCGCAGCGCAAGGTGCTGCGGATGGAAGGCATCGTCGGCTTCGTCGCCGTCGCCTATGTCGGGCTGATGGTGATCGGCGGGATCGACGAGGCGATCCGCCGGACTCGTATCGGCGATGTCGTCGAGACCACCGTCGACATGATGGAGATCTGGCAGAGCCGCTGGATGGTGCCGATCGGTGCCGGGCTGATGCTGGCCTACCTCGTCTGGCGCATCGCCGCCGATTTCCTGGCGGCCGCCGGTCGCCGGCCGCCGGTCGAAGGCGGCAATCCCGAGCACGCGCTGGAGTAGCGCCGAGGTGTCTCCCCTCGAGGTCGGCTTCGCAGGGATCGCGGCGATCCTGGTCCTGATGGCGTTCCGCGTGCCGATCGGGCTCGCGCTCGGTGTCGTCGCCATCGTCGGCATCGCCGCCATCCGCGGCATCCCGTCGGCCTATAGCGCGATCCGCGGCATGCCGTGGGACGTCGCTGCCAAGTTCGAGCTGTCGGCGATCCCGATGTTCATCCTGATGGGCTCGCTCGCCCATTTCGGCGGCCTCAGCGCGGCGCTGTTCAAGGCGGCGCGGTTGTGGGTGGGGGCGCTGCCGGGCGGCCTGGCGATCTCGGCCAATTTCGCCTGCGCCGGGTTCGCCGCAGCGTCGGGCGCCTCGGTCGCCACGGCGGCGGCGATGGGCAAGATCGCAATCCCGGAAATGCTGCGCTCCGGCTACGACCGCGGGCTTGCCACCGGCGTCGTCGCCGCCGGCGGCACGCTGGGGATCATGATCCCGCCGTCGATCGGCTTCGTGCTCTACGGCATCTTCGCCGAGGTCTCGATCAGCAAGCTGCTGATCGCGGGCATCCTGCCCGGCATCCTGACGGCGGTGGTGTATGCGCTGATGATCGTGATCCGCTGCACGATCCGCCCCGAGCTCGGCCCGCCGCAGGAGGTCAACGCGACCTGGGGCGATCGCCTGCGCGCGCTGGGCGAGATCTGGCCGCTGCTGGTGCTGATCCTCGGCGTGATCGGCGGCATCTACGGCGGGCTGACGACCCCCACCGAGGCGGGGGCGTTCGGCGCTTTCCTGGCTCTGGCCATCGCCGTGGTCCAGGGCAAGATGACGTGGTCGCGCTTCATGGACTCGATCCTGGAGGCGGTTTCGACGACCGCGCGCATCTTCTTCATCGTGATCGGCGCGGTGCTGTTCTCGCGCCTCCTGTCGCTGGCCGGCACCGCGCCCTACCTGACCGGGCTGGTGCAGGACTACATCACCGACCCGCTGCCGCTGATCCTCGCTTCGGCGGTGCTGTTCATCATCCTCGGCATGTTCCTCGACGCCCTCGGGCTCATGCTGCTGACCCTGCCGGTGCTGCTGCCGCTGTTCGCGGCGGCGAAGATGGACCTGATCTGGTTCGGCGTGCTCACCATCAAGTTCGTCGAGATCGGACTGATCACGCCGCCGGTCGGCATGAACGTCTACGTCATTAAGGGTGTGGCGGGTCCCGACATCTCCCTGGAAACGGTGTTCAAGGGTGTGTTCTGGTTCATCGGCTGCGAGGTCATTATCGTGACCCTGTTGGTGGCCTTCCCGCAAATCTCGCTGTATCTGCCCAACCTGATGAGCTGACGCGAACACAAAGGGAGAACCGAAATGAGAGCTCGCACAGGCGCCCTGGTCGGCGCCGCCCTGGCGACGGCAACCGTCGCTCTGCCGGCGGCGGCCAAGGACTACATCTTCGCGACGTTCGTGCCGCCGCGGCACGGCATCGTGATCCATTCGATCGAACCGATGATCGACGAAATCAGCAAGGCGACCAAGGGCGAAATCAGCTTCCAGCTCAAGGCCGGCGCGCAGCTCTTCGGGCCGGAGGTCAGCGTGACCTCGACCGGCGAAGGTATCGCAGACGTCACCACGGGCACGCCGTCCTACACGCCGGCGCTGCTGCCGCGGCAGAACATCCTGGCCGACATGCAGATGTTCCTGAAGGACCCGCGCGCCGGGGCCGCTGCGGTGCTGGAGCAGATGGTCGTCGAATGCCCCGAGTGCCAGGGTGACTTCAAGAAGGTCAACACGATGGTCCTTGCCTCCTACGGCACGGGCCCGGCGGTGCTGTTCTGCAACAAGGACGTGAAGTCGCTCGATGACGTGAAGGGCCTCAAGATCCGCACCACCGGCGGCCAGGGCCGGCTGGCGCAGCTCATGGGCGCCGTCGCCGTGCGCATGGGCACCAACGAGATGGCCGGGGCGATGGAGAAGGGGCAGATCAACTGCGTTTCGGGCGCGCCGTCGTGGATCAAGTCCTATGGCCTCTACGACTACGTCAAGTCGATCTACGACTACCCGATCGGCACCTACTCGGCGGCCAGCCTCTTCATCGTCAACGTCAAGACCTGGAAGAGCTGGACGCCCGAGCAGAGAAAAGCGCTGATGCCGATCCTGGCGCGCGCCATGGCGCGCTCCATCGTGCTGGGCTACAACCAGTTCGACGACGAGACGATCGAGGAGGTCAAGAAGCGCGGCATCCCGATCAACAAGGCCGAACCGGCCATGGACGACGTCATGAAGAAGCTGTTGTCGGGTGAGATCGCCGCGATCGAGCAGAACGCCAAGCGTTTCAGCGTCGACAACACCAAGCAGATCGCCGAACGGCTGATCGCCAGCAACGCGCGGTGGGAAAAGATCCTGGCCAATGTCCCGCGCACCGACGTCGTTGGCTACGAAAAAGCGCTGTGGGAGAACCTCTACAGCAAGCTCGATCCCGAGAAGCTCTGAGCGCATGAAGGCGGCCGGCGGACGGGGGCGTCCGCCGGCCTTTTCGTGTCCAGCGCGGAAATCCGTCTGGACACGCGCGTCGCGGCTTGGCTAGATCGGCTCAAACCTGAGACCACGGGTCGGGGAGGCGGACGGTGAGCGAGTTCGCGACGTTGCAGGAAATCTACCGGGCAGCGCGCCGCCGGCTGACGCTGGGGGTGTGGGACTACCTGTCCGGAGGCACCGAATCCGAGACCACGCTTCGGCGCAATCGCCAGGCCATCGATTCCATCGCGTTCCGGCCGCGCGTGCTGGTCGATGTGTCCAAGGTCGACACTTCGACCACTTTCCTCGGCCGCAAGATGCGCCTGCCGCTCGCGCTGGCGCCGATCGGCTCGCTGCAGACCATCGAGGCCGGCGGCGCGCTGTCGGCCGCGCTCGGCGCCAGGCAGGGCGGCATCATGTCGATCCTGTCCTCGGTCACCCAGCCGTCGCTCGAAGACGTGGCGAAGGCCGGCAACCCGACCATCTTCCAGCTCTACGTGCGCGGCGACGCCAACTGGGTCGACGAGTACCTAAAGCGCGCGGTGGACAACGGCTATGTCGCGCTGGCGCTCACCGTCGACACCGCGATCTACAGCCGCCGCGAGCGCGACCTGATCAAGCGCTATTTGCCGGCCGGGCGGACGCTGGTCGACGGGCGCGACTGGCAGGCGATGCTGGCCTGGGATTCGGTCAAGCGCATCAAGGACAAGTTCGACGTGCCGCTGATCCTCAAGGGGATCGCGACCGCTGAGGACGCGGCGCTGTGCGTCGAGCACGGGGTCGACGTCGTCTACGTCTCCAACCACGGCGGCCGCCAGCTCGACCACGGCCGCGGCGCGATCGACGTGCTGCCGGAGATCGTCGCGGCGGTGAAGGGCAAGGCCAAGATCATCATCGACGGCGGCTTCCTGCGCGGCACTGACATCATCAAGGCGATCGCGATCGGCGCCGACATCGTCGCCATCGGCAAGCTGCAGGGCTGGGGCCTGGCCGCCGGCGGGGTCGACGGCGTGGCGCGGGTCATCGAGTTGCTGGAGCTCGAGATGCGCACCAGCATGGGCCTGCTCGGCGTGTCGCGGCTCGACCAGCTCAGCCCGTCGCACCTTCATTTCGGCGCGCCGCAGGTGCACCAGCCGCATGCGGCCAGCGCCTATCCACATGTCAACGTACCCATGGCGGAGTATTGATCGATGGCAGACGGAACCTCGGACCTGAGCAACTTCGACCGGCCCAAGCCGGGCGGCAATACCCGCATGGGCTGGGCGAGCGACGTTGCCGCCGAGATGCTGCGCCGCCTCGACATCAAGTACATCGCGCTCAATCCGGGCGCGAGCTACCGCGGCTTCCACGACAGCCTGGTGAACTACCTGGGGAACAAGGATCCCCAGATGCTGCTGTGCCTGCATGAGGATCACGCGGTCGCGATCGCGCACGGCTACGGCAAGGTCACCGGCCAGCCGATGGCGTGCGCGCTGCATTCCAACGTCGGCCTGATGCACGGGCTGATGAACATCTTCAACGCCTGGTGCGCCCGGGTGCCGATGGTGGTCATGGGCGCGACCGGCCCGGTCGACGCCGAGCTCCGCCGGCCGTGGATCGACTGGATCCACACCGCGAAGGACCAGGGCGCGCTGCTGCGCAGCTTCACCAAGTTCGACGACGAGCCGCGCTCGGCACAGGCGATCGTCGAGAGCATCCTGCGCGCTGTCCAGATGACCCGTACCGCGCCGCATGGGCCTGTCTATGTCTGCCTCGACGCCGGCCTGCAGGAGCAGGAGCTGGCGCGCGACGTACGCATCCCCGACGTCGCGCGCTACAACCCGCCGGCGCCGCCGGCCGCCTCCGACGAGGTGGTGCGGCGCGTCGCCGACATGCTCTACGGCGCGCGCAACCTGCTGATCATGGCCGGCCGCGTCTCGCGCAGCCAGGAAGACTGGGACCGCCGCGTGAAGCTCGCCGAGCTGCTCGGCGCCGCCGTCATCACCGACCTGAAGAACGCCGCTGCCTTCCCGACCGACCATCCGCTGGTGGTCGCGCCGCCGTCCAACTTCATGCCGGAGGAGGCGAAGGCCGCGATCAAGAACGCAGACGTCATCCTCAGCCTCGACTGGCTCGACCTCGGCGGCACGTTCAAGGCGGCGGTCGGCTCCAAGGACAACGCCAGCGGCAAGATCGTCCACGTCTCGCTCGACAGCGTGCTCCACAACGGCTGGAGCATGGACTACATGGCGCTGGCGCCGAACGACCAGCCGGTGCTGTCGGACCCGGATGCCTTCACGGTCCAGCTCCTGGAGGCGCTGAAGGGCAAGGCATCGAAATGGGACGGCAAGCCGAAGGTCAGCCGGCCGCCGATGCCCAAGCTCGCCGACCGCGACCCCAAGGCCCGCGTCACCCCGCGCGACATCGCGCTGGCGCTGAACGAGGTGAAGGGCGACCGGCCGGTCTGCCTGGCGCGCGTCACCCTGGGCTGGGCGGGCGACGCCTACCACTTCCGCGGGCCGCTCGACTACCTCGGCAACGACGGCGGCGGCGGGCTGGGCAACGGCCCCGGCGCCGGGATCGGCACCGCGATCGGCCTGCTCGGCAGCGGCCGGACCACCATCGCCGTGCTCGGCGATGGCGACTTCATGCAGGCCGGCACCGCGCTGTGGACGGCCGCGCACTACAACATCCCGCTGCTCACGATCATTTCGAACAACCGGTCGAACTTCAACGACGAGATCCACCAGGAGACGGTGGCGAAGGACCGCAATCGTCCGAAGGAGAACCGCTGGATCGGTCAGCAGATCGACAACCCGGCGCTCGACCTCGCCGGCTTCGCCCGGTCGCAGGGCGTGAAGGCGGACGGGCCGGTCGAGACGGTGGGCGACCTCGTGCCGGCGCTGCGCAAGGCGCTGGCCGTGATCGACGGCGGCGAGCCGTACCTCCTGGATGTCCATGTGGAGCCGGGCTACAGCCAGCCGATGGCGACGCGCGCCAGCGGCGAGGGCTCGAAAGGCTAAGGGCAGGCGCATCGCGGCCGGCGCCTTCCCTGCAGGGGGCCGGCCGGATGATGCGTGGACAACCTTGTTGATAGTTCTTGGGATAACCGCCGCTCGGCCGCGGATTCGGCCGGGTTCCGTGCCGATGCATGGAATCCTGCCGATTGTCTCGACGGTCGGTCGAATCGGGCTTGACAGCGATTCCCGCCGGGAGGGCGGCGCGCGGGCGGGCGCCGGAACCTCCGGGTGCCGCCGATGTGGATAAGTAGCCTTGCGGCGGCAAGCCCCCACGGTGCGATCCCGGCACGACATCGATTGACAGGTGCGGCAGGCCAGTTAGATTGGCCGATAACCGCCTGGAACGGCGTGCGAAAGGAATAACGAAAGATGGGGCACGGCTGGGAGACCCGGGAGGGGTAGGCCCAGCGCTTCGTCGGCGAATTTCGCACCCGACCGGCCGTCTTGTGCAACGCAACCGACGTGGCCCATGACCAATATCCTGGAAATCTCCAACGTCAGCAAAGCCTACGGGGACGGGCCGAACCAGGTGATCGCCCTGGACGGCGTTTCGCTGACGGTCAAGCAGGGCGAATTCGTCTCCGTCATCGGACCGAGCGGCTGCGGCAAGTCCACCCTGTTCAACATCGTCTCCGGTCTCATTACGGACTACCGCGGCAGCGTGCGCATCAACGGCCGCGAGGTCGACGGCACCCACCATGACGTGGGTGTCGTCTTCCAGGAGGAATCGACCTTTCCCTGGCGCACCACGCTGGAAAACGTGGCGTTTCCGCTGGAGGTCCAGGGCATGGCGCGCGCCGAGCGGGAGGAGAAGGCGCGCCGCTTCATCAATCTCGTCGGCCTCGACGGTTTCGAGAACCACTATCCGGCACAGCTTTCCGGCGGCATGAAGCAGCGCACGGCGGTGGCGCGGACCTTGGCATACGAGCCCCGGCTGATGCTGCTGGACGAGCCGTTCGGCGCGCTCGACGAACAGACCCGCCTGCTGCTCGGCGACAAGCTTCTCGAGATCTGGCGTGCGCTGCAGCAAACGATGCTGCTGATCACCCACAACATCACCGAGGCGGTGCAGCTCAGCGACCGCGTGGTCGTGATGTCGTTCCGGCCGGGCAAGATCAAGGACGTCATCGAGATCGACCTGCCGCGGCCGCGCACCTCGGAGGTCATCACCACCGCGGCCTTCGGCCAGTATGTCGGGCTGATCTGGAACCAGCTCCGCGAGGAGGCGGCGCGCGGCATGGTCGATGCCGAGAAGAAGATCGCGGCGCGCTAGGGCTGCGTCGCATTGACGGTGCGGGTGTGCTAGCCTGACGCCATTAACGACAGCCAGAATAGTTGCAGGGTGAGGTTGATGATGCCGTCTTGGAGGAAGCTGGCCCATTTGGCCGTCACGACTGCGCTGGTCGCGGCGCCGCTCGCCGCTGCCGAGGCCGCCGACAAGGTGCGCCTCGTGGTGAGCACCAAGATGCCGTTCGAGATGTATGCACCGAACACGGCGCAGGGCGAGGGCTTCTACAAGGACGAGAACCTCGACGTCTCGCTGATCTACAGCGACGGCGGTTCGTCGACCCTGCAGACCCTGATCACCGGCAGCCAGGACGTCACGGTCGGGGTCGGCATCCTGAGCGTGGTGAGCGCGTTCTCCAAAGGAGCGCCGCTGGTCATCCTGGCCAATACCAAGCGGGCCGTGAACGACACCGTCTGGTACGTGCCCGCGTCCAGCCCGATCAAGACGCTGAAGGACATCGGCGACAAGGAGCTGGTGTATTCGCGCAACGGCACCACCAGCCACATGGCCGTGCTCGACATGGTCAAGGTGCACGGACTGAAGGATGCCAAGCTCGTCTCGGTCGGCGGCATGTCCGCGTCGCGCACCCAGGTCATGACGGGCCAGGTGGCGACCGGCTGGATGGTCGCGCCGATCGGCTTCGACCTGCTGCGCAAAGGCGAGATCCGCATCATCGCCAGCGGCGACGACGCGGAGAACCTGCGCGACGTGTCGATCCGGGTCTATGCCGCGAATTCGGACTGGGTGGCGAAGAACCGCGACGTGGCGATGCGCTTCATGCGGGCCACCTGGCGCGGCCTGGAGGCGCAGTACAAGGGCGGTGACGGGCCGATCCGCCGCTACGCGAAGGAATGGAACCTGGAGTTCGACGACGCCAAGCGCGCTTCGGAGTTCGTCAAGTTCGACGACGTCACCTTTGCGCCCATCGGCAACCTGGAGAAGGTCCTCAGGATCGCGCAGGAGGAGGGCCACATCCGCGAACCGCTGACCGAGGAGCAGAAGAAGAAGCTGGTCGATTTCGTCTACCTGCCCGAGAAGAAGTAGGGCAGGGACCGGGCCATGTCGGCGCAGAAGCTCCTGTTTTCGCCGGCGATCGCGGGGCTGCTCAGCCTGGTGGTCATCGGGGCGATCCTGCAGGTGATGATCAACGTTGGCTGGATCCCGCCGCTCATCGTTGCGCGGCCGACCGCGGCGCTCGGCGCCTTCCCCGAGCTGTTCCGCGAGATGGACCTGTTCGGCGCCTTCCTCGCCACACTCGGCACCACCGCGGCGGCGACGGCGATCGCGCTGGCGGTCGGCATCCCGTTCGGCTACCTGCTGTTCCGCAACCAGACCCTGGGCGTGGCGTACGAAGGTTGGCTGGCGGCCGCGTTCTCCGCGCCGCTGGTGCTGCTCTACCCGCTGTTCCTGGTGCTGTTCGGGCGGACCTACATGACGCTCATCATCATGGGCTGCATTCCAGGCTGCATCCCGATCATCATCCAGACCCGCCAGGGCCTGCTCGGCGTGTCGCAGACGCTGATCAACGTCGGCAAGACGTTCAGCATGTCCGAGCAGTCGATGTTCTGGAAGATCATGCTGCCCGCGGCGGTGCCGTCCATCTTCATGGGCATCAAGATCGGCGTGATGTACACGCTGGTGAACATCGTGGCGATCGAGTACCTGGTGGACTTCGGCGGCCTCGGCCGGGTGGTGTCGGAGATGTATTTCCGCTTCGAGATCCCGGCGACCTACGCCAGCATCCTCGCCGTCATCTGCGTCAGCGTCCTGTTCTACTGGGGCTTCGGGAGGATCGAGCGATGGCTCAGACCGGCGTAATCCAGTCCGTTCGCCGCGGCCGCCCGTCGCGCAGCCTGAGCGTCACCCAGGTTCGCGTCATCACCGTCGTCGCGATCCTCGCGGTGTGGGAGGCGATGGCCAACTCCGGCCTGTTCTACAAGGACGTCATCCCATCGTCGGTCAAGATTGTGGTCGCCATGTATCACGAGCTGCTCGACGGCGGCTTCTACTACGATCTCGGTTACACGTTCCTCGAATATGTCGTCGGGTTCTCGGTCGGCTCGATCATTGCGCTCGCGGCGGGCATCGTGCTCGGCGCCAACCCGTTCCTGCGCCGCACCTACGAGCCGTACCTCAACGCCATCGGCTCGACCCCCAAGATCATCTTCCTGCCGATCCTGTTCCTGATGTTCGGGACCGGGATCGAGTCGAAGATGGCCAAGGGCGCGCTGTCGGCGTTCTTCCCGGTCGTGTTCGCGACCATCCTGGGCATGATCATGATCCCCCAGGTGCTGCTGCGCGTCGGCCAGAGCTTCAATCTGTCGCGCTGGCAGACGGTGACCAAGATCTACATCCCGGCGATGATGAACCCGATCATCACCGGGCTCCGGCTCGGCATGGCGATCACGGTGATCGGCATCGTGGTGGCGGAGATCAAGTTCGCCGACGCTGGCGTCGGCCACCGGCTTATCGGCTACTACGAGCAGTTCCGCATCGCGCCGATGTACGCCATGCTGATCTTCATCTTCATCCTGGCCGCGGCGGCCAATGTCGGGATGAGCAAGGTTCAGGACAACTTCAACCGCTACAAGAACGTCGGCAGCCGGAAGCGGTCCGCCGCCGGCAGCCTGTCCGTCAACTGAAGCATCACAACCTTCGACCGGGAAAGCGAGATGGCCAAGACCGAGATGCTGATTTGCAAGTCCGCCGAGCTGAAGGACGGCGACCGCAAGATCGTCCCCAACGGCAAGCATGAGATCGGCGTGTACCGGGTGCAGGGCAAGCTCTACGCCTATCAGAACCTGTGCAACCACCAGGGCGGGCCGGCGTGCGAGGGCCTGCTGATGGCCAAGGTCGAGGAGGTCATCGCCGAGGACAAGACCTATCAGGGCATGCGCTTCAACCACGACGAGATGCACATCGTCTGCCCGTGGCACGGCTGGGAATACGACCTCGCGACCGGCGAGATGGTCGCCGACCGCAAGTTCCGGCTGAAGAAGTACGACGTCGTCGAGAAGGGGGACGCGGTTTATGTCCTCGTCTGAGGACAACGGCGACTTCCAGGGCGATCTACTCGCGGACGCCGCCGAGGAGGCGGCGATCATCCGGCAGGTTGCGGCGAAGCTCGCCGCCCTGCGCGAGGGGGACGAGGTCCCGCCGGAGCTGATCCAGGAAATGATGACCG
>JBFWQM010000163.1:0-12955 GCA_050249455.1 Rhodospirillaceae bacterium | reverse complement strand
CCGGTCAGCTCCACCCCCGGCCGCGAGAGCGAGACCGCCCTGCACGGCTTCTACCGCGAATGGCGCCGCCGGCTGGCGGGGTGATCCGAAACGGCGAGACCACGCGTGCCCACCTCACCCCGGCCCTCTCCTCCCTCAGCGGGAGGAGAGGGTTGGGTGAGGTGGGTGTCCCAACCAAGAGCTTTCGAGCGATGAACCCACCCGCCGACCCTGCTTTGACCGCCGCCGTCGCCGACCTCCTGTCGCGCGAGGCGTACCTGCTCGATGCGCGCAAATGGCAGGACTGGCTCGCGCTCTACGCCGACGACGCGGTCTACTGGGCACCGGCGTGGGCGTCCGACGACGCCTTCACCGCCGATCCCGACCGCGAGCTCAGCCTGATGTACATGGACAAGCCGGGGCTGGAGGCGCGCGTCTTCCGCATCGAGGGCGAGGAGTCGTGGGCGACCGACCCGCTGCCGTGGACCGCGCACCTCGTCACCAACGTGCTGGTGCTTTCGGCCACCGAGACGTCGGTGGAAGCGACGGCGGCGTGGCTGGTCCATGCCTTCGCCCGCACCCGCGGCGGCAACGTGCGCGGCGGCCGCTACGCCTACACGCTGCGCCGCACGCCGGCCGGCCTCGTGATCGCGAAGAAGACGATCTACGTCTACGACGACCGCATCTTCGGCGCGCTCGACATCTACAACGTCTGACCGAGGCGCCGGCGCGCCGGCCATGATCCCCGAGCTCAGCCTGGCGCAGGTCGGCGCGATCGTCCTGATCCTCGGCTGGCCGGGCGCCATCCTGGGCGCGGTCGCCGGCGGGATCGCGTGGCGGCGGCACTGGATCGCCGGCACGCTGCTCGGCGCGCTCGCGGGCGCGGCGGTGTGGGGCAGCCTCTACGCGTGGCTATGAAGCGCGATGTCCGACATCAACCTGCAGTTCGGCTGGCTCGCGATCGCGGTGCTGACCCTGATGTTCGGCTGGCCCGGCGCAATCATCGGCGTGGCGGCCGGCGCGCTCGCCTGGCGCCGGCGACGCCTGCTCGGCGGACTGCTCGGCGCGCTGGCCGGGGCCGCGCTGTGGGGCGGGCTCTACTTTGTCTTCTGGTTGTGATGTCCGGCGCGGCATCAGCGGAACATCGGTAGGGGCGGGTTTCGAACCCGCCCCTACGCAGCGTCTGGATCTGTCACGAATGTGCGGGCCAGGGGTATTTGGCAAAACGCATCAATAAACCGACCCCGGCTTCTTGTCCTCGATCTTGCCCTCGTTGAGCTCGGCGAACATGCGCGAGCCGGCGGCGACCATCAGGCGGGAGTCGGAGTAGATGGTGACCAGGTCGAAGCCCTGCGCCAGCATCTTCTTCGCATAGGGGACGGAGCCGCACTGGATGCCGGCGCGGATACCGTTCTTCCTGGCGGACGCGAATGCCCGGTCGATCAGCGCGACGATCCGGGGGTCGGTCTGGTCGAGGCCCGGGGTGCCGCCGTGGGTCATCGAGAGGTCGGACGGGCCGATATAGATGGCGTCGAGGCCGGGGGTGGAGGTGATCGCGTCGAGGTTCTCCACCGCCTCCGCCGTCTCGATCATCGCGAAGGTCAGGACGGTCTCGTTGGCCTTCGACATGTAGTCGGCGCCGCCGTAGAGCGTGGCGCGGATCGGCCCCGACGATCGGTAGCCGTCCGGCGGGTAGCGGCAGGCGCGCACGAACGCCTCGCACTCCGCCCGGTTGTTCACCAGAGGGCAGATGATGCCGTAGGCGCCGGCGTCCAGCAGCTTCATGATGATCGCGGGGTCGTTCCACCACACCCGCGCCATCGGCGTCGCCGGTGTGGTCGAGATCGCGGTAAACATGTGGACGGCGGACATGTAGTCGGTGACGCCGTGCTGCAGGTCCACCGTCACCGAATCCCAGCCCATGTGGGCCATCACTTCGGCCGAGAACGACGACGGGATCTGCAGCCAGGCGTTGATCGCCGGCTTGCCCTGGCTCCACAGCGTGCGCACGCGGTTCTCGCGCATCTCTTCCGGCTCCCCTTCGTTGCCGGCGCGAGTGTAGGGGAAATCGCGCGGGCGGGGAAACCGCGCTATGCTGGGCGCACGACGGCGACGGGGTGACGGCGATGCCCAAGGCGCTCAGCGTTGCACAGGTCGATCAATTCCGGCGCGACGGCTGGCTCAGCCCGGTGCCGCTTCTGACCGCCGAAGAGGCGCTCGTCCTGCGCCGCAAGCTGGAAGACCTGGAGGCGGCGATCGGCGCGGAGGCGCAGGGCCGGTTCAAGATCAAGGCGCACCTGCCGTTCCCGTGGCTGTCCGGCCTGATCCGCGACCCGCGGCTGCTCGACGTCGTGGAGGACCTGCTCGGCCCCGACCTCGTCGTGTGGGGCTCGTCGTTCTTCACCAAGGCGGCGCGCGACCGGCGCTATTTCTCCTGGCACCAGGATTCCACCTACATCGGCATCGAGCCGCCGGAGACGATCAACGTGTGGATCGCCTTCTCGCGCGCCCGCCGCGATTCGGGCTGCATGCGGGTGATCCCCGGCAGCCACCGGGGGCCCGCGATCATGCCGCACGTCGAGACCTTCGACCCGGACAACCTGCTGTCGCGCGGCCAGACCATCGAGGGGGTGGACGAGTCCGGCGCCGTCTTCATGGAGCTCGACCCCGGCGAATGCTCGATCCACCACAACAAGCTGATCCACAGCTCGGAGCCGAACCCCTCCAACGACGCCCGGATCGGCTTCGCGGTCCACTTCGCGCCGGCGCATTGCCGGCAGGTCCAGTTCGCCGGCGCGACCGGGACGCTGGTGCGCGGCGCCGACCGCCACGGCCACTGGCGGCCCGAGCCGGTGCCGGCGCGCGACCTCGACCCCGTCTGCCTGGCCGCGCTCGACGCCGCCTGGGCGCAGTACCGCACCGGCATGCGGCCGATGGCGGCATCTGCCCAAAAATAGAACTGCCGGATTGATCTTCCCGCACACCCCGGGCTCGGCTAAGCTTCCGCCAGCCGCCGTGATGCAGCAAACGAGGTGAACGATGCCCAAGGCGCTGACCGATGCCCAGCTCGAGACGTTCAAGCGCGACGGCTACGCCTGCCCGATCCCGCTCCTGACCCCGGCGGAGGTCGCCGAGTACCGCCGTCGCTTCGAGGAGCTGGAGGCGGTGACCGGCGCCGAGGCGCAGAGCCGCTACCGCATCAAGGCGCATCTGCCGTTCCCGTGGCTGAGCGAGCTGATCCGCCACCCGCGGCTGGCCGACGCGTTCGAGGACGTCGGCGGCCCCGACGTCATCATCTGGGGGACGAGCTGGTTCACCAAGAAGGCGCACGACGTGCGCTTCATCTCCTGGCACCAGGATTCGACCTATTACGGCATCGACCCGCCGGAATCGATCACCGCCTGGATCGCGCTGTCGCCGGCGCGCCGCGACTCGGGCTGCATGCGGGTGATCCCGGGCAGCCACTTGGGAGACGCGGTGGTGCCGCACAAGGAGACCTACGATCCCAACAACCTCCTGTCGCGCGGCCAGACCATCGAGAACGTCGATGAGTCCACGGCGACGTTCATGGAGCTGAACCCGGGCGAGTTCTCGCTGCACCACAACAAGCTGTTCCACGCCTCTGAGCCCAACCACTCCGACGACGCGCGGATCGGCTTCGCCGTCCACATCGCGCCGGCCTACTGCCGCCAGTCGCAGTACGACGGCGCCACCGCGGTCGTGGTGCGCGGCCAGGACCGCAACGGCTTCTGGAAGCCAGAGCCGTATCCGCGCTTCGACTTCGACCCGGTCTGCCTGGAGGAGCTCGACGCCGCCTGGACGCGCTACCGCACCGGCATGAAGTCGATCGCGCGCGACGCCGCCGAATAGCGTCCGGCGCCGGCGCGCTTGTCCAAGGGGCGGGTCTGCGGACCCGCCCTTTTTCGTGGCCGGGCGGCAGCTACTCAAGCGCTTGACTATCCCATAGGCAAATCCTTAGATAGCGCCAACGGACGCGGCATCGAATCCGCGCCGACCAGAACGAAGGGCCGCCGCGACGGCGGTCCCCACAGGGAAGGAGACCACCCATGACGGCCATCACGGTCCGCACGCCCGAGGACGCGACCGGCGAATACCGCGACATGCTGCTGCGGCTGATGACGCGGCAGTTCTACGCCGAGACGGCGACGGCGGAGGTGTTCGGCCGCTCGATCGGCTGCGCGCCGACCCTGCACGAGCGCCTGCTCGCCGCCGAGTTCGCGGAGGAGGAGGCCGAGCACAGCCAGCGCATGTGCAAGCTGTTCGAGGATCTCGGCGTCGACCCGGAGGAGGTGTTCCGCTCGCGCCCGCCGGCGGCGCAGTTCTGGTCGCTCGACATGGACAACTGGGTCCACGTAGCCGTGTTCAACTTCACCGTCGACCGCGCCGGCAGCCACCAGATCATGGAATACCGCGAGTCGTCCTACGTGCCGTGGGCCGACGCGATGGGCGCCGTGCTGGAGGACGAGGAAGGCCACTACGGCAACGGCGTCGAGAACCTGCGCGAGTTCGCCAAGGACAAGAAGCTGTTCGACGAGTTCCAGCGGCTCTACTTCCAGATGCTGCCGGTCACGGTGAAGCGCGCGTTCGGCCGCCCCACCGGCGCCGACAACGACTACTGCATCAAGGTCGGGCTGAAGCGCAACACCACCGAACAGGTGGTCAACCGCTACCTCGAGGAGATGGTCGGCTACATGCGCGAGGTCGGCCTCAAGTTCCCGCCGATGTCGGGGTTCGAGGCGGTGAAGGCCGAGCTGATGCCGTCGACGCGCGAGATCCTGCTGTCCAACCAGTGACGGCCGCGCCGTTCCCCGCAGCCTTCAGCCGGGCGCCGCGCGGCGGCCCAGGAGCGTCTCCATGAGCGACGACAACCCGATCCTCAACCCGAACTACCAGTACAAGGCGATCCGCACCGAGATGCGCGGGCCGGTGTTCGAGATCACGCTCAACCGGCCGGAGCGGCTCAACACCTTCAACGCCGAAATGCAGAAGGACTTCACGGCGCTGCAGCTCCAGATCGAGCGCACGCCGGACCTGCGCTGCGTCACCATCTTCGCCGCCGGCGACCGCGCTTTCGGCGCCGGCGCCGACCTGTCGTGGTTCGAGCAGGACTGGTCGTCGTCGCGCTTCCGCCACGAGTACCGCTGGATCCACGACTTCTTCGACGTGCTGGAGCGGGTCGAGGTGCCGGTGATCGCCGCGGTGTTCGGCACCTGCGCCTGCGGCGGGCTGGAGCTCGCGATGGCGGCCGACTTCCGCATCGCCGCCGACGACACGCGCTTCGGCTTCACCGAAGGCAACATCAACCTCGTCCCCGGCTCCGGCGGTTGCTCGCGGCTGGTCAAGATGATCGGGCCGGGCTGGGCGAAGGAGCTGGTGCTGGCCGGCGAGTTCATCGACGCCGAGCGCGCGCTGCAGGTCGGCCTCGTCACCCGCGTCGTGCCCAAGGCCAAGCTGGCGGAGGAGGCGCGTGCGCTCGCCGACAAGCTGGTGAAGAAGGCGCCGCAGGCGCTCGGCGCGGCCAAGGCGGTGATCAACGCCTGCCAGAACATCGATGCCACCACCGGGCGCATCATGGAGCGCATGGCGCAGAGCGCGCTGATCCTGTCGCAGGACCACAAGGAAGGCGTGAAGGCGTTCCGCGAGAAGCGGCCGCCGCAGTACAAGGGCCGCTGATGTCGCTCAAGTTCGGCGTGCTCGGCCTGCTCGCGCTCAAGCCGGCGTCGGGCTACGACCTCAAGCGCACCATCGACCGGTCGATCTACTTCATCTGGAACGTCACCGGCCCGCAGATCTACAACACGCTGCGGTCGTTGCGCGACGACGGGCTGATCGAGAGCGAGTCGATCCCGCAGGCCGGCCGGCCCGACAAGCAGCTGCACACCATCACCGCCGCCGGCCGCCAGGCGCTCGCCGAGTTCGCGCGCGAGCCGGTCGGCGCGTCGGTGACGCGCGACGAGGTGCTGCTGCGCATCTTCTTCGGCAACTTCGCCGAGGAGAAGATCGTCATGCGCGAGCTGGAGGCCTATCTCGGGCGCATCCGCCACGAGCGCGCGGCGCTGGAGGCGGTGGAGGCCCGCGTCACTGCCCACCCGGGGCCGAAGCACGACGCGCGCAAGTTCCAGCTCCTGTCGCTGCGGCTCAAGGTGGCGCAGTATCGCGCCATGGAGCAGGAGCTGCAGGCGTTCTGCCGCGCCGGCGCCAAGGGCCGCCGCGCCGGGCCGGCCGCCGAGCGCAAGCCGACCCTGGCGCTGGTATATCCCGCCGATGCGGGGCGGCGCGGCGGGAAGGAAGGTTGACGGTTGGCACCTCGGGACGGCGGGCGCCCCCTCCCCCAACCCCCTCCCGCGAGGGGAGGGGGAAGTAAAGAATAGCCCCCTCCCCTCGCGGGAGGGGGTTGGGGGAGGGGGCTCGCGACAGCGAGCAGACCAAGGTGACGCGCACCGGACTTGCGTAACGCCGGCGGCGGCCGCGCCGACCGGCGAACCACGAAGACGGGGACGCCGCATGACCGGGCTTTCGGTGTTCGACCACAGCGTTTCGCCGCCGCGCTGGACGTTTCCCGCCTCCTACAACGCCGCGCACGACTTCATGGAGCGCAACCGCGCCGCCGGGCGCGGCGGCAAGCTCGCTTATATCGACGATACGGCGCGCGTCACCTACGACGAGCTGGCCGTTCGGGTGGACCGCGCGGCGGGCGCGCTCGCCGGGCTGGGCGTGCCGGAGGAATCGCGCGTCATGGTGTGCCTGCACGACACCATCGACTATCCGGCGGTGTTCCTCGGCGCGATCAAGGCCGGGCTGGTGCCGATCGCCACCAACACGCTGCTGACCACGCGCGACTACGCCTTCATGCTGGGCGACAGCCGGGCGCGCGCACTGGTGGTGGCCGAAGACCTGCTGCCGAAGTTCGCGCCGCTGATCGGCGCGACGCCGAGCCTCAAGCACGTCGTCGTCGCCGGGGCGGACGGGCATGGCCACCCGCGGCTCGACGCGCTGATGGCCGCGGCGCCCGCGACGTTCGAGGCGGTGCCGGGCTCGCCCGACGGCATCGGCTACTGGCTCTACACCTCGGGCTCGACGGGATCGCCGAAGGCCGCGGTGCACCTGCAGTCGCATTTGATGCTGACGTCGGAGCTCTACGCCCGCGGCGTGCTCGGCCTCGACGACGGCGACGTCACGTTCTCGGCCGCCAAGCTGTTCTTCACCTACGGCCTCGGCGCCGCGCTGACCTTTCCGCTCGCGGTCGGCGCCACCACGGTGCTGATGGCGGAGCGGCCGACGCCGGCCTCGGTGTTCCGCCGCCTGGTCGAGCACCGGCCGACCGTGTTCTACGGCGTGCCGACATTGTTCGCGGCGATGCTCGCCGCCGACGGGCCGCGGCGGTCCGACCTCGCGCTGCGGTTCAGCGTGTCGGCGGGCGAGGCGCTGTCGCCCGATCTGTGCCGGCGCTGGCGCGACCGCTTCGGCACCGAGGTGCTCGACGGCTGCGGCTCGACCGAGATGGGCCACATCTATCTGTCGAACCGGCCGGGCGACGTGCGCGACGGCGCCAGCGGCAAGCCGGTGCCCGGCTATGCAATGAAGATCGTCGACGAGGCCGGCGCGCCGACCCCGCCGGGCGAGATCGGCGACCTCTACGTGGCGGGGCCGACCAGCGCGATCATGTACTGGAACAACCGCGCGCGGACCAAGGACACCTTCCAGGGCCCGTGGACGCGCAGCGGCGACAAGTACACCGTCGATTCCGACGGCTACTACGTCTATGCCGGCCGGTCCGACGACATGATGAAGGTGTCGGGCCAGTTCGTCTCGCCGTTCGAGGTCGAGGCGGCTCTGATGAGCTGCCCCGCTGTGCTGGAGGCCGCCGTCGTCGGCATCCCGGACGACAACGGCCTGGTCAAGCCCAAGGCGTTCGTCGTGCTGAAGGACCCGGCCGGCGCCGGCGACGCGATGGCCGAGACCCTGAAGCAGCACGTCAAGGCGCTGCTCGCCCCGTTCAAGTACCCGCGCGCCATCCAGTTCATGGCCGAGCTGCCCAAGACCCCGACCGGCAAGATCCAGCGCTTCAAGCTGCGCCAGATGGGGGGCGGGTAGCGGGCCCCTTTGGAGTCATTGCCGGGCTCGACCCGGCAATCCAGCGCGCGCGGTCAGCGCGCAAGAGACTCTTCTGCGCGGCATGCCGCGCTGCTGGATACGCGGGTCGAGCCCGCGTACGACCTGAATTTTAGAATGCCCGGGATGGGCAGTCCGCACCGTCACACCGCCGGCCGTGCCCGCACGGCGGCGCGCCCCTTGGCCAGGACGTCGTCGGGGAACGGGACCGACCGCCGCGCGACGGTGTCGAAGTGGACGCAGACCTGGTCGTTGACCGCGCACACCACGTCGGTGTTGCGGTTGATCATCACGCCCCACACGTGCAGGTGCTTTGGCCCGAAGTCGATGAAGCAGGTCTTCACGATCACCTGGTCGCCCGGCATGATCTCGCGCCGGTAGGAGAAGTGCTCCTCCACCGCCGCCATGCCGCGGCCGTGGGCGCGCATGAAGTCCGGGGTGATGCCGACGGTGGTGAAGGTGAAATAGGCCGCCTCGTTGAACGCCTGGCTGTAGAAGCGCACGTTGGCGTGGCCCATGTGGTCGGTGTCCATGGGGTACACCATCCCGGAATAGGCCGTGTTCAGGTCGTCGAAACGCTCGAGGTTGGTCATGGTCTCATGTTGCATTGCACAAATCTGGCGCGACTATAGCGGCAGCGTCGCCGGGCCACCTAGCGGGCCGGCGTTGCGCACCGCGCCGGACTGGATCACGATCGCTGCATGACGATGTGGGAGGCGACGATGGCGGAAACCATGGCGGCGTCACGGCGGCGGCCGGGGATCGACGGCCCGCCCGCGTTCGACAGGTTCGCCCATGTCAGCATGCCGTGCCGCGACCTCGCCGAGGGCAAGCGGTTCTACGAGAAGGTGCTGGGCGGCCAGATCCGGGTCGACACCCCCACCTTCGCCTCGTTCGTCATCGCCGGGACCGACATCGGCATCGGCACCGACGGCTGCACCTTCATCGAGCGCAGCGCCGAGTACCCGCACATGGCGTTCTTCGTCGGCCCCGCCGAGCTCGCCCAGATGCGCGACTGGCTGGCCCGCTGCGGCGTGCCGACCTCCAACCTGTGGACCCGGTCGGGGGTGGAGGCGCTGATGTTCTTCCGCGACCCGTCCGGCAACGTGATCGAGCTCTACTGCAAGGCCGGCTACCCCGGCGCGGCCACCTTCCCCAAGGGCCCGCCGCGCGGCCACGGCACCGCCGTCGACATCGACGCGCTCTACTACGACACGTGGTCGGTGCCGGCGGGTCTGTAGCCAGGCGTCGAGGTTCCCCCCACCTCACCCCGACCCTCTCCGCCCCCAGGGGCGGAGAGGGAGCAGGTTTCAACCCTCTCTGCCCTTCAGGGCGGAGAGGGTGCGAGCGCAGCGAGCGGGTGAGGTGGGCGCGCGTCCGCGCGCAATATCGCCCTACCCCGTCAACGCCCGCCAGCCGATGTCGCGGCGGCAGAAGCCGCCGGGCCAGTCGATGCGGTCGACGGCGGCGTAGGCGCGGCGCTGCGCCTCGGCCAGGGTCGGGGCGGTGGCGGTGACGCCGAGCACGCGGCCGCCGGTGGCGACGATGCGGCCGTCCTGCGCTGCGGTGCCGGCGTGGAACACGACGACGTCGTCATTCTCCGGTCCGTCGAGGCCGCGGATCTCCGTCCCCTTGGCGTAGTCGCCGGGATAGCCGTTGGCGGCCATCACCACGCACAGCGCCGACAGCTCGTGCCAGCGCACGTCGAACGAGTCGAGCACGCCGTCGCACGCCGCCAGCAGCGCCGGCAGCACGTCGGAGCGCAGCCGCGGCATCAGCACCTGGCACTCCGGGTCGCCGAAGCGGGCGTTGTACTCGAGCAGCTTGGGCCCGTCGGCGGTCAGCATCAGCCCGCAGAACAGGATGCCCTTGTACGGCCGGCCCTCCGCCTTCATGCCGCGCACCGTCGGCATCACGATCCGCTCCATCGCGAACTGCGCGACGTCCGGGGTCACGCACGGCGCGGGGGAATAGGCGCCCATGCCGCCGGTGTTGGGCCCGGTGTCGCCGTCGCCGACCCGCTTGTGGTCCTGCGCGCTGCCGAACGGGATCGCGGTGTCGCCGTCGCACAGCGCGAAGAACGAGGCCTCCTCGCCGTCGAGAAATTCCTCCACCACCACCTCGGCGCCGGCCGCGCCGAACCGGTTGGCGACCAGCATGTCGTCGACCGCGGCCTCCGCCTCCGCCGTCGTCTGCGCGATGATGACGCCCTTGCCGGCGGCGAGCCCGTCGGCCTTGACCACGATCGGCGCGCCGCGGGCGGCGATGAACGCCTTCGCCGCCGCGGCGTCGGTGAAGCGGCCATAGGCGGCGGTCGGGATGCCGTGGCGGATGCAGAAGTCCTTGCTGAACGCCTTGGAGCCCTCCAGCACGGCCGCCGCCGCCGTGGGGCCGAACGCCTTGATCCCGGCGGCCTCCAGCGCATCGACCAGACCGGCCACCAGCGGCGCCTCCGGCCCGACCACCACGAGGTCGATCGCGTTGTCGCGCGCGAAGCGGACGAGGCCGGGTACGTCGTCGGCGCGGATGTCCGCGCACGCCGCGTCGCGCGCGATGCCGGCGTTGCCCGGCGCGCACCACACGGCCTCGACCAGCGGCGAGCCGGCGATCGCCCAGCACAGCGCGTGCTCGCGGCCGCCGGAACCGACCACCAGGACTTTCATGTGCGCAACTCCCCCGCGGCTGTGGCACCGCAGGCGCGATTTAGCATAGAATCCCTGCCGTCATGACCGACGATTTGCGCCCCGGCGCGCCGGCCGCGACGCTGGTCGCCAACGTTGCCGAATTCACCGTCAGCGAGCTGTCCACCGCCGTCAAGCGCACGCTGGAGGGCACGTTCGACCACGTGCGCGTGCGCGGCGAGGTCTCGCGGCCCAACTACCACGGTTCCGGCCACCTCTACTTCACATTGAAGGACGAGGGCGCGGTGATCGACGCGGTGTGCTGGAAGGGCACCGTCGGCCGCCTCGGCCTGCGGATCGAGGAGGGGATGGAGGTCGTGTGCACCGGCCGCGTCTCGTCCTATCCGCGCAGCTCCAAGTACCAGCTCGTCATCGAGGCGGTGGAGCTCGCCGGCGAAGGCGCGCTGCTCAAGCTGCTGGAGGACCGCCGCAGGAAGCTGCTCGCCGAGGGGCTGTTCGACCCGGCGAAGAAGAAGCCGATCCCATTCCTGCCGACCGTGATCGGCGTCGTCACCTCGCCCACCGGCGCGGTGATCCGCGACATCCTGCACCGGCTGGGCGACCGCTTTCCGCGCCGCGTGCTGCTGTGGCCGGTGCCGGTGCAGGGCGAGGGCGCGGCCGCCAAGGTCGCCGCCGCCATCGCCGGGTTCAACCGCATCGCGCCGGGCGGGCCGGTGCCGCGGCCGGACGTGCTGATCGTCGCGCGCGGCGGCGGCAGCCTGGAGGACCTGTGGGCGTTCAACGAGGAGGTCGTGGTGCGCGCCGCCGCCGCCTCCGACATCCCGCTGATCTCGGCGATCGGGCACGAGACCGACACCACCCTGATCGACTTCGCCGCCGACCGCCGCGCGCCGACCCCGACCGCCGCCGCCGAGATGGCGGTGCCGGTGCGCGCCGACCTGCGGGTCGAGGTGCTGGGCTGCGGACAGCGCTTGCTCGCCGGCGCCAACCGCTTCCTCGCCGAGCGCCGCACCCGCCTCGACGGCCTCGCCCGCGGCCTGCCGCGCCCGGAGCGCCTGTTCGAGCGCGCCGACCAGGACATCGACACCCTGTCGACGCGATTGCGCAATGCGACCGACAACCTGCTCGCCCGCCATGCGGCGACCGTGGAGCGCCTCGGCCACCAGCTGCCGCGCCCGCGCGAGGTGATCGCGGCCAAGGAGCAGTCGCTGGACCGCTGCGCCCAGGTGCTTGACGCGCGCATCCGCCGCATCCTGGGCGACCGCACGGCGCGGTTCGAGGGGCTGCACGCGGCGGAACGCCTGTCCGGCGCGACGGCGCGGCTGCTGGCGTCCGCCGCCGACCGCCTGGCGTCGTGCGCCAGCCTGCTCAAGTCGCTGTCCTACGAGGCGGTGCTGGAGCGCGGCTTCGCGCTGGTCCGCCGCGGCGACGAGGCCGTCACCCGCGCCGCCGACGCGACCCCAGGCCTCGACGTCACGATCCAGTTCCACGACGGCGAACGCGCCGCCACCATCGCCGGCACGCCCGCCGCGCCGCCGCCGCGCCCGCCGCGCCGCCGCGACGACGAGGGCGGCGGAGGGCAGGGGTCGCTGCTGTGATGCGATCGGGCGCCGGACGTGCGGCGGCACCCACCTCACCCGCTCGCTTCGCTCGCACCCTCTCCGCCCTGAAGGGCGGAGAGGGTTCTTTCTCTCCCTCTCCGCCCCGGGGGGCGGAGAGGGTCGGGGTGAGGTGGGGCGCGGTGCTCGCCGCGGTCGCGGTGATTGCAGTTTTCGCCCCCGCCCATGCCGACGACCGCGTGACCCTCGACGGGCGCTTCGTGCAGGGCGGGCTCGTCACCGGGCGCACCGCGCCGGGCGCCAGGGTGACGCTTGACGGCCACGCGGTGCGGGTCGGCAGGGATGGGACGTTCCTGCTCGGCTTCGGGCGCGACGCGGCGGCGGCGGCGCGGCTGGTCGCGGTGCTGCCGGACGGCGCGCGAGTCGAGACGGCGGTCTCGATCGCGCCCAGGACGTGGGACGTGCAGCGCATCGACGGCCTGCCGCCGGCGCAGGTGACGCCGAGCCCGGCCGACCTGGAGCGCATCGCGGTGGAAGCGAAGCGCATCCGCGACGCCCGCGCGCGCGACACCGACGCGGCGGACTTCGCCGCCGGCTTCGTCTGGCCGGCGCTGGGGCGCATCTCCGGCGTCTACGGCAGCC
>JBFWQM010000162.1:0-12999 GCA_050249455.1 Rhodospirillaceae bacterium | reverse complement strand
GCCTTCACCCGGCTCTACCCGATCGACGCCAACCGCGCGACCTACCTGATCGGCTCGTCGCCGCACATGCGCGCGATGCTGGCCGCGTGGGAGGCGCGCGGCGAGCCCATGCCGATGGCGCTGGTGATCGGGACGCACCCGGCGTTCGAGATCATGGCGAGCTACAGCGTGCCGACGCATCTGGAACGGTTCGGCGAGCTCGAGATGGTGGGCAACCTGCTCGGCGCCGACGCCGAACTGGTCCGCTGCGAGACGGTGCCGCTCGACGTGCCCGCCCGAGCCGAGGTGGTGATCGAGGGCGTGGTGCAGCCGGGCGTGCGCGCCGAGGACCCGTGGGGGCCGTCGCAATACCTCTATTATCATCCCGGCGCGTCGCAGCAGCCGGTCTTCGAGGCCCGGCTGATGGCGACGCGCGCCGAGCCGATCCTGCGCCAGCACGCGACGACGCCGTTCACCGACCACCAGTCGCTGCTGTCGCTGCCGCACGAGGCGATCCTGTGGGGCCGGCTGCGCGAGCAGGGCATCCCGGTGCGCGACGTGCTCTACGTCCCGTGGGGCGGCACCTTGACCTGCGTCGTGCAGATGACGCCCGAATATGAAGGCCAGGTCGCCGACGCGCTGATGCACCTCTTGTCCAGCCGCTGGCCGGCGACCAAGATGGCGATCGCGGTCGACGAGGACGTCGACATCGCCGATGCCGCCGACCTGCACTGGGCGCTTGCCACCCGCGTCGACCCGGCGAAGGACGTGTTCATCGTGCCCAACGGCCGCGGCCACCGCGGCGATCCGTCCTCGACCCCGGTCGATGGCGCGCCCGGCCGCACCACGGTCGGCAAGTGGGGTATCGACGCGACCAGGCCGCCGCTCAGCCGCGCCGCCGACCGGCCGCGCTTCGACCGCGCGCTGCCGAAGCACTATCGGAACGTGCGGCTTTCCGATTATCTGCGCTGATGTCGTCGTTCCCCGTCCGCATCTTCGCCCTTGCCGCCGCCGTGCTCGCGCTGGCGGCGCTGACGCGCTACCGCGTGGTGGAGCCGCAGTGGATCACGCTGTGGTGTGCTTCCGGGGACGCCCCGTGGTGGTGCCCGTTGCGGGTCGCGCTGTCGCGCCTGTTCTATTTCGAGGTGTTCGGCTACCTGGCGCTGGCGGCAGGCGTCGCCGCGCTGTTCCTGCGCCGGCGCTGGCTGGTCGCCACGGCGGTCGCGTCGGGCGCGGCGGGCAGCTTCCTCTACAACGCCGACATGGCGGCGCCGGCGCTGCTGCTCGGGCTGACGCTGTCGTTCAGCGCGGGGCGGCCGTCGGCGGCGTGATCCGGCCGCCGGGGCCGAGCGCCACGCAGGCGGCCGCCCCGACGCACAGCGCCGCCCAGCCGATCGACTGGACATTGCCGATCCCTTCGCTGACGGCGACCGCGACGCTGCCGGCCGCCAGGACGAGCGCCAGCAGCCGGTCCTCGGCGGCGGGCCGCGCGCGTTCCGCCGACAGCCAGGCCAGCGCGACCCCGGCCGCCAGCGGCAGCGCGTAGAGGCTGACCGGGAAGCCGCGGTATCGGGCGTCGACCATCAGGCAGAACGTGGTCGCCGCCGCGCCGAACAGCGGCGCCAGGCGCGCGAGGCCGAGGACGGCGCGCCGCCGGGTCAGGAAGGCGCCCGGCCCGCCGGCCAGGAGATCCAGCGTCTCGCGGGTGCCGGCGGGCGCGAACGCGGCCGCCCGATCGCCGGCCAGCCAGGCCGCCGCCGCCGCCGCCGCCGCGACGGCGCCGCAGGCCAGGACGCCGACGCCGACCACCCAGTCGCCGAACGACCAGCTCGTCGCCGCGACCCGCAGGGCGCCGAGGACGAGGCACGCGCCGGCGGCTTCCGCCGCCGCCGCGAAGGCGAGCCAGTCGAGCGCGCCGGGCCTCCGGCCGCCGCGACGGGCCGCCGCCCAGGCGACTGCCGCCAGCGCGATCAGCGAAGCGGCGATCCATTTGGCGGACCACGCGGGATCCTCCGCCACCGGCCCGCTGAGCGGGAACTTGGGCTCGCGGTCGGCGGTGAACATGCCCCAGGCGCCGCCGACCCGGCCTTCCTGGACCTGCTTCCACGGCTGGTCGAACGCCTCGATCAGGTTGATGTCGACGTTCTCGCGCGCCGCCGCCGCCAGGACGCCGCGCACGAAGCGCGCCTGGTTGACCCGGCTGGGCAGCGCGCCCTCGCGCATCCGGCCCTCGCTGGGCCAGCCGATCTCGCCGACCAGGATCGGCTTGCCGGGAAACTCGGCCGCCATCTTGCGCCACACGTCGCGCACATGGTCGATCGCCGCGCCAATGGCGATCGGGAAGTCCTCCCAGTACGGCAGCAGGTGGATGGTGACGATATCGACGTCCTGGGCGATCTCGGGGTTCTGCAGCCAGAATTCCCAGACGTCGGCATAGGTGACCGGTACCGGCACCCGTCGCCGTACCTCGCGGATGTAGCCGCGCAGCGCGGCGGCGGTCTGCTCGCGGCGCAGCAGCACCTCGTTGCCGACCACGACGGCGCGCACGACGTCGCGGTGCTGGTCGGCAAGCCGAACGGCCACGTCGATCTGCTGGGCGTTGCGCAGCGGGTCGCGGCCGATCCAGACGCCCAGCAGCACCTTGAGCCCGTGGCGGCCGGCGATCTCCGGCACCGCGTCCAGCCCCTGGTCGACGGCATAGGTGCGCACGCACGCGACCTCCGCCGACAGCAACCGCAGGTCCTCCTCGATGTTGGCGCGGCTGGCGACGAAGCTTTCGTCGTGCGGCGACTCGGCGCCGCGGAACGGCGTGTAGGACACGCAGGGCAGGCGGTCGCCGGGCGCGTCGACCACGGGCACCGGCTGTCCCTGGCCGCGCCACGCCAGGCCGGCGGCGGCGGCCGCGACGAGCCAGGCGATGAAGGCGAACCAGCGTGTCATGCCAGGGTGACGTCCGGGGGTTGCGGCGAAGCGCCGTCGGCGGCGGCGCCCATAGGACGGGCCGCCGCCGCCGCCGTCAAGCGGCGGACAATTCGCGCCGGGGCGCCGGAACGCGCCGGCGTCCGCGGGGTTCTGCCTGCGCGGTGCCGCAATGCGGCATGCGGGCAATTGCCTTCGGTTCCGCCTTGCATTAGAAAGTGACGCTTCCTTTCTCTCCAGCCATTGTGACGGGTCTTGGTCAGGATCTTAGGGACGCCGTTGAGCGGTTTTGTCCGGAGCCTGGTTTCGGTCTCGGCGCTGGCGGCGGCCGCCGCTGCCGGCCCTGCCCTGGCCCAAAACGGCGAGCGGCCGCCGGCCGCGCCGCCCGCCGCTCCCGCGACGCCTGCCGCACCCGCGGGTCCTGAAAAGCCCGCCGCGGAGCGTCCCGCGCCGACGCCCGCCAAGGAACGTCCGGCCGCCGCCGTCCCGGCTCCGGCAGCGCCGCCGCAACAGCAGGCGCAACCCGCGCCGACCTCGGCTCAGCCCGCGCCGCCGGCTCCTGCTCCGGCCGCGCCGCCGGCACTGGCCGCGCCGCCTGCGGCGGCGACCGCGCCGCCGGCGGCGGAAGCGCCCGGCGCGGCGGCAGAGCGCAAGTCATCGGCGGCGCGCCGTGTCGTGGAAGGCCTGACCGACGAAACGCCGCACGGCCCCGACAAGGAGGCCAAGGCGCCGGAATGCGCCTGGGTCGGCAAGCGCGTGCTTAGCCTGCTGGCGCGCGACGACGTCGATGCGGCCCGGCAGTTCTATCAGTTCTATACCGGATTCCACTGCCCGACCGCGCACATCGGTAACAGCTTCGGCTGTATCGTCGCGGACTCGCTGGTGCCGGAGATGAAATACCTCTCGCTGCGCATCGACACCTGCTGGGCGGACCCGACCGCCGAGCTGCCGCCGATGGCCGAGAGCGAAGCCGAACGCCAGAAGCAGAATGCCGGCCAGCCGCCGGCCGCCAAGCCGGCGGAGCCGGCGGCAGGCCAGCCGGGCGCCGGCCAGAAGAAATAAGGCGAGCGCCCGCCGCGGCGCCTCGCCCCGGACACCACCCGACGGGGCGGCCCGAGCCGTTCCGACCAAACCGTCGGATATTTCGTAATGCTGACACAATTCCGCTCTGGAATTGCCGCCTGCCGCCATTACCTACAGCGCGCATACGTCAAGCCGTCTTCCCTGCAACAAAGCGATCGCGAAACGCGCGTCATGAAAAAAGTTCTCGCTGCGGTGCTCGCCGCGGCTGCCATCCACGGAGCGGGCTGGACTCTCACGCGACATAGCGTCGCACCGCCCAGCGTCAGCGGGGCGCTCGACTACGTGTCGTACAGCCCGTACCGCGCCAACCAGAATCCGGAGAAGGGCGACCAGCCGGTCCCGGAGCAGATCGACGACGACCTGAAGTTGCTGTCGGGCATCGCTGGGGGCGTGCGCACCTACTCGGTGACGGGCGGCCAGGAGCTGATCCCCGCGATCGCGCGCAAGTACGGCCTCAATGTCACCATCGGCGCGTGGATCGACAAGGACGAGGCGCGCAACAAGCGCGAGATCGAAAGCGCCATCCAGCTTGCGCGCGCCAACCGCAACGTCCGGTCGGTGATCGTCGGCAACGAGACCGTGCTGCGCAAGGAGAAGACCCAGGAGGAACTCGCCGCGCTGATCCGCCAGGTCAAGAAGCGGGTCAAGGTGCCGGTCTCCACCGGCGAGGTGTGGCACGTCTGGCTCGCCAACCCGAAGCTGGTCAACGCGGTCGACTACATCGCCGTCCACCTGCTGCCGTACTGGGAAGGCGTGCCCGCGGACAAGACGGTCGCCTATGCGTTCGAGCGCTACGAGGAGCTGCGCAAGGCCTACCCCGGCAAGAAGATCGTGATCGCGGAGTTCGGCTGGCCGAGCCGCGGCTACAACGTCAAGGGCGCCGTGCCCGACCCGATGGTGCAGGCCGACACGCTGCGCGCCTTCGTGGCCGAGGCGCAGCGCCGCGGCGTCGAGTACAACATCGTCGAGGCGATCGACCAGCCCTGGAAGTACAACGAAGGCAGCGTCGGCCAGTACTGGGGCCTGTTCGACGCCAACCGCGCGCCCAAGTTCGAGCTCGCCGGCGCCATCGCCAACCACAACGAGGTGCTGCTGAAGGGCGCCGTCGCCGTCGCGCTGGGCGCGCTGATCGGCTTCGTCGGGCTGCGCCGCCGCCGCCCGACCCTCGGCCACGCGATGACCTATTCGGTCGCCGCCGCCATGATGGGCGCCGGCGTGGTCGCAGCCGCGGCCTACCCCTTCCAGCACTACCTCAACTTCGGCGGCACCATGATGTGGGTGGTCGGCTTCACCCTGATGATCCCGCTGACCGTTATGACGCTCGCCAAGGTGCACGAGATCGGCGCTGTCGTGTTCGGCCGCCGCCCGCGCCGGCTGATCGAGGCGCAAGCGCCGCGGATCGTCGCCGGCGCGGCGCCCAAGGTGTCGATCCACATCCCGGCCTACCGCGAGCCGGCCGACATGGTGATCGAGACCCTGAACAGCGTCGCCGCGCTCGACTATCCCGACTTCGAGTGCGTGATCGTCATCAACAACACGCCGGAAGAGCACTTCTGGAAGCCGGTCGAGGCGCACTGCCAGGCGCTGGGCGAACGGTTCAAGTTCGTCAACGTGCCCAAGATGGCGGGCTTCAAGGCCGGCGCGCTCAATATCGCGCTGGAGCATACCGATCCCGAGGCTTCGGTGATCGGCGTGATCGATGCCGACTACACGGTGACCAAGGACTGGCTGAAAGACCTTGTGCCGTGGTTCGCCGACCCCAACGTCGGCATCGTGCAGGCGCCGCAGGACCACCGCGACGGCGACCGCAGCGTGATGAACGCGATGATGAACTCGGAGTATGCCGGCTTCTTCGACATCGGCATGATCGAGCGCAACGAGCACAACGCGATCATCACCCACGGCACCATGCTGCTGGTGCGCCGCACCGCGCTGATGCAAGTCGGCGGCTGGACCTCCGACACCATCGTGGAGGACGCGGAGCTGGGCCTGCGCATCTTCGAGGTCGGCCAGCAGGCGCACTACACCGCCCGCCGCTACGGCTACGGCCTGCTGCCGGCGAGCTACAAGGCGTTCAAGACCCAGCGCGAGCGCTGGGCCTATGGCGCCATCCAGATCATCAAGAAGCACTGGCGCCACATGCTGCCGGGGTCGCGCACGCTCGCCCCGGCGCAGAAGGCGCAGTACGTCGAAGGCTGGGCCTACTGGCTGTCGGACGCAATCGGCGCGCTGGCGGCGATCATGAACCTCCTGTGGGTGCCGGTGATCGTCTTCGTCGGGGTGCTGATCCCGACGGTGCCGCTGGTGCTGCCGGTGCTGATGGCCTTTGTGGTCAACCTGCTACACTGCATCCTGCTCTACCGGGCGCGGGTGCGGGTGCCGGGTCGCACGATCGCTGGCGCCGCGGTGGCCGCGATGAGCCTCCAGCTTACGGTGGCCAAGGCGGTGCTCGACGGCCTGGTGAAGGACAACCTGCCGTTCAAGCGCACCGACAAGGGCAAGGGCGGCGCGCGCCGCAAGGTCCAAGTGGTGCGCTGGGAGACCGTGATCGGCCTTCTGCTGCTCGGCGCAGCGGGCGGGCTCTACGGCTACAACTTCTACATGTTCCAGATCACGGAGATGAACGTCTACGCCCTGGCGCTGGCGGTGCAGTCCGTCCCGTTCCTGTGCGCCACCCTGATGCGCGGGATCGAGCGGAGCGAGGAGTTCGCCCACGCCCACGGCACGACCTTGCGCGGCATGCTGACGCTGCGGCCCCTGTTCGCCCGGCCGGCGCTGCCGGCCGCCCCGGCGGCGGTGGCGGAGCAGAAGGCGGCGTAGCAGCTTCCCCGAGGAGACGATCTCGCGAACGGCGGCCCCACGGCCGCCGTTCGTGCGTTCGGGGGGCGGTAGTCTGCCGCCGGCGGCGGGCGATTGGCCTGCGGCGCGCCGGCGCCGCCTCTTCCGCCGCATCCCTAATTTCCTCCGCAAGCGAAACCTTCCCTGGCGCGCGAGCGTTCCGCCGCGGGAGGTATGGGTTTGAGCGAGGCGAGGCTCGGTCGAAGGCTCGATGTCCGCGACGTCGTGGCGGGCGGGGTGCTGGTGGTGGTCGGCCTGTCGGCGGCTCTCTACGCGACCGAAAACTATGCCACCGGCGCCCTGAGGCGCATGGGCCCGGGCATGTTTCCGATGATGCTGGGCTATCTGCTCGCCGCGCTCGGGGCGCTGATCCTGGCCCCGGCGCTGTTCCGGGGCGGCGCCATGCCGGCGCCGGACTGGCGGCCGCTGGTGGCCATCCTGCTCGGCATCTCGGCATTCGCGGTGATCGTCGAACGCTACGGCATGGTGCCGGCGATCGTCGGGCTGACGGCCTGCGTCGTCTTTGCCGATGGCAGGCCACGGGTGCTCAGGTCGCTGGTCCTGGCCGGCGTCCTCTCCGCGATCGCGTTCGTGGTGTTCCAGCTCGCGCTCGACATCCCGCTGCCCGCCTATCGCTGGCCGTCCTGACTCTCGCCCGCGCATCGCCGGCCGCCATCGCCGTCGCTTCCGGCGACCGGAACGCCCGGCCGGCCCCTTGCTGGAGACGCCTGCGACATGTCGGCCGACCACCTGATCCTCGGACTCGCCACGGCGCTGTCGTGGTCGAACCTGTTCCATTGCTTCGCGGGCGTCACCTTGGGCACGCTGGTCGGCGTGCTGCCCGGGATCGGCGCGCTGGCGACCATCTCGCTGCTGCTGCCGATCACCTTCCATCTCGAGCCGACCGCCGCCATCGTGATGCTGGCGGGCGTGTTCTACGGCTCGACCTATGGCGGCTCGACCGCATCGATCCTGCTCAACCTGCCCGGCACGCCTTCCGCCGCGGTCACCTGCCTCGACGGGTACCCGATGGCGCGGCAGGGCCGCGCCGGGGTCGCGCTCCTGATGACGACGGTCGCCTCCTTCGTCGGCGCCACCATCGGCATCGCGATCATGATGCTGTTCTCGCCGCTGATCGTGGAGGCCGCGCTCCAGTTCGCATCGGCGGAGTATTTCTCGATGATGCTGCTCGGGCTGGTCGCCGCCTCAACCGTATCGGCCGGCGCGCCGGCGAAGGGGATCGCCATGGTGGTCCTGGGCGTCCTGCTGGGCTGCATCGGCACCGACGTCTCGACCGGGACCCCGCGCTTCACCTTCGGGATTCCGGGCCTCTATGACGGCCTCAGCCTCGTTGCCCTGGCGATGGGACTGTTCGGCGTCTCCGAGGTGATCGCCAGCGTGCGCGGGCTGAAGCGCGCGCAGATCGACCGCAAGGACATCAGCTTCCGCGCGATGGTGCCGACGCGCGACGACGTGCGGCGTTCCTGGCGTCCCTCGCTGCGCGGCGCCGGCATCGGCTCGTTCTTCGGCGCCCTGCCGGGCACCGGCGGCGTCATCGCCGCGTTCATGGCCTATGCGGTCGAGAAGAAGCTCGCCAAGGACCCGAGTCGCTTCGGCAACGGCGCCATCGAAGGCATCATGGCGCCGGAGGCCTCCAACAACGCCGCCGACCAGACCGCGTTCATCCCGACGCTGACGCTCGGCATCCCCGGCAACGTCGTGATGGCGATCATGATCGGCGCGCTGATGATCCACGGCATTGCGCCGGGCCCGCTGCTCATGGCCGAGCAGCCGTCGCTGTTCTGGGGCCTGGTCATGAGCTTCTGGATCGGCAACCTGATGCTGCTGGTCCTGAACATCCCGATGATCGGCGTCTGGATCCGGGTGCTCGCGGTGCCCTATCACCTGCTGTATCCGGCGGTGCTGATGTTCGTCTGCATCGGCGTCTACAGCATCAGCAACAACGCCTTCGACGTCATCCTGGTGATGGTGTGCGGCGCGGCGGGCTACGGGATGCGCCTGCTGCAGTTCCAGCCCGCACCCTTGCTGCTCGGCTTCGTGCTGGGGCCGATGATGGAGGAGAACCTGCGGCGGACGCTGCAGCTCTCGCGCGGCAGCTTCATGACCCTCGTGGAGCGTCCGATCAGCGGCGCCTTCATCGCGGTGACGGCGGCGCTGCTTGCCTGGGCGATCTGGAACACGCTGCGCAGGCCGGCCGCCGTTCGCTGAGGCCGGTCGCGCCGGACCGGCCTTCCCGCCCGGCCTGTGGTTTTCGCCACCGCGCACGCCGCCCATCCGCGCAAGTCTGGAGCGGCTGAAGCTGATGAACGGGGGCGGCGATGATCGCGGCGCGAACCGCGGCGGCCCGGCGGCGGACGGGCAGGGGGCTCGTCGCGGCCGACCTGCAGGGCATGAGCGACGCCGAGCTGGCGGCGCTGTGGCGGCGGCTGACCGGCCAGCCGCCCGCCATCGTCGCCCCGCGCGAGCTGATGGCGCGGATACTGGCCGAGGAGTTGCGGTCGCGCCGGCGCGGCGCTACTCGGCAGCCTGCTTGACCCCGCCGCCCCACGAGCGCACGTAGCCGGTCCACTCCACCGCCTCGGCGGCGGGGGCGATCTCCAGCGCGTCGCGGCAGTCGATGTTGACGGCGACCTCGTCGGTCTCCTTGCGGCCGCCCTGCTTGCCCAGCGCGAACGCCTTCGGGTGCGGCCCGTGCGGGAAGCCGCAGGGGTGCAGCGTGATCATGCCCGGGTGAATGTTGTCGCGGCTGAAGAACTGGCCGCGGTGGTAGAAGATGAACTCGTCGTAGTCGTCGTTGTTGTGGAAGAACGGCACCTTCAGCGCGCCGGGGTCGCTCTCCATCGGCCGCGGCACGAAGGTGCAGACGGCGAAGCGCTCGGCCAGGAACGTCGTGTGCGCCGACGGCGGCAAGTGGAAGCGGTGGCTCATCATCGGGCGCAGGTCGCGCCAGTTGATCTTCACCGGGATCAGGTTGCCCTTCCAGCCGGTGGCGTCGAGCGGGTTGTACGGGTAGGTGATGGTCGAGAACACCTGCCGGCGCTTGACCACGACCCGCCACGGGTCCTCGGTCTGCTGGGCGCGGAATTCCGCGTCCATGCGCGGGGTGTCGAGCATCGCCGGGTCGAAGAACGCGTGCTCGCCGACGATGCCGCGGTCGGGCAGGCGGTAGGAATCGTTGGTCGCCTCGACCAGGAGGAGGCGGGTCGGCGCCGCCGGCTCCAGCCGCCACATCGTGCCGCGCGGCAGCACGACGTAGTCGCCCTCGGTGTAGGACATGCGGCCGAAGTCGCAGTAGAGCTCGCCCGCGCCGGCGTGGATGAACAGGAGCTCGTCGCCGTCGGCGTTGCGCACCAGGTGGTCCATCGCCGCGTCGCACGCCCAGAAGCGGATGCGGCAGTGGTCGTTCGACATCAGCGGACCGGCGTCCCATGGCGACGCGCCGAAGCCCGCCATCTTCACCGTGTCGAACGCGCGCGGGCGCAGCGGCCCTTCCCAGTCGCTCCAGCCGGTCGGCGGGTGGCGGTGGTACATGTGGGTGGCCGGGCCGAAGAATCCCTCGCGCCCCAGCTCGCGCTCATAGGTGCCCTCGGGCAGGTCGGCATGGGCCTGGCGCGACGACGTCCCCTCGACGCGGGGGAACGAGATCCACTTGTTCATGGGGCGGCTCCATCGCTGCAGCGGTCGCAGCGAATTATCGCCCCCGCGGGCGGGACGGTCAAAGCGCGGAGTTGAAGTGCGGCCCGTCGATCTCGGACAGCTGGTACAGCGCGCCGAGGTGCGGCAGGTACTTCAGCCGGTTGTAGCGATGGTGCGCCGGGATGCCCTCGATCGACAGCGCCAGGTGGTTGAGGAACGTCACCCACGCCTCGTCGGCGTCGAGCAGGACCTGCGCCGGCTCGCGGTAGGCGCGGCAGCCGGCGAACCAGTTCCGGTTGGCGGCGAAGATGCCGTTGTAGAAGAAGTCGCGGTTGTCCCTGCGCGCCTGTATCACCGTCTCCTTGAACTTCTCCGCCTGGGTCGAGCGGAAGCGATGCAGGAACAGGAAGTGGCGCGGCGGCGTGTCGTCGGTCCAGGTCAGCAGCGACGGCACCGGGTTGCCGTGCTCGTCGTGCGCGTTGCTGGGGTGGATGTAGCTCTTGGCGCGGCTCATCTCGCGCAGCGTCTTGACGTTCTCGGCCAGCGCCGCGACCGACTCGCGGTCCTTCGCCGAGCCGGTGAGCTTCAGACCCTGGCGCACGTCCACCGTGGCGTAGACCATCTCGATTGGAAACAGCGCCCAGTCCGGCGTGGTCAGCAGCGGCGCGTTGTGCCAGGCGTCATAGATGACGAGGTCCTGCGGCGCGCTGAGCACCAGCTTGCCCTGCTCGACCGACGCGACGAAGCCTGGCCCGACGCCGAACCGCTTGGGCAGCAGGTCGCGCACCACCTGGCGCAGCGCCGCGTCGCCGGACGGCGCGCTGCCGCCGAGATTGTGCACGTCGCCCAGCGAGTGTGCCGTCGAACGCGCGAAAGCATCCAGACGCGCGTTCAGTATTTCGCCGAAATTGACGATATTGTTTGTGACGATTTGTTTCATGTCACAACAATCCCCGTCCCGATGGTCCTTGTTCTCACGCCGCCTCGGCGCCGGCACCGGCGCGTGATCGCTTCCGGCATCCGCGCCCGCGGCGTGGCCCCACTTGGTTTTATTCGGCCATTTGTTAATTGTTTCTGACCGGGATGCACGACTGCATCCTGCTGATCGTCATGGCCGGGCTTGTCCCGGCCATCCACGTGTTTTCCGTTTTGCCCGGCGGCGCCGGCCTGCTAAGAGCCCAAAAAGCAAAGAACGTGGATGGCCGGGGCAAGACCGGCCATGACGATCCGGGGAGGAATGGCGGCATGGACCTGGGACTCAAGGGGCGGCGGGCGCTGGTGCTGGGCTCGACGCGCGGGCTCGGACGCGCCATCGCCGGCGTGCTGGCGGCCGAGGGCGCGGTCGTGGCGACCAGCGGGCGAAAGCAGGCGGACGCCGATGCGGCGGCGCGGGAGATCGGCGGCGGCGCGCGGGGCTACGCCCTCGACCTCGGCGACCCGGCGTCGGTCGCGGCGGCGGCTGACCGGGTGATCGCCGACCTCGGCGGCATCGACATCCTGGTCAACAACACCGGCGGGCCGCCGCCGACGCCGCTGGCCGACGTGCAGCCCGACCTGTGGCTGCGCCAGTTCCAGGTCCAGTTCCTGTCGCTGAGCGAGCTGACCCGCAAGGCGCTGACCGGCATGCGCCAGCGCAAATGGGGGCGGGTGCTGATCTCGCTGTCGTCGGGCGCGGTGCAGCCGATCCCCAACCTGGGCATGTCAAACACCTTGCGCGGGGCGCTGATCCCGTGGGCGAAGACGCTGTCTAACGAGGTCGGCGCCGACGGGGTGACGGTCAACCTCATCCTGCCCGGCCGCATCCACACCGAGCGGGTGGACGAGCTGGACGTTTCGACGTCGAACCGATCGGGCAAGTCCGTGGAGCAGGTGCGCGCGGACTCGCGCGCGACGATCCCGCTCGGCCGCTACGGGACGGTGGAGGAATACGCCTCGGTCGCCGCGTTCCTGGTCAGCGACCGGGCGGGCTATATGACCGGATGCCAGATCCGGGTCGACGGGGGGTATATCCGGGGGGTGTGATCGGATGCAGCGGGGGGAGGGGGCGCCAGCCGCAGGACCGGCGCCCGCCGCCTACTTCTCGTTCTTTACTGGGTTCGACAGCACGCCGATCCCTTCGATCTCGACCTCGCAGACGTCGCCGGCCTTCATGAACACCGGCGGCTTGCGCGCGAAGCCGACGCCGGACGGCGTGCCGGTGACGATGATGTCGCCCGGGTCCAGGGTCATGACCTCGGTCACCGCGGCGATCAGGGTCGGCACGTCGAAGATCATCTGGCTGGTGTTGGCATCCTGCATCACCTTGCCGTTCAGGCGGCACTGGATGCGCAGGCCGCGGCCGCCCTTGGGCAGCTCGTCGGCGGTGACGAAGTCGGGGCCGAACGAGCCCGAGGCATCGAACGTCTTGCCGACCAGCCACTGGCGCGCCGGCGGGCGGAGCTGGAAGTCGCGGATCGAGCCTTCGTTGAACAGCGAGTAGCCGGCGACGTAGCCGAGCGCGCGCGACTTCGGGATGTTGCGGCC
>JBFWQM010000161.1:0-13057 GCA_050249455.1 Rhodospirillaceae bacterium | reverse complement strand
CCGCCCGCGATTCCCGCCGCCAGCCAAGCCAGCACGCCAACGACCACCCGCAACCGCTTGACGCTTCGCATGTTTCCTCCGCCTCCCCCCGCGCATCCCGCCGCCGCGCCGATCCTCCCCCTCGCCTTGCCGGCCGGCAAGCGGAAAGCTATCGTCGCCACGACGCCGGATTAGCTCAGTCTGGTAGAGCAGCTGATTTGTAATCAGAAGGTCGGGGGTTCGAATCCCTCATCCGGCACCAACATCTAACAAACAGAATCTCGTTCGTTCCCGGCGAGATCATCCATAAGTCGGGTCAAGAAGCCAAAAATCAGCCCACACTACTCCAAAGGACATTTTTTAAGAATTCAATGAAACGAAAATATTTCCTAATCTTTTCGTCTATTTTTAACAATATCTAAAAGCTTTGGTAACTCATCGTCATCTGTTACTTCCGGAATTTGCTCGATTCGATCAACCGAAACCCCAACACTCAGCGCCTGACATTCTTTAATAAATCTCTGTAATCCAATATGAGGAATACGTTTTAATTTTCCAAAATTTGTATCCTCATTGAAATCTTTTCCTTCTGACTCTTTGCGGCCATAAACTGATGTATCCAATGGCATATTCCTTGCTATTTTGACTTTCCCAATCTTACTAATTACAGCAGGCGTCTCGTAATTGCCGAACCATCGACCTCCTGATTCAATCAAACGTCGATCACGCGCAATAATAAGGTCAATCATTGAAAATACGCGGTAGTCGATGATAGTTGGGCTTACCGCATCTTTGTTCTCGCTACTCGGTTGAAGTTGATACGAAATCAATAACATCGCATCGGTCATGGGATTTACATTTTTAACTGTGACTTTCTGTGTCAATCGCGCCGATGGCTCCCGCCGCGTTGGGGGACGCTTCATTACAAGTTTAGGATTGTCCACATATATAAGCTTCAACTCGAACCGATACCCGCTGTTGTGAACATAATCTGGGTAGCCTTCGCGTTCACCTAGTATTCCGGCACCCTTGGTAAGCCCGAGCTCCTTGGCATTGGGCAGATGAGGAATGAGCGCATCCATCAAAGTCCCGACTATTGTACCAACTTGCGATGGCTCAAATGCCTGGAGAGCGACAAGAGGTAGCGCTAAAGAGTGGAACTGAACACCAAGAAGCGGTCTCAGTTGCTTAGCGAGGTTGTCTAGAATTTTTTCCGAAATTTGTGTAGTCACTTGATTCCTCGTCGTCCCAATCTTCCGGCGGTACCAATTCCAAGATGTCGAAGCCGAGCACCTGCGCCAGTCGAACCGCTTCCAGGAAGTCGAGGCGCCTTTCCGCCGTTTCCAACTTTGAAATGAAGGACTGTGGCTTCCCCAACGCCCGTGCGAGTTCGCCTTGCGTCAAACCCCTTTGGATTCGACGCGACCGGACTTTGGCAGCTATCCAGAGTTGGCCTGGGTGGCGCACCCAACCTCGCAAAACGATTCGAAGGATTATCAGCGAATCAGATTGACAAACCCGAATTCGCTTTTTATTGATGTTTTGACGAACGTCAAATCGGGCGAGGCAATGGCGAAGCGCCACCATAGCCGTACAGATAACCTTCAGTCGGTATTCATGCGGCTTGAAGAACTGGTCCTGGCAAATTCGGGGCAGGACGAGTTTCAGGAGATTTTTAAGTTAACAATTGCAAAGCTGTATGATGAAAAATTTTCCAAAGAGCCTTTATTTCGTACTGACGGTGACATTCAACAGACTTTTGAACGTATAAAAACATTATTGCGTAAAGCAGAAGTTAAGTGGCCTGGAGTGTTGTTACCCTTGCCCACCATTAATTTGGCGCCTGAACATTTAGATATTTGTATAAATGAATTGCAACGCCATACCATTGGTGACAACAGCCTACAAGCGCTGGACGAATTCTTTGAGTTCATCGTATCAAAATCAATGAAAGGGAATAAAGGACAGTATTTTACCCCTCGCCACTTGATCGAAATGTGCGTCCGAATGGTGAATCCGCAGGCCGATGAGATTGTCGCTGATCCTGCTTGTGGCTCAGGTGGTTTTTTAATGCACGCATTACATCATATGAAACGAGATGGACATACCGTTGGTGATTTAAAATCGAACTTATGGGGATTCGACATGGATGAACGAGCTACTAGCATAGCTCGTTCATTGCTCATAATTTCTGGAATAAATTCTCCAAATGTTTTTAGATTAAACTCTCTTTCTGTTGAGAGCCGTCATGATTTATTCATAAATCCAGAAAATTTATTAACTATAGAAAAAGCAACACATAGTAAAACTAGAAATAATGGAATATTTGATGTAATCCTGACAAATCCGCCATTTGCCGGAGAAATTCAAGAGCGCAGCATTCTTCAAAAATACGATCTCTCTCAAAATCGGAATCGTGTTGAACGAGATATATTATTTATAGAACGTTGTATTCATCTACTAAAACCTGGCGGCAGAATGGCTATTGTACTTCCGCACAATAAACTGTCGTCAGCTGTTTTCACCTATGTTCGTCAATGGATGTTGAAGCGTTGTCACATTGCGGCTGTAGTTGGCATTGGCAGGAATATGTTTATGCCGCACACCCAACAAAAAACCGGTATTGTTTTTTTGCAGAAAAAGCGGTCAGAAGATGAGAGATCATTGCCGATATTCTTTGCAATGAGCGAGAAAGAAGGCAAGGATTCGCGAGGAAACCACGTTCGTATTGCATCTGATTTGGGCGACGCGCCACTATGGAAGCGCCTAGATCATGATCTCGAACCCATTGCTACCGGTTTTCAAGAACTGCATGCTTGGGGACGCTAATGGCGATCTGTTGGACCTCGGCAGTCACTCAACTCGACAATGCAGCGGTGCTAGCACCGGAACGATACAGCACGCGACGTAGCGCGCTGTCTGTTGAGCTCCGGGACACAGTTGCCCTGACTGATTTGGCACGTTTGGTACGCATAACCGTAAACCCAGCGCATCGTAATACCGCCGACCAGCCTTTCATCGTCCTGGACACTACTCACGCCGTAGAGGGACGTATCTATTTCAGTGGGGCGCCGACAATGGGAGCCGAGGTCGGGAGTGTAAAAAGGCCACTAGCAAATGGAAATGTTATCGTTTCCAGGCTTCGAACTTACCTCAAACAAATCGCTTTAGTTGATGACGAATTGCTGCAACGATTTAAGGCACAAGTCGTTTGTTCCACTGAATTTTACATATTGGAGCCGAAAGAGCCCGGTGAAGACATCGCCTTTCTTGTGCCATTTTTGCTGTCCGATTCCGTTCAGACGGCATTTAAGCAATCTCAAGAAGGGGGCCATCATCCAAGAATACATCAAAGCGTTTTGATGGACCTTAGATTACCAAACACCATATTACGACAGCGCAATGAGTTGTCCCTTCAATTACGTTCAGCCATCAGAGAAACTCGCAAAGGCGAAGAAATTTTTGCATCATGTGCGAATAAAATCACTCAGTTAATTTTGGGTTGAGCGTTATACATTTATCGATCCCCTACCCCTTCCCCTCCAGCTTGTCCTGCGTCCGGAGCTCGAAGTCGCTGGCGTCGTGGCGCTCGCGGAGCTGCTGGGCGGGGTCGCCCTGGAGGCGGTTGACGATGCGGCCGCGGCGCACGGCGGGGCGGGCGGCGATCTGGTCGGTCCAGCGCTGGACGTTCTTGTAGTCCTGCGCGGCGAGGAACTCGGCGCCGCCGTAGAGCAGGTTCTTGGCGACGCCGCCGTACCACGGCCAGATCGCGATGTCGGCGATGGTGTACTCGTCGCCGGCGACGTAGGGCGTCTCCGCCAGCCGGCGGTCGAGCACGTCGAGCTGGCGCTTGACCTCCATCGCGAAGCGGTCGATGGCGTACTCGATCTTGACCGGGGCGTAGGCGTAGAAATGACCGAAGCCGCCGCCGAGATAGGGCGCGCTGCCCATCTGCCAGAACAGCCATGAGAGGCACTCGGCGCGCGCCGCGCCGGCCTTGGGCAGCAGCGCGCCGAACTTCTCGGCGAGGTGGACCAGGATCGCGCCCGATTCGAACACGCGCACCGGCTCGGGCCCGCTGCGGTCGACCAGCGCCGGGATCTTGGAGTTCGGGTTGACGGCGACGAAGCCGCTGCCGAACTGGTCGCCCTCGCCGATCCGGATCAGCCAGGCGTCGTATTCGGCGCCCGCGTGGCCGAGGGCGAGCAGCTCCTCCAGCATGATGGTGACCTTCTGGCCGTTCGGCGTGCCGAGCGAATAGAGCTGCAGCGGGTGGCGGCCGACCGGCAGCTCCTTGTCGTGGGTCGGGCCAGCGATCGGGCGGTTGATGTTGGCGAAGCGGCCGCCGCTGCCCTTGTTCCAGGTCCAGACCTTCGGCGGCGTGTAGTCGGATGCGGCGCTCATGCGGCGAGTCCTCGGCTGCTGGGTGCGATGCTGACGGCGTCGATGATATAGGGCGATCGTCCGGCGGTGGCAGCAAACTTGCCGCCCGCGATCGGGGTCGCCGCCGCGCCCGGATCGACGGATAATGCCGCCGCTTGCTCGACCGCCGATCGGGGGAAACGATGCCGGACGACCCGAAGCCGGACGCCGCCCGCGCGCTGGCCGCCGTGCTGGGGCTGGACGCCCCGATCGCCGTCGTCGACGTCGGCGCCAACCCGATCGACGGCGCGCCGCCGTACCGGCCGCTGCTCGACCTCGGCCTCGCGCGCGTCACCGGGTTCGAGCCGCAGGCCGATGCGCTGGCGCGGCTGCGCGCGGCGGCCGGGCCGCACGAGACCTACCTGCCCGACGCGGTCGGCGACGGCGCCGTGCACACGCTGCACCTCTGCCGCGCGCCGGGCATGGCGAGCCTGCTGGCCCCGGACCCCGACGCGCTGGCCCTGTTCCACGGCTTCCCGGAATGGGGCGAGGTGACGGCGACCCGGGCGGTCGCCACCCGCCGCCTCGACGACATCCCCGAGGTGGACGCGATCGACTACCTGAAGATCGACGTGCAGGGCGCCGAATGCCTGGTGTTCGAGGGCGCGCGCGCCAAGCTGGCCGGCGCGGTGGCGGTGCACACGGAGGTGTCGTTCGTGCCGCTCTATCGCGGCCAGCCGCCGTTCGGCGCGGTCGACCTGTGGCTGCGCGAGGCCGGGTTCCTGCCGCACGCCTTCGCCGCGATCAACCGGCGCGCGATCGCGCCGACGATGATCGGCAACGACGTCTACGCCGGCCTGAACCAGCTGCTGGAGGCCGACGTCGTCTACGTCCGCGACCTGCGCCGGCCCGACGCCCTCGACGACGGCCGGCTCAGGCGGCTGGCCGCGGTCGCGCAGTGCTGCTACGGCTCGTTCGACCTCGCGATCCGCTGCCTGGCGATCCTGGCGCAGCGCGGCGCCGTGGCCGCCGACGCGACGGCGCGCTTCGTCGCGGCGCTGCAGGCGCGCTGAGCGGCGGCCGGCGGCTTCGCGCCGATTGCGGCAAACCGCAACACGCCTTGAAGACGCCGGCCGGCGGTGGCAGTTAAAGCCTCGACTCGCGTTCCGCTCATCCCCGACCCGATGGCCCTCGATCCGGAAACCCGACGCCTGCAGCCGCTGCCCGCCCTGATCTTCGGCTCGCGCTGGCTGCAGCTGCCGCTCTATCTCGGCCTCATCGTCGCGCAGTGCGTCTACGTGCTGCTGTTCGTCAAGGAGCTGTGGCACCTGGTGCTGCACGCCCACGAGTTCGGCGAGCAGCAGATCATGCTGATCGTGCTCGGCCTGATCGACGTGGTGATGATCTCCAACCTCCTCATCATGGTGATCGTCGGCGGCTACGAGACGTTCGTCTCGCGGCTCAAGCTGCAGGGCCACCCCGACCAGCCGGAATGGCTGAGCCACGTCAACGCCAGCGTGCTCAAGATCAAGCTCGCGATGGCGATCATCGGCATCTCGTCGATCCACCTGCTGCGCACCTTCATCGAGGCCGGCAACCTGGGCTCGCCCAACGCCAACTTCACCGAGAACGGCGTGATGTGGCAGACCATCATCCACATCACCTTCATCCTGTCGGCGGTCGGCATCGCCTATGTCGACCGGCTGACCCAGCCGGCGGCCGCGGTGGCGCGCCGCACCGAGGGGCACGGGCACGGCTGAACCGGGCCGGTCGCGCCCAGAATCTGTGGTTTCCTGCACAAATGAGCGTCAGGCGGGCGCGGCGGCGCGCGCGGCGCTTGTCCGGGGCCCGGACCCGGCGGAAGATCGCCGGCGATGGAAGATTTCGTCGCCCGCCCCGACCTGGTCAGCCGCGAGCGCCTGCGCGCGCTGTCGCGGAAGTCCGACGGTCCGGGGCTGCGCCGGCTGGCCGCGCACCTCGGCGCGCTCGCGGTCACCGGCACCGGCGTGTGGGCGGCGTCGGCCACCCTGTGGGTGGTGCCGGCGATGGTGGTGCACGGCATCGTGCTGGTGTTCTTGTTCTGCCCGCTGCACGAGGCGGTGCACGGCACCGCCTTCCGCACCCGCTGGCTCAACGAGCGCACCGCCGACCTGTGCGGCTTCCTGACCGTCTATCCGCGCATCTTCTACCGCTGCTTCCACTTCGCCCATCACCGCTACACCCAGGACCCCAGGCGCGACCCTGAGCTCGCGGTGCCGAAGCCGCGCACGCGGCGCGAGTACCTGGTGTGGATCTTCGGCTGGTACTACTGGACCGGCAAGTTCCGCGGCCTGTTCCGCTACGCCTTCAGCGGCCGCGCGCGCGACGCGCACGTGCCGGAGCGGATGGAGAAGCCGCTGGTCATGGAATCGCGCCTGGTGCTGGGCGGCTACGGCGCGGCCGTGCTGTTCGGCATCGTCGTCGACCCGCTGCTGCCGCTGATGTACTGGGCGGTGCCGGCGCTGCTCGGCCAGCCTTTCCTGCGCATGTACCTGATCGCCGAGCACACCGGCTGCGCCCAGACCGGCGACATGCTGCAGAACGTGCGCACCACCCTGGCCGGGCCGCTGGTGCGCTGGCTGGCGTGGAACATGCCGTTCCATACCGAGCACCACACCTTCCCCTCGGTCCCGTTCCACCAGCTTCCCGCCATGCACCAGGAAATCAAGGCGCACCTGGTGCACACGGCGCCGAGCCACCCGGCGTTCAACCAGTGGGTGTGGCGCGACCTCGCCCCCGGGCGGGCGGTGACGGCGCGCTGAACCGGCGGCGCGGCGGTTCCGTGCCGCGGCATCCGGAACTTCCCTGAGGTAGTGGGCGTTGCCTCCTCGTCAGAGATTGAGGAAGAGGCTTCCCATGTCCCATTCGATTCGCACGACCCTGCTCGCTGCGGCGGGCGCCTTGGCCCTCATGAGCGCCCCTGCCCTGGCCCAGACGACCGCGCCGTCCACGACGCCGGGCGGCGCCCCGGCGGCGCAGAAGACGCCGGCCGCGAACCCGCTGACGCTGGAGGACGTCTCCAAGCTGCGCGGCACCGACGTCTACGGCACCGACGGCAAGAAGATCGGCGACGTCTCGGCGGTGCTGATGAAGCCGGAGAGCAAGACGATCGACCGCCTTGTCATCGCCCAGGGCGGCATCCTCGGCGTCGGCGCCCACTCGGTCGCGCTCCCGCTCGACCAGTTCTCGTGGGACGCCGGCAAGGAAGGTTTCCAGATCTCCAAGACCGCCGACGAGCTGAAGGCGATGCCGGAGTGGCGCGACACGGCGAGCGCCGGCACCGCCGCCATGGGCGGCGAGACGCGCCGCCCGCCGGCCAGCCGCGACGGCGCCGCGACCGGCGGCTCGACCATGGGCCGCGACACCGGGAGTACCCCGGCGACGCCCTCGCAGTCCCGCTGACAGCCTGTCCCCCAGGCTTCCGGAACGCCCGGCCTCCGCGCCGGGCGTTCTTCTTGCGGCGTCGGTCAGCGCAGCGGGTGCGGCACCTGCTCCGGCCCGAGCCGGCGGGTGATGCGGCCGGTGGCGCCGTCGTACCAGCACTGCTCGGTGCGCCCCACATTGCCGCTGCGCACGATCACGCCGACGGTGCGGTGGTCGCCATTGAACTCGGCGTGGATGTCGCCCGGCGGTACGAAGTCGATGTAGCCGGGCGTCACCGCGTGATCGCCGTCGACCGCCAGGGCGGCGAAGTCGCGGTCGCTGCCGTCGTCGGTGCGGCGGTAGCGCACCACGCGCTCGCCGCCTTCCAGCACGCCGTAGAGCGTCCAGATCGGGCCGTGGTCGTGGATCGGCGTGGCGTCGCCCGGCGCCTTGACCAGCGCGTTGACCACGAAGCCGTAGTCCGAATCCTCGTAGAACAGCAGGTTGCGGTAGATGCCGCGCGCCGGGTCGTTGGGCGCGACCCAGTCGTCGGCGCGCCGGCGCAGCTCCGCGTCCTTCAGCAGCGTCTCGAGCAGCGGCCGCACGCGCTCGAAGCGCTCTGCGTCGTCCATCGGCGTGCGGTAGAGCGCGCGCATGCCGGCGACGAAGTCGTCGAACGCCGCAATCGCCATCGTATCCTCCCTTTTCGCTGTTCTATTCGGCCGGCGCCGGCGCGGCGCGCGGCGCGATCTCGTCGGGCCGGTACGGGAACGCCGCGGCCGCCGTCAGGAACATGACGCCGAAGCCGGCGAGCAGATAGAACAGCCCGGTGAAGCCACCGCCCGCGCCGTGCATGTAGGCGACCAGCGGCACCGCGGTGGCGCTGACCCCGAAGGTGATCATGTAGCGGATGGCATAGACCCGCCCGCGCCAGGCATCGACGCTGTACTTGGCGACCGTGGCGTCGTTGATCGTCACCAGCCCGAACATCACCAGGATCATGACCACGCCGACGACGATCAAGGTCACGCCCTCCGCCGTCGCGGCCAGCGCCAGCAGCACCGGCATGCAGATCGCGATCGGCAGCATGCCGGTCTTGATCGGGTAGCGGTCGACCAGCCAGCCCATGAAGAGTTGCGCCACCGCGCCGACCGAATAGACCAGCGACACGATCGCGCCGACCCCGAACGTCGAGCCGGCGAGCCAGGCGAGCCGCTCCTCGAACAGCTTGGGGAAGCCGACGCTGATCGAGTTGAACACCAGCCCGCTCGCCAACGTCATCACCACCAGGAGCCCGAGCGCGCGGATGATCACCGCGCGCGGGAACGTGCTGTCGTGGCGGCGCGCCGCGGCGCGCAGGTTGGGCTCGTTCGGCACCAGCGCGGCGAAGGCGAGGCCGAGCGCGATCATCACCATGCCGGGCACGAAGAACGCCCAGCGCCAGCCCAGCCAGTCGGCCAGCGCGCCGGCCGCCAGCGCCGAGGCGGCGACGCCGAGGTTGCCCCACACGCCGTTGATGCCGATGTCGCGCCCGATCCTGGTCGCGTGCGAGACCAGCATCGCGGTGCCCACCGGGTGGTAGATGGAGGCGAACAGCCCCATCGAGGCGAGCCCCACCGCGACGTGCAGCGGGGTCTGCGCGAAGCCGGTCGCGATCGTCGCGGCGCCGAGGCCGAGGAAGAAGACCACCATCAGGTGCCGCCGGCTCCAGCGGTCGGCGAGCCAGCCGGCCGGCATCGACCCGGCGCCGAACAGGATGAACCCGCCGAGCGCCAGCCCGATCATCTCCGAGAACGGCCGGTCCATCGCCGGCGCCATCGCCAGCACGGCCGTCGGATAGATCAGCATCAGGAGGTGGGTCGCGAAATGGCCCGAATTGATGAACGCGATGATGCGGCGCGACGACGCCATCGAAATTCTCCGCAGCGCCCCCAAAGAACGGAGCCGATCCAAGGTGGCACCGGGCGGCCCCGCTGGCAATGGCCGCACCGTCCCTGCGGCGTCAACGCCGCGCCACCGCCAGCAGCGCGGTGCACGGCACGTGGTAGCCGTCCGGCCGGCGGTAGACACCCAGGCGCTCCGACAGCGCCGCGCGGGCATGCGCCGCCTTGTCCGGCGGTAGTTCGTCGAGGGCGCGGCGCATGCCGGTACCCCGCGCGCTCTGCCAGTAGTCCTCGGCGGCGGCGTAGCGGAACGCCTGGGTGTCCGCCGTCACCCGCACCCCGGAAAAGCCGGCGTCGGACAGGAGCCGCGACAGGATTTCGGGCTCGGTGATCCAGCCCGGCGCCAGCGGCGGCGCGACGCCGACTTCGCGCAGCGGCGCCTCGAGCTCGGCGGTCTGCGCGCTCCGCCACGTCGTCAGGCCGATCGCGCCGCCGGGCTTCAGCACGCGGCGGCACTCGGCCAGCGCGCGGGCCTGGTCGGGGAAGAACATGACGCCGAAGCCGCACAGCACGCGGTCGAAGGCGGCGTCGGGAAAGTCGAGCGCCTCCGCATCCATTACCCGCACGCGGGCGGCGATGCCCTGCCGCGCCGCGTCCGCGTTGGCGGCGCGCGCCATCTCGTCGGCGATGTCGATGCCGACCGCCTCGCCCGCCGGCCCGACCCTTTCGGCGGCGGGGAACAGCACCGCGCCGCGGCCGCTGGCGATGTCGAGCACGCGCTGCCCGGGCGCGACTCCCGCGGCCTCGACCAGCCGCCTGCCGAAATGGCGGAAGCATCCGGCACCGCCGTCATAGGCGTCTGCCAGGGCGTTGAACTGCTGGCGGGTCTGCGCCTTGCGTGCGGCCGCGGCATCGCTCACGCGCATCTCCCATTCACATTCGACCGGCCGACCGCTCAGAGGACGGCGGCGACATCGGTCCGCGAAAAGTCGTTGCCCTTGAACAGCAGCGGCTCGCCGGTGGTGTGCGCCAGGGCATAGGCGAAGCAGTCGCCGAGGTTGAGGCCGGCCGGGTGGCGGCCCTTGCCGAAGCGGGCGAACGCCGTCCGGGCAGCCACGCCCTGTGCGGCGTCATTCGGGACGACGCTGATCGCCGCCTTCTCGACGAACAGGTCAAGGTCCGGAAATGCGCCCGGCCCTTTGCGCGTCAGGACGACGAAGCATGTTTCGACCCAGTTGACCAACGACATCAACCGGATCGGCTGTTCCTCGAGCGCAGCGAGGTAACGAGCCCCGTCCGGCTCCTCCAGTACCACCGCCAGCAGCGCCGATGAATCGATTACCATCAGCTTGGCAGACCGTTCTCGTCGTAACCGAGAATCTCGTCGGCCGAGCGGGTATCGCAGTCAGGCAGGCTCGAAATTCGTTTCGCGATCGCCATCAGCTCCTCGGCCAGGTTTTTCGTCTGGCCCCGGCGCAGGCGCTCGCGCTCCAGCCGCTCGCGCAGCGACTTGCGCACGGCTTCGGTCAAGCTTTCGCCGGTCAGCGCGGCGACTTCCCGCGCCAGGCGATCGGTTTCCGGATCCTTGAGGCTGAGCGCCATGCGGCCCTCCTTTTCTAGAATTCGAAGATATTTCTAGAACGCGCACGTTTCAACCCGGCCCGGTTCCCAACCTTGTCACAGCCGCGGGTGCCCGCGCCGCGGCTAGGCTGGGCGTAATACAAGGGGCGTGCCGGCACCGGCGCGCGGGGCTAGGGGGCTCCCATGAAGCATTCGCGTCGGCCGGTCCGCAGGCTCGCCCGGACCCTGGGCATGGCCATCGTCTGCCTGCTGAGCGTCCACTGCACCGGACAGGGCGAGAGCGCGCCGCCGGCCGCGCGCGGCCCCGGCGCGGCGGCGGGCCTCGACCAGGGCTGGCGGCCGGACGTCGCGGCGTGGTGGTGGCACGTCAGCCAGGGCACCGTGTTCATGCCGTTCGAGTGGTTCGTCGCGCTGGAGCAGGCGCACGGCGACGCGCTGTTCGCCGCCACCGACCATCTGGAGCGGCTCGGCTTCATCGCCGACCGCAGTGGGCCGAACAATCCGCGCGGCCTGCCGGTCGGCTTCACCAGCCGGCCGCTCGACATCCCCTCGCGCCCGCCCTACCAGTTCTGGAAGGGCGAATGGGTCGGCTTCGGCTGCGCCGCCTGCCACACCGGGCAGCTCCGCCACCGCGGCCGGCAAATCGTCCTTGAGGGCGGGCCGTCGCACCTCGACATCGAGACGTTCGGCGACGAGCTCGCCGCGGCGCTCGCCGCCACCGCGACCAGCGAGGCGAAGTTCACCCGCTTCGCCCGCCGCGTGCTGCAGAGCGGCGTCCAGACCACGCCGCAGGCGCTGCGCGAGAGCTTCACGAAGTTCGTCCAGGACCAGGTCGCGCGCCGGTCGCTGTTCGAGGGCGCGCAGGGTGCGGCAGCGGAGGAGCCGACCGTCGCCGGCCTCGGCCGGCTCGACGCCGTCCACCGCGGCGGCAACCTGCTGCTCGCCGCGCCGCTGGCGGAGCCGCGCAACTACGTCCCGACCACGGCGCCGGTCAGCTTCCCGGCGCTGTGGGACACGCCGCACATGGATTGGGTGCTCTACAACGCCTCGATCCGCCAGCCGCTGGCGCGCAACGTGATCGAGGCGCTGGGGGTCGGCGCCCCGGTCGACCCGAAGACGTTCCTGTCGGAACGCATCGACCATGCCGTGCCGATGGACAACATCGTCGCCATCCACCGCGCGCTGGCGCAGCTCCGCTCACCGCGCTGGCCCGAGGCGATCCTCGGCCCGATCGACGCGGCCAAGGCGGCGCGCGGCGAGGCGGTGTACCGCCAGGCCTGCGCCGGCTGCCACGCCGTGATCGACCGCAGCACGCATCGTCCGGTCGGCGCCGCCGTCGCGCGCGACGCGCTACACCCGATCGCCGTGACCGTGGTGCCGCTGGAGGAGATCGGCACCGACCCGCGCCAGGCGCGCAACTTCGCCGCCCGCGTCGTCAGCCTTGAGAAGATCGGCGGCCCGGCACGCATCGCCTACAAGGACGCGGCGCAGGCGGTGTCCAGCGGCGTGGTCGACCAGTGGAAGGCCGGCTCCCCCGCCAACGCCGAGACCGAGCGCGCGGTGAACCAGGGCATCGTGAACGAGTTCCGCGGCCTGCTCGCCTACCGCGCGCGGCCGCTCAACGGCGCCTGGGCGACGGCGCCCTATTTGCACAACGGCTCGGTGCCCAGCCTCTACGACCTGCTGCTGCCGCCGGCGCAGCGGCCGCGCATCTTCCATGTCGGGAGCTGGGAGTTCGATCCCGTCAACGTCGGGGTCGAGTCCGGCAGCCCGTTCCCCGGCGCCTTCACCTTCGACACCCGCCTGCCCGGCAACTCGAACGCCGGCCACGCCTACGGCACCGACCTGCC
>JBFWQM010000160.1:0-13057 GCA_050249455.1 Rhodospirillaceae bacterium | reverse complement strand
GCGGCAGCTCCTTGAACTCCTTCATCCGGTCGCGGTAGGCGCGCACCACGTCGAGCGGGTGGTCGGGCATCGGCAGGCCCAGGGTCAGCGCCAGCCGGCGCGGCGAGTTGGTGGCGCCCGACAGCACGCGGAAGCCTTCGGGATAGCCCGGCACGTTCTCGAACAGGATCGCCGGCGGGTTGGTCGGCTTGGCGTGGTAGATCATCTCCGCCACCGAGCCCATCTCCAGGTTCCAGTCCACGCCTTCCACCCGCATCAGCTCGCCGAGCGATTCCGCCCGCTCGATCCATTCGCGCAGGTCCTGGTGCGGGCCGGCGAAGCCGGCGTAGTCGCGTTTCGTGCCGCTGGTCGTTGCCATGTCGTGCGGTTCCCCGACGGTTTGCCTCTCGCTGATCGGCCATTGTTAGCCTGGGCGCAGGGCCGCTGTCGACGGGCCATGCGTTGACAGCGGCGGCGGGCGCGACGATCCTGCGCGGCATGAGCGTGCGCGACATGGCGTTGGCAGTCGCCGTCGTCATGATCTGGGCGTTCACGGTCGTGGCGGCCAAGGCGGGGGTTGCCCAGCTGCCGCCGATGCTGCTGCTGGCGTGCCGCATGGGGCTCGCCGGGCTGGTGGTCGTCTGGTTCGTGCCTCTGCCGCCGCGGCGCGACTTCCCCCAGCTGCTGCTCCTCGCCGCGATACTGGGGCCGCTTCATTTCGGCCTGACCATCGTCGCCGTCCAGTACATCGACGCCGGCACGGCGACGATCGGGCTGCAGACCATGGCGCCGTTCGCGGCGCTGCTGGCATGGATTGTCTTCGGCGACGCGTTCGGCTGGCGCCGCGCCGCCGGGATGGGCCTGGCCTTCGCCGGGGTCGTGCTCGTCGCGGGCGCGCCGACGGTCGCGGGGCGGTGGCACGGCGTCGCGATCATCCTGGTGTCCGCCTTCTTCTTCGCGGTCTACAACGTCCTGGTCCGGCGCCTGAGGCCGGCCAACCCCGCGATGGTCAACGCCTGGGTGGCGCTCCTGTCGGCGGTGCTGGCGCTGGCGGCGTCGCTCGCTTTCGAGAGCGGCCAGGCGGCCGCACTGCATGCCGCCGACTGGGAGGCCTGCGGCTCGATCGTCTACCAGGGCATCGTCGCCACGCTGCTCGGCCACACGCTGTGGATCCGGCTGATCGGGCGCAACGGGACCAACCTGACCATGCCGTTCACCCTGCTGATGCCGGGGTTCGGCGTCGTGTTCGCGGTGATCTATTTCGGGGATCCGGTGAGCTGGCAGTCGCTGGCCGGCGGCGCGGTCACGGTCGCCGGCGTCGCGCTCATCATCCTGAAGCCGGGCGCGCTGCGCCCGCGAAAGGCCCGTTCCGGGCACGCCTAACGATTCTGTAGACAACTATCGAATTTTGAATCAACAATCCCCCAGGCTCGCGGCGACGGGGGCGGCTTCCAGGGCCGTCCTGAAAAGTGCGTTCGCTTCAGACGAGCAGAACGGGGAGAGCACCGATGGCGAATGGCGTCACTAGACATCTCGCAACGGCCGCGGCTGTGCTGCTGCTGGCCGTCACCGCCGCAGCCGGCACCGCCCGGGCGGCCGATCCGATCGTGATGAAGATCGGCACCAACGTCTCCAACGACGTGAACCACGCTTATTGCAACGAGGTCGCCAGGCTGATCAACGAGCGCAGCGCCGGGCGGATGAAGGCGGAGGTCTTTCCCGGCGGCCAGCTCGGCGACATCCCGCAGCTCATCCAGGGCACGCAGCTGGGGACCATCCAGCTCTTCGTCCAGCCGCCCGGCTTCCTCAAGGGCGTCCATCCGGGATTCCAGGTCACGGATGCCGCCGGCCTGTTCGACAGCATCGACCACGCCTTCGCGACCGTCACCGACCCCAGGTTCCGCACCCCCTTCCTCGACCTCGGCCGCGAGAAGAACCTGACCGGCGTCAGCGTGTTCATCTACGGGCCGACGAGCTATGCCTCCACCGTGCCGCTGCGCACGCTCGCCGACTTCAAAGGCAAGAAATTCCGCGTCCTCGCCAGCAAGTTCGAGACGACATTGATGCAGAAGCTGGGCGCGACCGGCGTGCCGATGCCGTTCCTCGACGCGCTGCCGGCGCTGCAGCAGCGCGCCATCGACGGCGTGCGCTCGAGCTGGGTCGTGATGGGGTCGATGAAATTCCACACGGTGGCGAAGTTCGTCACGCCGGTGGACGATGCGATGATCCTGCTCGCCGCGTTCGTCAACAAGCCCTGGTACGAGGGGCTGCCGCCGGACCTGCGGCAGATGGTGACCCAGGTCGGCCTCGACGCGCAGGCGCACATGCTCGGCGTGTCGAAGGAGTTCGAGGCCAATTCCGAGAAGAACTGGAAGGCGAACGGCACGGAGGTCATCCGCCTGTCGCCATCGGAGAAGGCCGAGTTCATGACGCGCGCGCGCGCGGCCAGCGACGAGGTCATCGGCGCCGATCCGGAGCTGAACCGCCTGTACAAGCTGCTGACCGAAGTCGCGCAGTCGCATCGCAGCTAGGTCGGCCTGATCGGCGAAAGGAGTGACGAGCCATGTACCTCTACGACGCCTGGTACGTTGCGGCGTGGGACCACGAACTGTCCGATGCGCCGCTGGCTCGCACCCTGCTTGACCAGCCGCTGGTGCTGTACAGGACTGCCGACGGCCGTCCGGTCGCGCTGGAGGACCGCTGCTGCCACCGGCGGGCGCCGCTGTCGGTGGGAAAGGTGATCGGCAACGACATCCAGTGCGGCTATCACGGCCTCACCTTCGATCCGGCCGGCGCCTGCGTGCGGGTGCCGAGCCAGACCACCGTGCCGCCGGGCGCGCGGGTGCGCAGCTATCCCGTAGTGCAGCGCAATCGGTGGGTCTGGGTCTGGATGGGCGAGCCGGCCGACGCCGACGCGAGCCAGATCCCCGACCTCTACTGGCACGACTCTCCCGGGTGGGTCGCGGTGACCGACCGCTTCCACGTCAAGGCCAACTACCAGAACCTGATCGACATCCAGCTCGACCAGACCCACTCGCGCTACGTCCACCCGACCTCGCTCGGCAACGACGGCGCGCTGGCGACGCCGCCCAAGGTCCAGCGCAATCCGCGCAACATCCATTGCGAGCGGCTGATGCCGGACGCCGATCCGCCGCCGATCTGGGCGAAGATCGGCGACTTCAAGGGCAACGTCGACCACTGGATCAAGTGGACCTACTACCCGCCCGCGTCGATCGCCTTCGACGTCGGCGTCTACGAGGTCGGCACCGGCGCGTTCGAAGGCAACCTCGCGCACGGGATCAGCGTGCGCAACTCGCACGCCTGCACGCCGGAGACGCCGACGACCACCCACCACTTCTGGGTCGCGGCGCGCAACTTCAAGCTCGACGATCCGGCAGTGCACACGGCGATCAGCGGCATCCGCAACACCTTCCTGGAGGACGTCGCGATGGTCGAGGCGACGGAGCGGCGGATCGCGACCGACCCGTCGGCGCCGACCATCGACGTCAACGCCGACAACCCGACGATCCAGGCGCGCCGACTGCTGGCGCGCCTGGTCGAAGAGTCCGGGCGGCGCGCCGCCGAATAGCACGCCTACCGAAGATCGAACCGACACGCCAGACAAGGATATCGCTCATGTCCCGACATATTCCGGTCACGCCAGAAGCGGCCAATCCCGCCCAGAAGGCGGTGCACGACGCCATCAAGAACGGACCGCGCGGCCACGTCCGCGGGCCCTTCCCGGTGCTGCTGCACAGCCCCGGCATGGCCGACCAGGTGCAGAAGCTGGGCGGCTATATCCGCTTCGAATCCAAGGTGCCGGACAAGCTGCGCGAGCTGGCGGTGCTGGTGACGGCGCGGTTCTGGCACGCCGAGTTCGAGTGGTTCGCGCACGCCCCGCTGGCGGAGAAGTTCGGCATCTCCGCGCAGGCGATCGAGACCATCCGCACCGGCGGCCGCCCGACCTTCGCCGACCGCGCCGAGCAGACCGTCTACGACTTCATGCGCGACCTGCACGAGAAGCACAACGTCAGCGACGCGACCTACCGCAGCGCGCAAGAGATCCTCGGCCAGGAAGTCGTGACCGACCTCCTCGGCATGGCCGGCTACTACACGCTGCTGGCGATGGTCCTGAACGTCTACCAGGTGCCGCTGCCCGACGGCACCAAGCCGTTCCCCGACTGACCGCCGCCGCTATCGCAACCGCCCGTCGGGGACCGCCGCCATGCAAGTGTTCATGTTCCACCTGATGCCGTACGCTACGCTGAACATGGCGGTGCGTGCCGAGTACCCGTCCGCCTGGGTCACGTTCCCCAACAGCGAGTTCGATCCGAAGCAGGGCCACGCGCTGTACAACCGCTACCTCGACGAGCTGGAGCTCGCCGCCGAGCTCGGCTTCGACGGGATCAGCGTCAACGAGCATCACCAGAACGCCTACGGCCTGATGCCGTCGCCGGTGGTGATGGCGGCGGCGCTGTCGCGGCGGACCAAGGCTTGCAAGATCGCGATCCTCGGCAACGCGTTCGCGCTGCGCGAGCACCCGCTGACGCTCGCCGAAGAGCACGCGATGATCGATTGCATCACCGGCGGGCGGCTCATCACCGGGTTCGTCCGCGGCATCGGCGCCGAGTACTACTCGATGGGCATCAACCCCACCATCTCGCACGAGCGTCACGAGGAGGCGCACGACCTCATCGTCCGCGCCTGGACCGAGCCGGGGCCGTTCGCATTCGAGGGCAAGCACTACCACTTCGAGTACGTGAACGTCTGGCCGCGGCCGTACCAGCAGCCGCACCCGCCGATCTGGTGCCCGTCGCTGGGCTCGACGGAGACGATCGTGTGGGCGGCCCACCCCGACCGGCGCCACGTCTACATGCAGAACTACAGCCCGATGGAGGCGGTGGCCCGGTTCCTCGACATGTACCGCGAGGTTGCCGAGACCCGCTACGGCTACACCGCGTCCTCGCAGCAGATCGGCTGGACCGCGCCGGTCTATGTCGGCGAGACGGACGAGAAGGCGGTCGCCGAGGCGCGGCCGCACATCGAGGCGCTGTTCAACAAGTTCCTCTATCTGCCGTTCGAGATCCTGTTCCCGCCCGGCTACCTGTCCAAGTCGTCGTACAAGCGGGTCGCCGCGCACAAGGAGACCCTGCACGGCGGCATGACGATCGAGCGGATGATGGAGCAGGGGATCATCATCGTCGGCAGCCCCGACACGGTGCGCAGGAAGATCATCGAGAGCCACCGGCGCATCGGATTCCAGACCTTCATGACCCTGCTGCAGTTCGGTACCATGCCGGCCGACCTGACCGAAGGAAACATCCGCCGGTTCGCGTCGGAGGTCATGCCGGCGCTGCGTTCGCTGTCCGACGCCCAGTACCGCGGCTTCGAGCGCAAGGCGAAGGCAATGGCATGACCAACGGGAGCAACGCGTAGCCGGCGCGACCGCGGCCGGCTGCGCCGGCACGGAGCCGCGTTGAGGTGCCCATCGTCGACCGTCCGTCGCCCAACCACGGCCCGCGCCCGACCGGACGGACGGTCGATATGCTGATCCTGCACTACACCGGCATGCCGACCGCGGCGGCGGCGCTGGACCGGTTGTGCGACGCGGCAGCCCAGGTCAGCGCCCATTACCTGATCGACGAGGACGGCACGGCATACCGGCTGGTCGACGAGGCGCGGCGGGCTTGGCATGCCGGGGTAAGCTGCTGGCAGGGCGCGACCGACATCAACGACCGGTCGATCGGGATCGAGCTGGTCAATCCCGGCCATGAATGGGGCTACCGGCCGTTCCCGGAGCCACAGATGCAGGCGCTCATCGCGCTGTGCCGGGGCATCCTCGCCCGCCATCCGATCCCGCCCGTCCGCGTGCTCGGCCATTCCGACGTCGCGCCGGCGCGCAAGGACGATCCCGGCGAGCTGTTCGACTGGCGCCGCCTCGCCGCCGCCGGCATCGGCGTGTGGCCGGCGGCGGCGGCCGGTGCCGGGACCGCCACGGTCGCGGCGATGCAGGCCCTCCTCGGCCGCATCGGCTATTGCGTGCCGGACCACGGCGCCGCGGACGCCGCGACCGTCGCCGCGGTGCGGGCGTTCCAGCGCCACTTCCGGCCGGAGCGCTGCGACGGGATTATCGACGCGGAAACTGCGGCGCTCGCCGCCGCCCTCGCTTGACGGGCATCGCCGGCCGGCTCATCTAGAAGGCGTCAGACGGCCGGATGGCCGCTCCCCGCGCGTCGGGGGGAGGAAAGTCCGGGCTCCACGGGAACACGGTGCCGGGTAACGCCCGGCGGGGGCGACCCCAGGGAAAGTGCCACAGAAAGCAAACCGCCGGTCGCGGCCTTCGGGCCATCCAAGCGGCAGGCAAGGGTGAAAGGGTGCGGTAAGAGCGCACCGCGCCGCCGGCAACGGCGACGGCACGGCAAACCCCACCGGGAGCAAGACCAAATAGGGACGGCGCGCGGCGTTCGCGCCGCAGGTGCGTTCCGGCATCGCCGTCCGGGTAGGTTGCGCGAGGCGCCGGGCGACCGGCGTCCCAGATGAATGGCCATCCCCTGCTCGCAGGGACAGAACCCGGCTTACAGGCCGTCTGACGCCTTGCCGCGCGAGTCGACCCGCAACCTTCGCGCGCGGCGAGCCGCCGCCGCAGGCCGCCGGACCGCGGATTGTTCCGATCAATATTTTGGGGTAAAGTAAATCCACTGTCCGAATATTTAGATATTTGCGTTGATTCGGCGCGGCGCAGCGCCCCCGGGCGAGCATCCCGATAGTAAACGGTAAACCATTGATTTTTATATCTAAATAAGCATTTTAAGAACATTGCAAGAACAAATGACCGGCGTTTGTTCTTCGAAGACTTCGCCAGTGCTGAACCATCTGGAGTTGACATCGGCATCTGCTTTCAAGGGCCTCCCCGCGGCGAAGTATCCGGGCCGGAAACACTGCGCTAGTTCTTGACTCGCGCTTGACCCCCAATTCCACCCATGTTATCCCAATCTGTCCCATGAGACAGAACGGGAAGCTTCCGGCCGTTGATGGGCGCGCCGGGCCAGGCGGGGCTGGCCAGGAGGCCGTGTGTCACAGTTTTTTGGTCGCCATACCAAGGGGTTGGACAAGAAAGGACGGGTTTCGGTACCCGCCGCTTTCCGTCTGATCCTGTCGGCTGGCAACCTCCCCGGCGTCGCGGTTTTCCCAAGCATCTTCTCCCAATCGATCACCGCGTTCGGGCGCGACACGCTGGACGAGATGAGCCGGCGCCGGCATGCCCGGGCGCTGGAGCACGGCGAATTCGAGCGCGCGCTGATCGGATCGCCCAAGCCCGACCGCCTGCACACCATCTTCGGCCTCGTCTCGGAGCTGAACTTCGACCCGGAGGGGCGGATCTCGCTGCCCGGCGACCTGCGCGAACAGGCCGGCATCGGCGAAGAGGTGGTCTTCGTCGGCCGCGGCCCGCATTTCGAGATCTGGGCGCCGCACAAGCTGGAAGAGGCGACCCGGCGCGAGCTGGACGCGCTGCGCACCGAGGCCGGCGGCGAAGGGGTGCCGGCATGACCGACGCATCCGTCGCGCTGCCCGGCGGTCACACGCCGGTCCTGCTGGCGGAGGTGCTGGCCGCGCTCGCGCCGCGCGACGGCGCGATCTATGTCGACGGCACGTTCGGCGGCGGCGGCTACGCCGACGCGCTCCTGTCGGCGGCGCGCTGCCGCGTCTACGGCATCGACCGCGACCCCGACGCGGTTGCCGCCGGCGCGGCGCTGGCGGCCCGGCACCGCGACCGCCTGGTGCTGATCGAAGGCCGCTTCGGCGACATGGGCGCGCTGCTGCGCGACCGCGGCGTCGATGCGGTCGACGGGGTGACGCTCGACGTCGGTGTGTCCTCGATGCAGCTCGACACGCCGGAGCGCGGCTTCTCGTTCCGCCACGACGGCCCGCTCGACATGCGGATGGGCCGGTCCGGGCACACCGCCGCCGACCTGGTCAACACGCTGGACGAACGCGACCTCGCCGCCCTGATTCGCGACTACGGCGAGGAGCCGGGGGCACGCCGCGTCGCGCGCGCCATCGTGCGCGCCCGCGCCGCGGCGCCGATCGCGCGCACCGCGGCGCTCGCCGCCGTAGTGCGCGATGCGCTGCCCAAGCCGCGGCCGGGCGAGGCGGCGGCCGACCCGGCGACGCGCACCTTCCAGGCGCTGCGCATCGCGGTGAACGACGAGCTGGGCGAGCTCGACCGCGGCCTTGCCGCCGCGGAGACGCTGCTCGGTCCGGGCGGCCGGCTCGCGGTGGTCAGCTTCCATTCGCTCGAGGACCGCCGGGTGAAGCGGTTCCTGCGCGACCGTTCGGCGCGCCGGCCGCGCCCGTCGCGCCACGCCCCCGATGCCGGCGCGGCCGGGCCGGCGCCGACCTTCGCGCCGCTGAGCCAGCGCGCCGTGCGGCCGTCGGATGCCGAGGTCGCGGCCAATCCGCGCGCGCGGTCGGCGCGCCTGCGCGCGGCGGAACGCACCGCCGCCCCTGCGGGAGACGCCTGATGGTCCGTGCCGCGCTGGTCGCCTGGCTCATCCTCACGGCGTCGCTGATGACCGGGCTCTACCTCATCAAGCACAAGGTCAAGGACCTCGAGGTGCAGCTCGCGGGACTCAACCGCCAGATCACCCAGGACCAGGCGGCGATCCATGTGCTGAAGGCCGAGTGGGCCTACCGCAACCAGCTCGACAAGCTGGAGGATCTCGCCCGCCGCCTGCTGTCGCTGGAGACCGTGACGGCCGACCAGATCGTCACCTTCGCCGACCTGCCGCCGCCGCGCGCGCCGGAAGCCGAAAACGGCCCGCCCGCGGCGACGCCCGCCGACCCGCGGCTGCTCGCGCGCATGAACGGAGGGCGGTGATGGCCCACGGCGCCTTCGCGCAGCACTTCGTGAAGATGGAGGGCAACCGCAAGCAGGCGGTGGAGACCGGGCGCAACCGGATGATCGTCGCCGGCGCCCTGTTCGCGATCGCGTTCGCGACGGTCGGGATCCGGCTGGTCGACGTGACGCTGCTGAAGGACGGCGAGGAGCCGCGGACCGCGCGGCTGACCGCCGACCGGCCGCTGAAGACCGCGCGCGCCGACATCCGCGACCGCAACGGCGTGCTGCTGGCGACGTCGCTGGAGACCGCCTCGCTCTATGCCAACCCGCATCTGGTCGACGACCCTGCCCAGGCGGCGAAGCGGCTGTCCGGCGCCTTTCCCGACCGTGATCGCGGCGACCTGGAGGCCAAGCTCGCCTCCGACAAGAGCTTCGTCTACATCAAGCGCCACCTGACGCCGCAGCAGGTCTATGAGGCTAACCGCCTCGGCATCCCCGGCGTCGATTTCGCGCGCGAGGAGCGGCGCGTCTATCCGATGGGGCCGCTGGGCGCCCATGTGCTCGGCTATTCCGACATCGACAACCGCGGCCTGGCCGGCATCGAGCGCCACCTGGACGAGAGCCTGCGCACCCGCGACACGCCGCTGATGCTCGCCATCGACGCGCGGGTCCAGCACGCGCTGCAGGTCGAGGTCGATCACGCCATCACCCGCCACCGCGCGGTCGGCGGGGCCGGCATCGTGATGGACGCCAATTCCGGCGAGATACTGGGCATGGTATCGTTGCCCGATTTCGATCCCAACCGGCCGGCGACGATCGGCGACGAGGTGCGGTTCAACCGCGCCACGCTCGGCGTTTACGAGATGGGCTCGACGTTCAAGATCTTCACCACGGCCATGGCGCTGGACGCCGGGCGGGTCGGCATGAACGGCGGCTACGACGCGAGCGAGCCGATCCGCATCTCGCGGTTCGTCATCCGCGACTACCACGCCAAGCGCCGCTGGCTGTCGGTGCCCGAGATCTTCATGTATTCGTCCAACATCGGCGCGGCCAAGATGGCGATGGACGTCGGCCCGGCCGGGCACCGCGCGTTCCTGGCAAAGCTCGGCTTCCTGGAGGCGCCGCCGGTCGAGGTGGCCGAGGTCGGGGCCCCCCTGGTGCCGGCGCGCTGGCGCGAAATCAACACGATGACCATCGCGTTCGGCCACGGCATCGCCGTGTCGCCGATCCAGACCGTCGCCGCGGCGGCGGCGATGATCAACGGCGGCATCCTCTATCCGCCGACGCTCCTGAAGCAGGATCGCAGGCCCGAGGGCAAGCGGGTGATCAGCGAGCGCACTTCGGCAGAGATGCGCAAGCTGTTCCGGCTGGTGGTGGAGAAGGGCACCGGCAAGTCCGCCAATGCCGAGGGCTACCTGGTCGGCGGCAAGACCGGCACCGCCGAGAAGACGATGGGCAAGCGCTACAACCGCAAGGCGCTGATGTCGTCGTTCGTCGGCGCGTTCCCGATGAACAAGCCGCGCTACGTCGTCTACGTCATGCTCGACGAGCCGCAGGGCTCGAAGGAGACCTATGGCTATGCCACCGGCGGCTGGACCGCCGCGCCGGCGGTCAGCCACATCGTCAAGCGCATCGCGCCGATGCTGGGGGTGCGGCCGGTCGACGAGCAGGCGCCCGACATCCAGCAGGCGCTGATGGTGAACTTCGACAGCACGGCAGGAGGAGTCCGACGCGTTGCGGCTCGCTGAGCTGATGGCCGCGAACGGCCGCGCGCCGCTCGCCCCCGCGCTTGCCGACATCGACGTCCGCGGGCTGGCGGCGGATTCGCGCGCCGTGCAGCCCGGATTCCTGTTCGCCGCGTTGCCCGGCGCCAAGGCCGACGGCCGCCGCTTCGTCGCCGACGCCGTCGCGCGCGGCGCCGTCGCCGTGCTGGCGCCCGAGGAAACGGGCGAGCCGCCGATCGCGACGACGGTGCCGGTGATCTACGACGCGGCGCCGCGCCGCCGCCTGGCGCTCATCGCGGCGCGCTTCTACGACCGCCAGCCGCGGCACATCGCGGCCGTCACCGGCACCAACGGCAAGACCTCGGTCGCGTGGTTCACCCGCGCGCTGTGGCTCGGCCTCGGCCACAAGGCGGCCTCCATCGGCACCCTGGGCCTCAAGGCCGACGGCTTCGCGGAAGGGCCGTCGCTGACCACGCCGGACCCGATCGCGCTGCACCGCGACTTTGCGGCGCTGGCGGCGGCCGGGGTCGGGCACCTGGTGCTCGAGGCGTCCAGCCACGGCCTCGCCCAGTGCCGGCTCGACGGCGTCGCGTTCGCCGCCGCGGCGTTCACCAACCTGACGCGCGACCACCTCGACTACCACGGCACGATGGACGCCTACCGCGCGGCGAAGCTGCGGCTGTTCGAGGCGCTGCTGCCGCCCGGCGCGCCGGCGGTGCTCAACGCCGACAGCCCGGACTTCGCGGCGTTCGCCGCCGCCTGCCGCGCCCGCGGCTGCCCGGTCATCGCCTACGGCCGCAATGGCGCCGACCTCCGCCTGGAGGGCGCGGTGCCGACGGCGACCGGCCAGGTGCTGACGGTGAGCGCGTTCGGCCGCCGCCGCGAGATCGACATCCCGCTCGCCGGCGCGTTCCAGGCGATGAACGTGCTGTGCTCGGTCGGCCTGGTCGCCGCCTGCGGCGACGACGCGGAGAAGGCGCTCGACCGCCTGGCGATGCTGACGCCGGTGCCCGGCCGGCTGCAGCTCGCCGCCCGGCACCCCAACGGGGCGCCGGTCTATGTCGACTACGCCCACACGCCGGATGCGCTGGAGACGGTGCTGCAGGCGCTGCGGCCGCATGCGGCCGGCGCGCTGTCGGTGGTGTTCGGTTGCGGCGGCGACCGCGACCCCGGCAAGCGGCCGATGATGGGGGCCATCGCCGCGGCGCTGGCCGACCGCATCGTCGTCACCGACGACAACCCGCGCAGCGAGGACGCCGCCGCGATCCGCCGCCAGGTGCTGGACGGCTGCCCCGGTGCGCAGGAGATCGGCGACCGCGCGGCGGCGATCTGCGCCGCGGTGGCGGCGCTGGCGCCCGGCGACGTGCTGGTGATCGCGGGCAAGGGGCACGAGACCGGCCAGATCGTCGGCGCCGAGGTGCGGCCGTTCAACGACGCGGTGGAGGCCGACGCCGCGGTGCGCGCGCTGGCCGGAGGGCGGACATGACCGCGCCGCTGTGGACCGCGGCGGAGGCGGCGGCCGCGACCGGCGCGCGCGCCGCGGGCACGTGGGCCGCGACCGGCATCTCGATCGACAGCCGCTCCGTCGCGGCGGGCGACCTCTTCGTCGCGCTCGCCGGGCCCAGCTTCGACGGCCACGACTTCGTCGCCGATGCGCTGGCCAAGGGGGCGGCCGCGGCGATGGTCGCGCGCCTGCCGGCCGGGGTCGCGGCGGACGCGCCGCTCCTGGTCGTGGACGACACGCTGGCCGGGCTGGGCCGGCTCGGCGCGGCGGCGCGGGCGCGCACCGGCGCGCGCATCGTCGCGGTCACCGGCAGCGCCGGCAAGACCAGCACCAAGGAGGCGCTGCGCTGGGTGTTGTCGCGCCAGGGCCTCACCGCCGCGAGCGCCGCCAGCCACAACAACCACTGGGGCGTGCCGCTGTCGCTGTCGAAGATGCCGCGCGCGGCGGCGTTCGGCGTTTTCGAGATCGGCACCAACCATCCCGGCGAGATCGCGCCGCTGTCGCGGCTGGTCCGCCCGCACGTCGCCGTCGTCACCACGGTCGCCGAGGCCCACATCGAGTTCTTCGCCACCGTCGAGGCGATCGCCGACGAGAAGGCCGACATCATGGCCGGGTTGGAGCCGGGCGGCACCGCGGTCCTCAACCGCGACATCGCGACGTTCGCCCGGCTCGCGGCGTCGGCCAGGGCCCGCGGCGTGGCCCGCGTCATCGCGTTCGGCCGCCACGCCGACGCCGCGGCGCGTGCACTGAACGTGCACGCGGACGGCGCCGGCAGCCGCATTTCGGCCGACATCGCGGGCTTGAATGTCGATTACCAGCTCCCCGTGCCGGGGACGCACTGGGTGTCGAACAGCCTCGCCGTGCTCGCCGCCGTCCACGCCCTGGGCGGCGACGTGGCCGCGGCCGCGGCGGCGTTCGCCGATCTGCCGGCGCTCGACGGCCGCGGCCGGCATCATCGCGTTGCGGTCGGCCGCGGGACCATCACGGTGATCGACGAAAGCTACAACGCCA
>JBFWQM010000159.1:0-13117 GCA_050249455.1 Rhodospirillaceae bacterium | reverse complement strand
GCTCGATGGTGATCGGCGCGACGATCGTGCTGATGTTCCTGTGGATGGGCGACGTGCTGATGCGCGCCGGCGGCGGCGAGTTCTTCAAGGACATCGCCATGGCGTTCCTGGGCAAGAAGCGCGGCGGCCCGGCCAAGATCTGCGTCGTCGGCTCCGGCCTGTTCGGGATGATCTCGGGCAGCGCGGTGTCGAACGTCGCCTCTGTCGGCGTGTTCACCATCCCGATGATGAAGCGCACCGGCTACTCGGCGCGCGACGCCGGCGCCATCGAGGCGGTCGGCTCCACCGGCGGCCAGCTGATGCCGCCGGTGATGGGCGCCGCGGCGTTCCTGATGGCCGAGTTCCTCGAGATCCCCTATGCGGAGGTGGCGCTGGCGGCGGCGATCCCGGCGGCGCTCTATTATTTCGGCCTCTACGTCCAGGTCGACCTGATCGCCGCGAAGGAGGGCCACCAGAAGCTGGCGGAGCGCATCCCGGCGGTCGCCGAGGTGATGCGCGAAGGCTGGCACCTGTGCCTGCCGTTCGCGGTGCTGCTGTTCACGATGTTCTATTGGGAGGAGAGCCCGGAGGTCGCCGCGATCGGCGCCACGGTGGCGATCTTCGCCGTCGGCTTCTTCCGGCCCTACAAGGGCAAGAAACTGACGGTCGGCGGCTTCCTGCAGAGCTTCGCGGCGACCGGCCGGACCTCGACCGACCTGTTCATGACGCTCGCCGCGGCGGGCATCGTGATCGGCGTCCTCAACATCACCGGGCTCGGCTTCGCGCTGACCCTGTGGCTGGTGACGATGGCGGGGGAGAGCCTCTACATCCTGCTGCTGATCGCGTTCCTGGTCAGCATGGTGCTCGGCATGGGCATGCCGACGACCGCGGTCTACGTGCTGCTCGCCGCGCTGGTCGCGCCCAGCCTGGTCGAGGCCGGGGTCAACAAGATGGCGGCGCACATGTTCATCCTGTACTGCGGCATGCTGTCGATGATCACGCCGCCGGTGGCGATCGCCGCCTACGCTGCGGCGAACATCAGCGGCGCCGGCCCGATGGAGACCGGCTGGGCGGCGGTGCGCATCGGCTGGGTGAAGTTCGTGGTGCCGTTCGTGTTCGTGCTGTCGCCGACCCTTCTGGCAATCGGCGATCCGGCGTGGGTCGCCTATGACAGCGTGACGGCGCTGGTCGGAGTCTATTTCGTCACGGCCGCGATGATCGGGTTCTTCCGCCGCAACCTCGACCCCGTCAAGCGCGTGCTGCTGCTCGTCGCCGGGCTGGCGGCCTGGATGCCCGCCTCCGAGCTGACCGTGATCGCGCCGGGCGTCCTCAGCGGGCTGGGCCTCGCCGTGGGCCTCCTGGTGCTCTTGTTCGAGATGATGGCGACGCGCAAGGTTGGCGGCGTCCGCACCCAGGCCGTGTAGCCGCCGTCGGCGGGTCGGGGCCTCGGCGGCGCGGCTACCGCTTCAGAGGTGGCCGCGTTCCTCGTCCAGGCAGCTCAGCCCGAACGCGGCCAGCCCTTCCTCGATGCAATCGGCGAGCAACGGCGTGCCGATCAGGTAGTCCGCCGTGGGGGCGGTCCGATGCGCCCGGGCCTCCTCGAGCGCTTCGTCCCATTCCGAGGCATCGAAGTCCCCGCGCCCGACCCACAGCAGGGCGACCAGCTCGGCCCGGCCCCCCTCGTCGAGCGCCTCGATCGCCGAGCGCAGCTCCTGATAGGTCGGATCGTCGTCGTAGTCCGCCAGGATCGCGGCGGCACCGTCGTCGCTGGCGTTCGACGCGGGGTCGTCGTCCGGCGGGGCCACCTTCGCTCCGAATTCACGGGCCTTCACCACGATGAAGCAGACGCTCTCCAGGGAAATGGTCGGCATGGCCTTCCTCCGTCGGCGTGGGACCGCCCCGGAAACGTGCGGCCGGCACGATTGATCCGCCATGATCCAGGTTGGCCCCGGCGGCAAGCCGACGGCTATTGCCATCCGGGCCGCAACCGAATAGGTAAAAGCCACAGCGCGCAGCCTGAATGCGCGTCCGCCAATGCCTTCGGGGAGCGCCGCAATGCCCGTCCTGCGTCTCGCAGCCGCCGCCGTCTTTTCCCTTGCCGCCGCCGCGCCGGCCGCGGCGCAGGTGTTCAGCATCGGCACCAACCCGCAGGGGTCGCTGATGTATTCGACCGGCACCGCGATCTCGAAGGTGATGGCGCAGAAGGCCGGCAAGCAGTACCGGGTCGCGCCCTACGGCGGCTCCTCGACCTACGTCCCGCTGGTGAACAAGGCGGAGCTGGAGTTCGGCGTCGCCAATAGCGGCGAGCTCTCGTTCGCCTACACCTCGACCGGCACGTTCGAGAGCGGCCCGAAGTTCTCCAATCTGCGCATGGTGGCGTCGCTGGTGCCGACCCTGAGCGGCTTCATCGTGCGCACCGAGTCGGGGATGAAGAAGGTCGCCGACCTGAAGGGCAAGCGCCTGCCGACCGAATACACCGCCGGGCGCATCTTCTACTACATCAGCGAGTCCAACCTCGCGACGGTCGGCTACAGCGCCAAGCAGGCGCCGACCCAGGTACCCGTGCCCAACTTCAACGAGGCGGTCGAGGCGCTGATCTCCGGCCGTGCCGATGCGGCCTATGTCGGCCTCAACGCCGGGGTGTCGCAGAAGGCGATGGCGTCGATCCGCGGCGGCATCCGCATGCTGACCCTGGAGAACACGCCGGACGCGCAGAAGAAGATCGCCGACTCGTTCCCTTCGGGCCGTATCTCGCCGGTGCGGCCGGCGAAGGAGAACATCGGCGTGGTCGACGAGCCGACCTGGCTGTTCACGGTCGACTTCTTCCTGTTCACCCACGACAAGCTGCCGGACGAGGTCGCCTACGAGGTGGCGAAGACGCTGCACGCCAACAAGGAAGAGCTCGCCAAGGTCCATCCGGCCATGGAGGAGTTCTCGCCCGCCAACATGGCGATGAAGACCGTGGTGCCGTTCCACCCCGGCGCACAGAAGTTCTACAGCGAAAAAGGAATGTAGCCGGCCGCTCCACGCCCAGGAGGCTAGCATGAGCATATTCAAAGGCATTGCAGTCGCGGCCGCCGCGGCGGCCGTCGCTTTCGGCGGGCCAGTGTCGGCCCAGGTCTTTTCGATCGGATCCAACCCGCAAGGATCGAACTTCTATACCATCGCCACCGCGATCTCGAAGGTGGCGACGCAGAAGACCGGCAAGCAGTACCGCGTCGCGCCCTATGCCGGCTCCTCCACCTACGTGCCGATGATCGACAAGGGCGAGCTCGAGTTCGGCATCGTCAACGCCGGCGAGATCGCCTTCGCCTATGACGGCGTGGAGCTGTTCAACGGCACCCCCTACCGCAACCTGCGGATGGCGGCGATCCTGTTCCCGTCGCTGAGCGGCTTCGGCGTGCGCACCGATTCCGACATCAGGACCATCGCCGACCTCAAGGGAAAGCGGCTGGCCACCGAATACACCGCCGGCCGCATCTTCTACTATCTCGCCGAGGCCACGCTGGCGGCGGGCGGCGCGTCGCACAAGGACGTCCGCGGGACCCCGGTGCCCAACTTCGTCGAGGCGATCGACGCCTTCATCGGCGGGCGCATCGACGCCGCCTACATCCCGCTCAACGCCGCCGCCGGTCAGAAGGCGATGGCGTCGATCCGCGGCGGCTGGCGCTATCTCCAGGTCGGCGGCGACCCGGCCGCGGCCGAGCGCATGACCAAGACCTATCCCAACGCGCGGCCGGTCAAGGTGTCGCCGGGCAAGGATGCGCTCGGCGTGGTGGACGACCCGTCGTGGCTGCTGGCGGTCGATTTCTGCGTGCTGACCGGCAAGCACGTCCCCGACGACGTGGTCTACGAGCTGATGAAGATCGTCAACACGAGCCAGCCGGACATGGCGAAGGTCCATCCCTCGCTGGCGGACTTCAACCCGGCCGACATGCACGGCAAGCACCCGGTGCCGTATCACCCCGGCGCCGCGAAATTCTACGCCGACAACAAGATGTAGGGCGCCGGCCCGCTACTGCCGCCGCCGGCCGCGCAGGTAGATGAACCAGTAGACGGCGCCGACCAGCCCGGCGCCGCCGATCACGTTGCCGATCGTCACCGGCGCGAGGTTGGCGAGGAAGCCGGCAAGGGTCAGCGTCGCGAACTCGTCGGGACTGCGGCCGATGGCCGTCCAGAAGCCGTCGCTGGCGCCGCTGCGGATCATCATCCCGAGCGGGACGAAGTACATGTTCGCGATCGAATGCTCGAAGCCGGCGGCGACGAACGCGGTCACCGGCGGCACGATCGCGAGCACCCGGTCGGCGATGGTCCGCGCCCCGAGGCATAGCCAGACCGCCAGGCACACCAGCACGTTGCACAGGATGCCCAGCATCAGCGCCTGGAACGGCGGCAGCGCGACCTTCGCCGTGGCGATGCCGAGCGCCGTCGCGCCGACTGCGCCGCCGGCGAACCCGTGCTGGCCCGACAGGAACACCAGCGCCGCTGTGCCCAGCCCGCCCACCAGATTGCCGGCGTAGACGATCGCCCACGCGCGCAGGAGCCGACCGGTGGTGATGCGCCGGCTCGCCCAGGCCATGACCATCAGGTTGTTGCCGGTGAACAGCTCCGCCCCGCCGGCGACGACCAGGATCAGCCCCAGCGAGAACACCGCGCCCGCGATCAGCCGCGCAACGCCGTAGGGCAGGACGCCCGCGGCGCCGGTGGCGGCAACCGTCGACAGCATCGCGCCGAAGGCGATGAAGGCGCCGGCGAGCACCGACAGCGCGAGCAGGCTGATGGTATCGAGTCCGGCCTTTTGCGCGCCGATCTCCTCCGCCCGCACGGCAAGCGCGGCGGGGACCTGCGGATCGATCGTCGCATTGTTCTCGGCGGCCATCGTGCGAAGCCTCTTGGATTTGCCGGCGGCATTTTGCGGCGTATAAATGAACCTGCAAGGTCCGACAGCGGGAGACGGCAATGGCCGACGAGAGTGAAGTGTACGAGCGTCAGGGGTTCGGCACGCGGATGGGCTTCGGCAAGAATCCGGCGCTCCTGATCATCGACTTCATCAACGGCTTCGCCAAGGCCGACCAGTTCGGCGGCGGCAACATCCAGTCGGCGATCGAGAAGACCCGCGAGCTGCTGGCGGTCGCCCGCCACCTCGACCTGCCGATCGCCTTCACCACCCACGTCTATGCCGAGGACGGCAGCGACGACGGCGTGTTCAACCTGAAGGTCCCGAGCCTCAAGAACCTGAAGCCCGGCAGCGAGGCGGTGCAGATCGTCGAGGAGCTGGCGCCGCGCCCCGGCGAGCGGGTGATCGCCAAGCATTACCCGTCCGGCTTCTTCTCCACCGACCTGTCCAACTGGCTCGCGATGCGCGGCGTCGATACCGCGATCGTCGCCGGCTGCACGACCTCGGGCTGCGTGCGCGCGACCGTGGTCGATGCGATGGGCCACGGGTTCCGTCCGATCGTGCCGCGCGAGTGCTCGGGCGACCGCGCGCTCGGCCCGCACGAGGCGAACCTGTTCGACATGGACCAGAAATACGCCGACGTCATGAGCCTGGAGGAGGTGCTGGCCGAGCTTCAGAAGCTTGCGCCCCGCCAGTCCAAGGTCGCGAAGTAACCCGCTTCCGAACGCAGGAGGAAGACATGGTCGATTCCCTCGGCTGGCGCCGAAAGTTCGGCGTCATCGCGCCGTCAACCAACACCTCGGTTCAGCCCGAGTTCGACGACATGCGCCCGCGCGGCGTGACCAACCACCACGTCCGCATCCAGATCCCCGACAATCCGATCGAGAGCGACGACGACTTCAACAAGCTGATGAACGACATCCGCGCCGAGTTCGATAACGCCATCGACCGGGTGATGACCTGCAGCCCCGACTACATCGTCATGGGCATGTCGGCCGAGACGTTCTGGGACGGGCTGGCGGAAAGCGAGCGGCTGAAGAAGCGCGTCATCGAGCGGGCGCGCGTGCGCGCGGCGATGGGCTCGGACGCGTGCCGCGCCGCGCTCGCCTGCTACGGCGACATCAGGAAGATCGCGGTGGTGACGCCGTACTGGCCGGTCGGCGACAAGAACGTGCGCAAGTTCTTCACCGACTGCGGCTACGAGGTGATGGCGATCAAGGGCCTGAAGTGCAAGAGCCCGATGCTGATCTCGCATGTCCAGGAGGACGAGCTGCGCGAGGCGTTGGTCGAGCTCAACGGCTCGGGCGCGGAGGCGCTGATCCAGGTCGGCACCAACCTCGCCATGGCGCGGCTCGCCGCGGAGGCCGAGAAGTGGCTCAAGAAGCCGGTGATCGCAATCAACACCGCGACCTACTGGTACGCGCTGCGCGACAACGGCATCGACGACGTGGTGGAAGGCTTCGGCAGCCTGCTGACCGACTACCGCGAGCTGCCGAAGTCCTATCTCGGCAAGGCGGCGGAGTAGCGTCTACTCCAGCATGAAGTCGAGCGAATAGGCGTCGGGCGGCGTCCGCACCAGGCCGGTCGCCACCACGACGCCGACGCCGAGCACCAGCAGGGCGAGCAGGAAGCGCAGCTGCTCGCCCCGCAGCGCCGCGCTGATCCGCGCGCCGAGTTGCGCGCCGATGATGCCGCCGACCAGCAGGATCAGCGCCAGCACCACGTCCACCGCGTGCGTGTTCATCGCCTGCAGCACGGTGGTGACGCCGCTGACCAGGGTGATCTGCAGGAGCGAGGTGCCGACCACCACCGCGGTCGGCATGCCGACCAGGTAGATCATCGCCGGAACCAGCATGAAGCCGCCGCCGACCCCCATGATCGCCGTCATGATGCCGGCGATGAAGCCGAGGCCGGCCGGCAGCAGCGCGCTGGCATAGAGCCGCGAGCCGGGGAACCGCATGCGCAGCGGCAGGCGGTGGAACCAGGTGTGGCGGTGGCGGCGCCCGCTGATCGACAGGCCCTTGCGCGACCGCATGATGGTGCGCGCGCTTTCGATCAGCATCAGGAGGCCGAGCGAGCCCAGCAGCACGACGTAGAGCAGGGCGATGACGAGGTCCGCCTGGCCGATCCGCTTCAGCGCCGCGAACAGCCACACGCCCAGGATCGAGCCGAACAGGCCGCCCGCGCTCAACAGCAGCGCCATCAGCACGTCGACATTGCGCCGCCGCCAATGCGCCAGCACGCCGGAAACCGACGAGCCGACGATCTGGTTGGCGCCGGTCGCCACCGCGACCACCGGCGGGATCCCGATCAGCATCAGGAGCGGCGTCAGGATGAAGCCGCCGCCCACCCCGAACACGCCCGACAGCAGCCCGACCCCGCCGCCGATGCCCAATAGCATCAGGAGGTCGGCCGACTGCTCGGCGATCGGCAGATAGACGTTCATGGTTCCCGTTGAGCGAATGCGGGGCCGCCCGGGCGTCCCACGTGCGCGCTGATACCACGTCGGGGCGGGCGGTTGAACCGACTCCGTGCCGCAGGGCGCGCAAGCCAGCGGCCCGCCGTCGGCATGGCGGCAGACGTTTCAAATACAAGATAAATATACGTTTAAATACCTATAATATTCAATGATCGATTACTTGACTCTCCGCACGCGTTGTAGGAGTATCGGACGTCTCAATTGACGGTTTGGAAGCCGGTTTGATGTCTTCGGCGTCGAGCATCGCAGCATCGGGGTTGACGGCCGCGGTGAGGAAGGTCGGGGCGGCCGCCGCCAACATCGCCAATGCCGACAGCGCCGGCACGTACAAGCCATCGTCGGCCGGTCCTGCGCCAGGCGGCGACGCCGCCGCGGGTGGGGAGCAGCCGGCCTACCAGCCGGTCGACGTGACCAGCGTCGGCCAGGCGGGCGGGGGCGTCGCGGTGCGCGCGTGGGGGCGCGCGCCTGCGGCGGCTCCGTCCTATCAGCCCGACCACCCGGCCGCGAACGCCGACGGCCTGGTGGCGCGCCCCAACGTCGACATGGCGCAGGAGCTGCTGACGCTCCGCCAGGCGAAGCATGCTTACAGCGCCAACCTGGCGGTGATCCGGACCGAGGACGAGATGCTGGGGGACCTGCTGGACATCCGGTCGTTGGGGGCGGGTGGGGGCGACGGCGCCGCGCGGCGCCGGAAGTCTTCCGAACGGCCGACTGGCCGCCGGGTCGAACCTCCCCGGCGGCCGCTTTTTTTGCGGGCTGCTATGATCGCCGCCGCTTCAGGGCAGGAGGCGGCGATGCGGCCGAAAGAGGTGGTGCGGGCCTGGGTGGCGGCCTTCAACCGCGGCGATGCGGCGGCGCTGGCCGCCCTCTATCACGAAGACGCGACGAACCACCAGGTCGCGCTGGAGCCGGTGCATGGGCGGGCCGCGATCGCCGACATGTTCCGACGCGAGTTCGCGGCCGCCGCGATGACCTGCATCGTCGAGAACCTGTTCGAGGACGGCGACTGGGCGATCCTCGAATGGCGCGACCCCAACGGCCTGCGCGGCTGCGGCTTCTTCCAGGTCAGGGACGGCCGCATCGCGTTCCAGCGCGGCTACTGGGACCGGATGTCGTTCGAGCGGCTGCAGCGCCGGGAAGACTGAGGTCCGGAACCGGTTTCGTCGGTCATTAAGTCCCGCCATGATACGCATTGCGACGACCGTTCGACCAGGACGAGAGCGATGTCCCAGCGTCCCCGTATCGTCTTCATCGGCATCTGCGCCGCCGCGCGCGACCTGATCGTAGAGGGCGCGCGGCGCGGCGAGCTGCCGACCTTCGCCCGCCTGTTCGAACGCGGATTGAGCGGCCGCACGCGCAGCGTCGAGGGGCTTTATTCGCAGTGCACCTGGCCCGCGTTCTACACCGGCACCGGGCCGGCCAAGCAGGGCGTGCATTCGTGGGAGCAGCTGCGTGAAGGCACCTACGAGTTCTATCGTGCACACACTCCGGACCACGTGCGCACGCCGCCATTCTGGCACTTCCTGAGCCGCGCGGGACGGCGGGTCGCGGTCTTCGACGTGCCGCACAGCCCGCTGACCTCCGACATCAACGGCATCCAGACTGTGGAATGGGGCGCGCACGACTACAACCACGGCTTCGGCGCCGTGCCGGCCGCGCTGGCCGACGAGATCGTCGCGCGCTTCGGCCGCCACCCCCAGGACGTCCTGTGCGACGCCGACCGCACGCCGCAGGAGATCGCGGCGTTCCGCGACCGCCTGCTCGCCGGCATCGAGGGCAAGGCCGCGATTACCCGGCACTATTTGGCGCAAGAGGATTGGGACTTCTTCGCGCAGGTGTTCACCGAGAGCCATTGCGTCGGCCACCAGTGCTGGCACCTGCACGACCGCAGCCATCCGCGCTTCAGCGAAGCCGATGCCGCCGTCGCGGGCGATCCGATGAACGATGTCTATGTCGCGATCGACCGCGCCATCGGCGACATCCTGGCGGGCGTGGATGCGCGCACCACCGTGATCGTGATGGCGTGCCACGGCATGAACGCGAAGTATTCGGCGCAGTTCATGCTCGGCGACATCCTGCTGAAGCTCGGCCTCGCGGCAAGGCGGGCGCCGCCCGGCGGCGCCGGGCTGGTGGCGACGAAGCGCGGCCTGGACCCGGTGCTGACCTGGGCGTGGCAGCAGGTGCCGGCGTTCGCGCAGTCCTGGCTGCAGCCGCTGCGCCACGGCGCGCGCGACTGGGTCAGCAGCGTGCCGCGCAGCGACCTGCCGGCAAAGCTCGATCCCGCCGCCAGCCGATGCTTCGTGATCGCCAACAATGCGACGCACGGCGGCATCCGCGTCAACCTCGCCGGGCGCGAGCCGGCGGGCATCGTGCAGCCCGGCGCCGACTGCGAGGCGTTGCTCGCCCGGCTGGAGCGCGAGCTGCTGGCGCTCGTCAACGCGGAGACCGGCCGGCGCATCGTCGTGCGCACCATGCGCACCCGCGCCCTCTACGACAGCGACGTGACCGGCCACTTCCCCGACCTGCTGGTGGAGTGGGCGTCGGCCGACCCGGTCGTGGCGGTACAGTCGCCGAGCTTCGACCGCCTCGACAAGGCCGATGTCTACTGCCGCACCGGCGACCACAACGCGGGCGGCTTCTTCGTTGCGACCGGTCCGGGTATCGCCCCCGGCCGGCTCGACCGCGTCGTCTCGGTGATGGATTTCGCCCCGACGTTCTGCGCCGCGCTCGATGCGCCGGCCGGCGGATTCGACGGCGCGCCGATCGCGGAACTGGTGGCGGCGGTGCGGGCGCACGCCGCGGCGGAGACGGCCGCCTAGGCGCTCTTCGACGCCTTGTGCGCGGCCAGCGCCTCGGGCGTGTCGAGGTCGGTGAGGACGCCGGCGTCGGGCATCGCCACCTCGCACACCAGGTCGGCGTTCTCGCCGATCAGATGGCGGGCGCCGACATCGCCGGCGACGTCGGTCATCGCCTTGAAGAACCGCTTGTCCCACAGCACCGGGTTGCCGCGCTTGCCGTTGAAGGTCGGCACGCAGATGGCGCGGCCCTCCACCGGGTCGTAGGCGGCGATCAGGCGGTCGATGTGCGCCGCGGTCACGTCGGGCATGTCGCCCAGCGCGACGATGACGCCGTCGAGGTCGTCGGGCAGCTTGGCCAGCCCGCGCTTGAGCGAGGTGGAGAGTCCGCCGGCAAAGTCCGGGTTGTGCACGACGGTGACCGGCCGTCCCTCCAGCACCGGCGCGACGCGCTCCGGCTCGTGGCCGGTGACGACGACGACGGGCTTGGCCTTGGACGCCTGCACGGCGTCGAGCGCGTGCGCCAGCATCGGCCGGCCCCCGACGTCGGCGGTCAGCTTGTTGACCGGTCCCATGCGGCGCGACTGGCCGGCGGCGAGCACGATGGCGCCGATCTTCGGCGCGCGCGCCGGCGCCATGCCCGCGTCAGGCTCCTGCACGGCTTGCGCACGCGGCAGCGGCCGGCTCGCGATCTCCTTCAGGAGGCCGCCGGCGCCCATGCGCATCACGTCCTCGCGCCGCACCGGCAGGCCGGCGTAGAGCCGGTCGAGCACCCAGTCGAAGCCGTTGAGCTTGGGCGAGCGGGCGCAGCCCGGCAGGCCGAGCACCGGGATCTCGCCATGGTGCGCCATCAGCATCAGGTTGCCGGGATCGACCGGCATGCCGAAATGGTCGATCGCGCCGCCCGCCGCGACGATGGCGGCCGGGATCACGTCGCGGCGGTCGACGATCGCCGAGGCGCCGGAGATCAGCACGATCTCGCTGCCCATGGCGAGCAGCGCCGCGATGCCGTCGCGCACCTCCGCCTCGTCGTGGCCGCAGCGGATCACCGCGTCGTTGGGCAGCGACCCGCCGAGCGCCTGCACGCGGTCGCGCGTCACTTCGACCGTGCGGTCGATGATGGAGGCCTTCATGCCCGGCGTCGATGTCAGGATTAGGCCGGCCCTGAGCGGGCGCAGCGCGGCGACGCGGAGCAGCGGTCCGCCCTCGGCGGCGATGCGCTCGCAGGCCTCCACGACCCGGCGGGGCGCGGCGAACGGGATTACCTTGACGGTCGCCAGCATGTCGCGGGGGCCGACCAGGCTGTAGGGCTCGACGGTCGCCACCGTGACGGATTCGTCGACCAGGTTGATGCGGTCGAGCCGCTCGCGGTCGACCGCGAGCACGCCGGCGGCCTCGGCGAACAGGTTGCAGCGGCCGGTGAACGCCGCGCTCGTGGTGGTGTCGGCGCCGACGCAGGCGGCGGCGATGCGCGCGGCGGCCTCGTCCTCGCCGACGTCGTCCGGGTCGAGCCGGGCGGCGATCACGCTATCATGCTTCGCCGCGCGCAGCGCAGCGACGTCGTCGGCCGACAGCACGCGGCCCTTCTTGAACACGGCCTTGGGCAGCCGGACGGAGTGGGCGAGGATCGCGCCCTCGGCCTCGTCCAGCGGCGTCGGCCCGAACTTCACGTGTCGTCCCTCTTGTGCAGCACCTCGGTGATCTGGCCAAGGATGGAGACCGCGATCTCGGCAGGGCTGACGCCGCCGATGTTGAGCCCGACGGGGCCGTGGATGCGCGCGATCACGTTGTCGCCGTGGCCGAGCTCCTTCAGCCGGTCGACCCGCTTGGCGTGGGTGCGCCGGCTGCCCAGCGCGCCGATATAGAACGCGTCGGTCCTGAGCGCCACGTCGAGCGCCGGATCGTCGAGCTTCGGGTCGTGGGTCAGGGTGACGACGGCGGTGCGGCGGTCGGGCGCGAGCTGCTTCATCGCGTCGTCCGGCCACTCGTCCACCAGGGTCACGCCCGGGAAGCGGTCGGTGGTGGCGAACGAGGCGCGCGGGTCGACCACCGAGACGTCGTAGCCCGCGATCGCCGCCATGCGCGCCAGCGGCTGCGCGATGTGCACCGCGCCGACCACAATCAGGCGCAGCGCCGGGTTGTACACGTGGACGAAGACCTGGCCGCCGCCGACCTCGTGCACGCCGCTCTGGTCGGCCGCCAGCGCCGCGCGCGCCGCCGCGACGACGTCCCTGTCTTCTGCGAGGTCGCCGGCCGCGCCGTCGGGATACACGATCGCCTGCGCACCGTCCGACAGCCGCGTCGCCAACGCCACCGGCCGCTTCGCCGCGCGGTCCTTCGTGAGCTGGTCGAGGAGGGGGCGTTTCATGGCGGTCCGTCCTGCAAATCTCGATTGACTGCTTCTCTTGTCGTCCTCCGGTCAAGCCGGAGGACGACAAATTTAAAGCTAATCCACCCGCTCGACGAACAGCGCGATCTTGCCGCCGCAGGCGAGGCCGACTTCCCAGGCCATCTCGTCGGTGACGCCGAAGTTGATGACCCGCGGCTTGCCGTCCTTGATCGCCTCCAGCGCCTCGTGGACCACCGCGCCCTCGATGCAGCCGCCGGAGACCGAGCCGACGAAGGTGCCGTCCTCGGCGACCGCGAGCTGGCTGCCCACGGGGCGCGGGGAGGAGCCCCAGGTGCTGGTCACCGTCGCCACCGCGACCTGCTTGCCGGAATCGCGCCACGCCGCCGCCTGGGGCAGCACGTCGTCGTCCTTGGAGGCCGCCGTCACATTGCTCTCAGCCATTCGCCCATTCCTTCCTTGCGCCGTCCGGCCGGGCGGCTCAGCGCCGCGATCAGCTCGGTCAGGCTATCTAAGTTGTGGACCGGGCGGAATTCGTCAACAAAGGGCAGGATCGCCCGGATGCCCTGCGATTTGGGCTCGAAGCCCTCGAACCGCAAGAGCGGGTTGAGCCAGATCAG
>JBFWQM010000158.1:0-13117 GCA_050249455.1 Rhodospirillaceae bacterium | reverse complement strand
CGGGGATGGCGACGGGATCGACGATCTCCGCCCCGGCGGCGCGCAGCTCGCCCACCGCGCGGGCGAACACCGCGTCGATCTTGGCGAAGTCGGCCGAGCCGGGCTCGGTGGCGTAGCCCATCGGCTGGCGCATGATGCCGATGCGCGCGCCCTTGAGCGCGTTGCGGTCGAGCGCGGCGGCGAAGCTGGCCGGCGCGCGGCCGACGCCGTGTGCGGTGATCGGATCGTTCGGGTCGTAGCCGACCATGCCGTCGAGCACGCGCGCGAGGTCTTCCACCGTGCGCGCCATAGGCCCGAGCGAGCCGTGGATCGACGGCCAGCCGGCGAACACGCCGCCGCGGCTGACCAGCCCCGCCGTCGGGCGCATGCCGGCGACGCCGTTCCAGATCGACGGCCGGCGGATCGAGGCGAAGCCTTCCTGGCCGATCGCCACGGTCGCGAAATTCGCCGACACCGCCGCGCCCGAGCCGCCCGACGAGCCGCCGGCGGTGCGCTCCAGGTCGTAGACGCAGCGGGTGGAACCGAACAGCGAGCCGTGCGTGTCGCCGGCGCCGAGCTCGCCCAAGGTCGCCTTGGCGAGGAAGATCGCGCCGGCCTTCTTCAGCTGCGCGGCGACGAAGCAGTCGCGCCCCGGCCGGTGGTCGCGGAACAGCACCGAGCCCAGCGTGGTCGGCATCTCGGCGACGTCGGCCTGGTCCTTCATGATCAGCGGGATGCCGTGCAGCGGCCCGACGAAGCCCGACGCCTTGTACGCCGCATCCAGCCGGTCCGCCTGCGCCAGCGCGTCCTTGTTCAGCGAAACCAGCGCGTTGATTGCCGGCCCCTGCTTGTCATAGGCAGCGATGCGGTCGAGATAGGCCTGCACCAGCGCGCGCACGGTCAACGTACCGTCGCGATAGGCGGCGTGGATGTCAGCGATGGTGGTCTCGACGACGTTGAAGGGCTGCGAAGGGCTCATGGCGGTGCTCCGCGGGAACCGGTGAGGACCGTCATCTTGCGCCCGCACGCCGGCGGAGTCACGCCCGACCTGCGCCGACGCCGCGCGATCGGCGTTGCGCCGGCGTGAGCGCACCGATAGTCTGCTATCGAAGTCTCCAGCGTAGTCGGCCGCAGCACACGCCTCGCTGCGGCGGGTAGCCGGCCGAAGTCGATCGCTACAGCGGGAGAGGCAGGGACCGATGCGCGATCCGGGACCCAAGGCAAGCGCAAAGCTTGAACTTCACGGCGTGTCGCAGGTCTTCGCGGGCGCCAGCGGCAGCGTCACCGCGCTGGCGCCGCTGGACCTCGCGATTCCGGACGGCAAGTTCGTCAGCATCATCGGCCCGTCCGGCTGCGGCAAGTCGACGCTTTTCAACATCATCGCCGGGCTGCAGGCGCCGACTACCGGCGCGGTGCGGATCGGCGGCGAGGACGTGACGCGCATGATCGGCCTGGTCGGCTACATGCTGCAGAAGGACCTGCTGCTGCCGTGGCGCACCCTGCTCGACAACGTGATCCTCGGCATGGAACTCAAGGGCATCGGCCGCGAGGCGGCGCGCGAGCGGGCGCGGCCGTACCTGCGCCGTTATGGCCTGGGCGGCTTCGAGAGGCACTATCCGGCCGCGTTGTCCGGCGGCATGCGCCAGCGCGCGGCGCTGCTGCGTACCCTCCTCTACGATACCGAGATCGTCCTGCTGGACGAGCCGTTCGGGGCGCTTGACGCGCAGACGCGCTCGCTGATGCAGTCGTGGCTGCTGCAGCTCTGGGCCGACTTCGGCAAGACCGTCGTGTTCGTCACCCACGACGTCGAGGAAGCGGTTTTCCTGTCGGACATCGTCCACGTCATGACGGCGCGGCCGGGCCGCATCAAGGCGACCCTGGAGGTGCCGCTGCCGCGGCCGCGCGACCGCCATGTGCTCGGCGATCCTGCCTTCGTCGCGCTCAAGACGACCTGCATCGATCTCCTGATGGCGGAAGTGCATGACGAGGCCGCGACCGCGGCGGTCGCCTGAACCGGGAAGGGCGCAGACGATGGCCCAGAAAATCGAGGCAGACCGGGCGAAAGGCGGCTGGGCAGCGTATGCCGGGCGGCACGCAGAGCGGCAGCTCGCGCGCAGCCGCGGACGCATTCTCAAGACGCCGCGCCAGGCGACGTGGGGCGTCGTCGCGGCATGGCAGGCGGGCATCGTCGTCGCGATCTTCGCCGCATGGGAGATCGGCGCCGAGATCGGCCTCATCGACACCTTCTTCTGGTCGCGCCCGATCCTCATCTGGGAGAAGACGATCGTCTTCGTCCAGCAGGGCGATGCCTATATCGACACCTGGTACACGCTCGCCGCGACCGTTCTCGGCTTCGTCTACGGCACCGTCGGCGGCGCGATTATCGGGCTGTCGTTCTGGTGGTCGCGCACCTATGCGACGGTGTCGCAGCCCTTCATTATCGTGTTCCACGCGATGCCGAAATTCGCGCTGGCGCCGCTGGTGGTGCTGGTGTTCGGGCTGGGCATGCCGTCGAAGGTGGCGATGGGCGTTGCGCTGACCATCGTGGTGACGATCCTCACCACCTTCGCCGCGGTGCGGGCGGTCGACCAGGATTCGGAGAAGCTCTTCTACTCGCTCGGCGCCAGCCGCTGGCAAGTGTTCACCAAGCTGGTCGTGCCCTCCGTCATGCCGTGGATCATCGCCTCGCTGCGGGTCAACATCGGGCTCGCGCTGGCCGGCGCCATCGTCGGCGAGTTCATCTCCTCGCAGCACGGCCTCGGCCGCGCCATCCTCTACGCCGGCCAAGTCTACGACATCGCGCTCATCTGGGTGGGCGTGTTCATCCTCTCGATCCTCGCGGTCCTGATGTATGTCGGCGTCGCCTGGATCGAGCGGCTGCTCCTCAAGGGCTTCACGCACGACACGGCGCCGCACTGAGCGCGCGGCGCCGACGCTGCCGGCGGAACCGGCACAACGACGCACGGGGAGAAGCGACATGGACACACGACACAAGGCAACGACGCGGCTATCGATTCTGCGTGGTGTTCTCGTTGGCATCGTTGCGACCGCTGCGGCGGCAACGGCGGCGCCCGCCTCGGCACAGAAGGAGTTGCTGGTCGCCGAGCCGGTTCACGTCATGGGCTACATGCCGTTCTATGCGGCCATCCACAAGGGGTTCTTCGACGCCGAAGGCATCAAGGTCAAGGTAACGACCCTGCTCGGCGGCGCAGCGCACACCAACGCCGTGTTGAGCGGCCAGGCGTGGGCCTTCATCGGCGGGCCGGAGCACAATGCCTTCGCGAAGGCGAAGGGCGCCGACATCCGCGCTGTCGTGCCGGTGATGGTTCGTGGCGACACCCACCTGATGACCCGCACCGACATCAACCTTACCGGCGACCTCAAGACCTTCCTGAAGGGCAAGCGGATCGCGGTGATGCAGTACGGCGGGACGCCGCACTCGATCATGCTGTACATGCTGAAGCAATTCGGGTTGAACCCGAAGACCGACGTGACGATCGTCGAAACCTCGCATCCGGCCGTGCTGGCCGCAGTGGCGTCGAAGCAGGCCGATTTCGGCATCACCAACGAGCCGTTCCTGACCCAGGGCATCGTGCAGAAGATCTGGAAGGGACCGACCTGGTCAGCGCCGACCGAACTCGGCCCCTACATCTTCACGGCCATCAACGTCCCGCTGAAGACGATCGAAAGCGACCCCAAGACCGTGAAGGGATTCGTGCGCGCCGTCATGAAGGGATCGCGGTTCTCGATGGACCCGGCCAAGCGGGCCGACGTGGTCGCGATCGGCAAGAAGGAAGTGCCGACCTTGAAGGATGAGGACATCAACGCGATCATCGACAATGCCCAGGCATTCAAGCTGTGGACCGCGGACGGCCAGATCACGCCGGAGATGTGGAAGACCGCCCTCGCCGTCGTGCGCTCCACCGGCATGCTCGACAAGGACATCGCCTATGACGACGTCATTGACGGCCATTTCGCGGCCGAAGTGGCCAAGGAAATGAAGTAGCCGCGACAAACCGCATCAGTGCGCCGGCGCCGTCTCCGACAGCAGGTCGTGCACGGCGGCCGCTTCCGGCGAGTCGGGGTCGGCGTCGGTCCAGCCGGCGGCGGCGCGGCGGAGGCTTTGCGCCGCCTCGTCGCGCCGGCCGGCACCGCGGAGCGCGCGGGCGAGGCGCAGGTGGTCGCGCGCGGTCGGCTGCGGGTCGAAGCGGCGGCGCTGCAGCGCCTCGGCCTCGGCGAAGCGGCCGGTGCGCAGGTAGGCCTCGATCAGCGCGTCCCAGAACACCTCGTGCTGGGCGTTGCTGCCGCCGACCGCGGCGATGCGCTCGATCGCCGGCGCCATGTGCCGGATCGCTCCCTCATAGTCCCGCTGCGCGAACGCCCACGCCCCCAGCGTCAGCGGCAGGCCCACCGCGCCCGCCGTCGCGTGGCCCTTGGCATCGAGCGCATGAAGCGCGGCGACCAGCTTTGCATGGCCGGCCTGGTTGCCGGCGCCGGCGAGAGCCAGCGCGGCATTCATGTCGTCCCATTCGGCGCGGCACCTGCCGGCGATGCCGAGCGCGAGGTCCTGCAGCGCGTCCCACTTTGCCTGCGGCGCGGCGTAGCCATAGGTCATGCAGCGCCACAGGAACGACGCCGAATTGTTCAAGGTGCTGCGGTGCCTGCACGCGGCCGGGCACACGCGGTCGTCGTAGATCCGCATCGCCTCGCGATAGCGGCCGCGGCCGAGCTCGAACAGCGCGAGGTGCCAGGACGCGTGGCCGAGCATCGGCGCGCGCGGGTCGCACGCGCCGAGCCACGGCCCGAGGAAAGCGGCGCCGCGCGCATCGTCCTTGGTGTCGGCATAGACGTGGGCCAGCGTGTGCGCCGCCCAGACGTTCTTGGGGTTGAGCGCGAGCGACCGCTCGGCCAGCGCCACCGCCTGCTCGTAATGGCCGCATTCGCCGAGCGCGAAGCCGTACTGGCCGGGAAACCACCAGTCGTCGTCGTAGTCGTTTGCGAACGCGGCGAGCAGGTCGAGCTGCTTGCGCTGGCGGTCCTCGCCGCCGCTGTAGAAGACGTGGCGGTCGGCGCGCAGCAGGATCAGCGCGTCGCGCGGGAATTCCGCGAGGTGCCGGCGCATCAGCGCGAAGGCATCGTCGCCCTGGTCTTGCGCCATCAGGGCCAGCGCCTCGACATGCTGGCGCTCGCGCGGCGGGAGCCGTTCGGCCAATGCGCGCGCCTGGTCGGCGTAGCGCCGGGCGTCGTCGTTGCGGCCGGTGTCGCGCAGCAGGGCGACCAATGCGGCCGGCGCCAGCGCGAAGCCGGGGTCGGCGGCCATCGCCCCTTGCAGCGCCGGCTCGGCACCGGCATGGCCGGACATGTAGAGATCGACCCCCGTCTGGTACTGCGCCGCCGCGGCGGCGCTCGCCGTGCTGAGGTCGAAGCCAAGACGATCCTTTTGCGCGGGTACGGCTGACATCGCGGTCTCCTCGCCCGGCCGGGCGGCCGGGGGCGGCATGGTGGACCCGCGGCGGGCGGGGCGTCCAGGGCGAATCGCGGCTCGCCCGCCCCAATAAACTCCGCTACCATCGTTAGCAATAAATCGAATGGGGAGACCGACGATGCTGTTGCGGAACTACTGGTACGTCGCTGCGGGCGCCGACGAGGTGGGGCGCAAGCCGATGGCGCGCACGATCATGGGCGAGCCGGTCGTGCTTTACCGCGGTGAATCGGGCGATCCAGTCGCCTTCGCCGACCGCTGCCCGCATCGCGGCTTGCCGCTGTCGCTGGGGCGCCTGGACGGTGACGCGCTGGAGTGCGGCTATCACGGCGTGACGTTCGGGCCCGACGGCCGCTGCATCCGCGTCCCCGGCCAGAAGCAGGTGCCGCCCGGCGCGGCGGTGCGCTGCTACCCGACCTTCGAGCGCTACGGGCTGGTGTGGATCTGGCCGGGCGACCCGGCAGAGGCGGACCCGGCGAAGGCGTTCCGCTACGAACCGCTGGACCGGCCGGGCTGGGACGCCTCGCAGCTACGCTTCCACAATAAGTTCGACTGGCGGCTCCTGGTCGAGAACCTGATGGACTTCACCCACTTGACCTTCGTCCACGGCTCGACCATCGGCAGCCGCGAGGTGACCGACCAGGCCGAGGTGAAGACCGCGCGCAACGGCGACAACGTCCGCACCACCCGCTGGATGTACGACATCGCGCCGGCGCCGACCTATGCCCGCGCGCTCGGCACCAACGCCAACATCGACCGCTGGCAGGTCATCGACTTCCATCCGCCCAGCTTCGTCACCGTCAATGCCGGCGTTGCGCCGACCGGCACCGGCGCGCCGGAAGGTAACCGCGCCACGGCGCTGGAGCGCTTCAGCCTGCATTCCATCACGCCGGAGACCGAGTCCTCGACGCATTATTTCTGGTCGTCGGCGTTCGACCCGACGGCGCACGACGCGGCGATGATCGAGATGCTGGCCGGCCAGTTCCGCCAGGCGTTCACCGAGGACGTGACCATCCTGGAGCACCAGCAGGAGCGGCGGCTGAACGACCAGCTGTTGATCGACACCAACAACGACGCCGGCAACCTGCAGGTCCGCCGCGTGCTTGAGCGGCTGGCCGCCGCCGAGGCCGTGCACTGAGGACCGCGCCATGGCAGACCTGACGCTCACCATCGCGCTGGAGCGCTACGACCGCCACGTGCCGTTCTTCATGGGCATGGTCAAGCCGCCGGCCGGCTTGACCCTGAAGCCGCTCGAGGTCGGCATGGCGGCCAGCCACCGCGACGGCAACAACCGGCATGCGCGCTTCCTGCGCGACCGCGCGTTCGACATCGCCGAAACCTCGCTTTCGTCGCACATCATCGCGACCCGGCGAGGCGAGCCGTTCGTCGGCGTGCCGGTGTTCCCGCGCCGGCTGTTCAGCCAGAACCACTTCTTCGTCCGCGAGGGTTCGGGCATCGAAAAGCCGCAGGACCTGGTCGGGCGCAAGGTGCTGATCCGCTCGTTCCAGACCACGATGTCGGTGCTGGCGCTCGGCGACCTCAAGTTCGAGTACGGCGTGCCGTGGGAGAAGATCCACTGGCTGGTCGAGACCGACGAGGTCTTGAAGCTGGGCGAGCGCAGCGGCGTCACGATGGAGCGCATCGCGCCGGACGCCGACCCCGGCAAGCTGCTGATCGACGGCGTGGCGGACGCCATGATCTATCCCCATCCGCCGCATTCGGTGCTCGAGGCCAAGGGCCGCATCAAGCGCCTGTTCCCCGACCGTCGCGCGGCGGCGATGGCCTACTACACCAAGCACGGCTACTATCCGATCATGCACCTGATCGCGATCCAGAAGCATTTGGTCGAGGCCAACCCGTGGCTGCCGCGCGCGGTGATGGCGATGTGGGACGAGGCGAAGGCGATCTCGCGCGAGTTCTACGACGACCCCGGCTATTCGCAGCTCGCCTTCGCGCGCAACGAGTTCGAGGCGCAGGCCGACGCGATGGCGACCGACATCTGGCCGTCCGGGCTCAAGGCCAACCGGGTCAACCTGGAGCGCTTCATGCGCTACTCGGTCGACCAGCAGCTGATCGACAAAGCGGTCGACGTCGAGGCGATGTTCGACAGGTCGACCTGGGACACGTGACGGCGGCGCGGCCGCCCACCTCACCCTCCCCGCCCATCGGGGGGAGAGGGTGCGAGCGAAGCGAGCGGGTGAGGTGGGAAGCCGCCGGCCCGTCAACAACGGCGCGTCCTACTTCTGGTTCACCGTGCGCCAGGGCAGGACGTAGCGCTCCAGCTCGTCGATGACGATGAAGGATGCCCAGCCGAGGAAGCCGATCACGATCAGGCCGGCGAACATCTGCGGGATATCGAAGATCTGCCACGAGCTCCAGATCATGTAGCCGATGCCGCTCTTGGCGCCGACGAACTCCGCCGCCACCAGCACGAGCAGCGAGACGCCCCAGGCGAGCCGCAGGCCGGCGAAGATCATCGGCATCGCGCCCGGCACCGCGATGGTGCGGAACACGTTGAGGCGCGACGCCTTGAAGTTCTTGCCGACGTCCCAGTAGATCTGCTCGACGCTCATCACGCCGGCCATCGTGTTGATCAGCACGAAGAAGAACACCGCGATCGCGATGGTGACGTACTTGCTCATCTCGCCCAGGCCGAAGATCAGCAGGATCAGCGGCAGGAGCGCCGTCTTGGGGATCGGGTAGATCGCGCCGACGATCGGGTTCAGCGCCGCGCGCACCACGCGCGACAGGCCCATGACGGTGCCGACGATGATGCCTGGGATGCCGCCCATCAGGAAGCCGACGGCGATGCGGCTGAGCGAGATCAGCGTGTTGTCGGCGAGCGCGCCGGAGCGGATCAGGTCGACGAACGTGGCGGCGATGCCGCTGGGCGGCGGGAAGAACCGCGGGTCCAGCAGCGACAGCGCGACGCACGCCTCCCACAGGGCGAGGAAGACGATCGGGCTGAGGACCGCGATCAGCCGCTCCGTCCGGCGGCGGCGGCGGGCGGTGCGCGCGGCATTGGGCGCCGGCACCAGGATCTCGATCCGGCTGCCGGCGGGCGGCGGCGCGGCCGGGTCCGCCGCCGGCGCGTAGCCGGCCTCGACTGCGTCGCGCGAGGCCGCCCCGCTCATCGCCCGGCCGCCCGCGCCTTGGCGACCTCGTCGCGCACCAGCTCCCACACCCGGTAGACCAGGGCGCCGAACGCGGGGTCGGTCTTCAGCTCGATGACCCGGCGCGGGCGGGGCAGCGGCACCGCGACCTCGGCCTTGATGGTGCCGGGCTGGGCGGTCATCACCACGACCCGGTCGGCCATCACCACCGCCTCGTCGATCGAATGGGTGACGAACAGCACGGTCTTGTGTGTCTCCTCCCAGATGCGCAGCAGCTCTTCCTGCAGGATGGTGCGGTTCTGCTCGTCGAGCGCGGCGAACGGCTCGTCCATCAGCAGGATCTCGGGGTCGTTGGCGAAGGCGCGCGCGATCGAGACGCGCTGCTTCATGCCGCCGGAGAGCTGGTTGGGAAAAGCGCCGGCGAAGGCCTTCAGCCCGACCTTCTCGATGTAGTAGTCGACCGTCTCGCGGACCTGTGCCGCCGGCACGTTGCGCATGCGCAGGCCGTAGGCGATGTTGTCCCAGGTCGTCATCCACGGGAAGATCGACTGTTCCTGGAACACCACCGAGTTGAGCGGCTTGCCGGTGTCGGCATGGCGCAGCGCCACCTCGCCGGCGGTATGCGGCTCCAGCCCTGCCAGCACGCGCAGCATGGTGGACTTGCCGCAGCCCGACGGGCCGAGCAGGCAGACGAACTCGCCCTGCGCGACGGTCAGCGAGAAGTCGCGGACCGCCTCGATCTCCTTGCCGCGCAACAGGAAGCTCTTGCCGACGCCGCGGGTCGCGATCTTGTCGCGGCCGTCGATCAGCGCCGCCGACGTCACAGGCCGAACACCTTGCGCGCGTTCTCGCCGAGGATGTTTCGCTTGGCCGGCTCCGACAGGAACGGCAGGTCGTAGATCACGCTGGGCATGTCAAAGTCCCAGTGCGGCCAGTCCGACGAATACATCAGCTGGCTCTCGGCGCGGATCATCTTCATGGTCAGCTCCAGCGCCTCCAGGTTGCCCTTCTCCATCGGCTGCGAGCAGAAATACATGTCGGCGATGTACTCGCTCGGCTTCTTCTTCAGCAGCGGCGCCTCGGACGTGCGCATCATGTACTCGTTGTCGAGCCGCTGCATCATGAACGGCAGCCACGCCAGCCCCGACTCGATCCACACCACCTTGAGGTTGGGGAAGCGCTCCGGCAGGCCGTTGAGCACCCAGTTGGTCATGTGCACCATGTTGCACAGGACGAACGACAGCGCATGCATGCCGAGGAAGCGGTTGAACTGCGACATGTACTCGCCGTGCCACATCAGCCCGGCGTGGAAGGCGAGCGGCTTGCCGCGCGCCTCCAGCTCGGCATAGACCGGCATCAGGTCGGGGTGGTGGACCGGCTTCTTGGTCTGGCTGGTCACCATGAAGCCGACCACGCCCGGCTTGTCGGCGAAGTCGCGCACCACCTGCACCGCCGCCCGGGGGTCGTTGAACGGCAGGAACGCCAGCGCCTTGATCCGCGGGTCCTGCGGCAGCAGGCGGTCGGTCATCCAGCGCGTGTAGGCGCGGCCCAGCAGCACCTGCATGTCGACCTGCGGATGCTCGCCCAGCGCCAGCAGCGCGGTGGGGAACAGGATGGTGCAGTCGATGCCCATCGATTCGAGCGCGCGGCGGGCCAGCACCACGTCGCGCTGCACGCCGTGCTCGTCCACCGTCTCGCGCATGATGGCGCCGTGGGTGATGCGCCCGGCGACGTCCTGGTGGTTGACGCCGCCGGAGGAGGCGTAGAGATAGGCCGGCCGCCCCCAGATCTTCTGGTAGGCGAAGGCGTTCTCGCGCACCACCGGGTCCTCGATCAGGTCGATGATCTCCACCCACGACGAGGTCTCGGTGTGGTGCGAATCCACGTCGACGATGAAGTAGTCGGCGTAGCCCTTGCGCCGCGCCTCGCGCGCGCCGCGGCCGAGCACGATGCGCGTGTCGGTGCGGTCGTCGATCTCCTGCACCGGTACGGAGTCGGGCGGCGTCGGCGCGGAATCCATGGCGGCTCCTCGCAGCGGGGATCGGGCTACCGGCGGGTCTCGGCGGCGACTGCCAGCATCTGGTCGTACAGCGGCTTGAGCTGCGGCTTCTTCGCGACCACCGCCGCGCCGACTGGCTCGATCCGGGCGCGCAGCTTCGCCCGCTCGTCCTCCGGGAAATCGACGATGACGCCGCCGTTCTGCGTCCATGCCTGGTGCATGCCGGCATGCGCGGTGACCGCCCAGTCGGAGATCTCGTTCTCCAGCTTCTGGCCTTCCTCGGTCATCACGGCGCGCAGGTCGGCCGGCAGGCCGTCCCACCACCGCTTGCCGACGAATGCCATGTCGACCACGACGTTCTCGCCCGACAGCGTGAGGTATTTCGCGACGCTCCAGTAGCGGAACGGCACGAACACGGTGATGCCCGCCTTCACCGCGTCGATCGCCCCCTGCTGCAGCGCCGGCAGGACCTCGGAGATCGGCATCGGCGTCGGTGAGGCGCCGAGCAGGCGCAGCGATTCGATCTCCATGTCGCTGGCCAGCACGCGCATCTTCAGGCCGCGGTAGTCGTCCAGCTTGGCGATCGGCCGGTCGCGGCTGACGATCGACGAGCCGCCGGGGACGAAGATGCTGATCCCCTTCACGCCCTTCGCCTCCGCGAGGTCGAGGAAGGTCTGGCGCAGCTTCGGATGGGTGACCGTGCGGTGGGCGTGGCGCGCGTCGGAGAACACGCCCGGGGCGTCGGCCACCTCGAACCGCGTCTCCAGCCCCTTCAGGAAGGCGATCGGCAGCACGTTGCCTTCGATCGTGCCGAGTGCGACGCCTTCGATCGTGCTGGGGATCGATCCGAGCTGGCCGGAGGGGTAGAGCTGCACGTCGATGCGGCCCGGCGCGCGGGCTTCCACCCGCTGCTTGAACCGGTCCATCCACACGTTGGTCTCGCCCGCCGGCGTCGATGTCGAGATCTTCATCACGACCTTCTGCGCATAGGCGGGAAGCGAGAATGCCGCCGCGACGGACGCGGCCAGCAGCAGGGCGACGAGCTTACGCCTCATTCTTCTCTCCGGGCTTCGGAGGGCATCGACGCCGTCCGTGGCTACCGCGTCAAAGCGTCACACGCACCTGTAGGCGAGTCAACGAAAAAACATTCAGGAATGAATGTAACCGCGGCAACGCGGCGTGCGCTACCTGGCGGATGCCGGACGGCGGCGCATCTCCGCGGCGATCATCGCCTGCAGCATTGCGAGCTCGGCGTCGACCGCGCCGGCGATGATGCCGAGGAAGCGCGCGACCGCGAGGCCGCGCAGGGTCGAGAGCACGATCCGGCGCAATGCCGCCAGCCGCGCGCGCGGCAGCCCGGTGTCGCCGAACAGATCCATCCACGGCGCGTCGCTGCCGCGATAGGCGTTGGCGAAATGGCGGCGCAGCCGCGTGCTGGCGCCCTGGTCGTTCTTCAACCCGAGGTGGATGTTGAGCACGGCGAGGAACGTCTTGCCGGAATAGACGCCCCAGTAGTAGTCGATCGCGTGCCGCACCCGCGCATCGAGCGACTGGCCGCGCGTGGAAAGGTCCTCCGACAGCGCGAGCATGTCCACCGTGAGCTGGTCGCCGACCGCGGTCAGCAGGTCGTGGCGGGTGCCGAACTGGTGCTGCAGCGCCCCGCGCGAGACGCCGGCCCGCTCGGCGATGTCGGTGGTGGTGGCGTTGGCGAAGCCCATGTCGCAGATCGTGTCGATCGCGGCCTGGATCAGCTTGCGGCGGGTCTCGGCGCTGCGCTCGTCCTGGGTGCGGCGGCGGCGGAGGGAAGATGCGGAAGCGGCTGTCGTCGTCATGGCGAGGGTTGTTATCCGGAATCGGCGCGCCCGTACAATCACCATCGCACGGGCCGGCGCACCGTCACATACATGCACGCCTGATTGTTAGTTGACCATGCGCTTCCGCCGGTGCTAGCGTCAAGCGATCGGACGCGGCCGTCCGCCCGCGTTGCCGCACAGACGCCATGGAGGATTCCCGCATGCTGTTCGATTCCGATGCCCACTACGCCCCCAAGGACGCCTACGACGACATGAAGGGCGAGTTCGCCCACATGCGCCCGCGCATCAAGGCGGACGGCGTCGGCGCGACGATGCGCTTCCTCGGCCGGAACCACCCGAAGGTCGCGCACTCCTTCCCGGTGGACCAGACCTGCAGCTTCGAGCGCCGGATGACCGACCTCGACCGGCTGGGCATCGACTGCCAGCTCCTGTTCCCGAGCCACTCCGGCATCTACAACGAGATCGCCGATCCCGGCGCCGCCCGCGCGCTGGTGCAGAACCACAACGACGGCATGGCGGAAGTGGAGAAGCGGTCGAATGGCCGGCTGATCTCCACCTTCTGCCTGACCATGCAGCACCCCGACATCGCGATCGAGGAGCTGCAGCGCTGCGTCAACGTGCACAAGATGCGCTGCGCGGTGCTGAGCCCCAACGTCGACGGCGGGCCGATCGACGACCTGCCGCTGTGGGACTTCTTCGCCGAGGCCGAGCGGCTGGGCGTCGTGCTCGC
>JBFWQM010000157.1:0-13172 GCA_050249455.1 Rhodospirillaceae bacterium | reverse complement strand
CAGTTGATCGAGTTGACCGCCGACAGGTTCAGCGCGTCGCGGAACGGCGCGTCGTTGAACATCGCCTTCACCAGGCGCTGGCAGTCGTCGAACGTGCCCTCCACCGCGATGCAGTGGACGTTGGCCGACGGCACCGTGGTCATCTGGCGGCGCTGCACCTCCGACACCCGGCCGTGCGGGAACAGGATGAAGACATCGATCGCCTCGCGGTCGCGGCACGCCTCGATCGCCGCCGAGCCGGTGTCGCCCGAGGTGGCGCCGACGATGGTGATGCGCTGGCCGCGGCGGCCGAGCACATGGTCGAACAGCCGGCCGAGGAGCTGCAGCGCATAGTCCTTGAACGCGAGCGTCGGGCCGTGGGTGAGCTCCAGCAGCCAGTCGCCCGGCGCGAGCTGGACCAGCGGCGCCACCGCGGGGTGGCCGAACCCGGCGTAGGTGTCCGCCATGATCGCCTTGAGGTCGGCCGGCGCGACCGCATCGCCGACGAACGGCGCCACCACGCGGTAGGCCGCCTCGTGATAGGGCAGCCCCGCCAGCGCGCGGAAGTCGTCAGCGGTCCAATGGGGCCACGCCTCCGGCACGTACAGGCCGCCGTCGCGCGCCAGCCCGGCCAGGAGCACGTCCTCGAACTCCAGCACCGGGGCGGTCCCGCGCGTGCTCACGTATCGCAATGCCGATCCTCATTCAGCCGGGGTTGGGGAAGGCCGGCACGATACAGGCGGCGGCCCGTTTCGGACAAGGGGCGGGGCCCGCATACGACCATAGATTGCATTCGTCGGCCTGAATCGTATAGTTTTACAACCATAAAGGTTGAGATGCCGTGCTTTTGGGGGGAGATATTTGGATGACGACGCCATTTCAGCGCCGGCTCGCCACCGTCGCCCAGGGCCAATACGACAAGTACCGGTTCCTCCGCGAGAACCAGCCGCCGCTGTCCCACCAGATTTCCGACTACTGGGCCGACCTCGGGCTGACCTTTCCCGGCGTCGCGACGCCGTGGTCCGCCGTCTTCGTGTCGTGGTGCGTGCAGCAGGCGGGCGCCACGGCGGCGGAGTTCAGGTTCTCGGCCCGCCACAGCGAGTTCGTCCACGCCGCCATCGCCGCCGCCAAGACCGGGAGCGGGCCTTTCCTGGGCCGCGACGTCGCGCTGTACGCGCCCAAGATCGGTGACATCCTGCAGAACAACCGAAGCGGCAACAGGTTCGACTTCGCGCACGCGGCGAGGAGCCGCGGCTACGAGTCCCACTCCGCCATCGTGATGGAGGTCGGCGCCGACAACCGCGGCCTCTACCTGCGCACGATCGGCGGCAACGAGTCGGACTCGGTCGGCATGAAGGAGGTGCGCCTGACGGCGGCCGGAAAGGTGCGCAATGCCGACGGGCTCTACATCTCGGTCATCGAGACGCTGAAGTAGGCGTCAGGAGAGGTATCGCGCCTCTAGGTGCGCCTTGAACGCCGCGGTGCCGAGCGGGGCGCCGGTCGCCTCCGCGAGCAGGTCGTCGGTGTGATGCAGCGCGCCCCTGCCGTGGACGTTGGCGCACAGCCAGCCGAGCAGCGGGGCGAAGTCGCCGCGGCCGATGGCGGCCGGGATCTCCGGCACCGCGCGCTTCGCCGCCTGGAACAGCTGCGCGGCGGCCATCGCGCCCATGGTGTAGGTCGGAAAGTAGCCGATCGCGCCGGAGAACCAGTGGACGTCCTGCAGGCAGCCGCGGGCGTGGTCGGGCGGCACGATGCCGAGCAGGGCCTGCATCCCCTCGTTCCAGGCGACAGGCAGGTCGGCGACCGGCAGGTCGCCGGCCAGCATCGCGCGCTCCAGCCGGTAGCGCAGGATGACGTGGGCGGGATAGGTCACCTCGTCGGCGTCGACCCGGATGAAGCTGCGCTGCACCGTCGTGTAGTGCCGGAACAGGTTGTCGGGCGCCCATTCCGGCCCGTCGCCGCCGAACGCATCGCGCATCACCGGCGCGGCGAAGGCGAGGAACTCGGGGCTGCGGCAGGCCTGCATCTCCATCAGCAGCGACTGGCTCTCGTGGATCGCCATGCCGGCGCCGAGGCCGACCGGCTGGTTGCGCCAGTCCGCCGGCAGGCCCTTCTCGTAGAGGGCATGGCCGGTCTCGTGCAGAACGCCCATCAGCGAGGAGGTGAAGTCCTCCTCCCGGTAGCGGGTGGTGATGCGGATGTCCTCCGGGATGCCGGAGCAGAACGGGTGGTGGCTGACGTCGAGCCGGCCGCCGGCGAAGTCGAAGCCGATGGTCTCCATCATCGCGACGCCGAGCGCGCGCTGGCGGTCGATCGGGAACGGCCCGCTCGGCGGCCGGGCCGCGGGCCGCCGCACCTGGTGGTCGAGCACCCGCTCCAGGAATCCGGGCAGGAACGCCGACAGGTCGTCGAACAGCCCGTCGATCCGCGCCGTCGAGCCGCCCGGCTCGAACTGGTCGAGCAGCGCCTCGTAGGGCGTGACGCCGAGCGCCTCGGCACGGGCGGCGGCGATCTCGCGCACCAGCGCGACGATCTTCTCCAGATGCGGCGCCACCGCGGCGAAGTCGCCGGCCGGCTTCGCCGCGCGCCACGCCATCTCGCAGGCGATCGAGGCGTGGGTGTGCGCCTCCACCAGCGCCGGGTCGACCGCGCGCGCATGCAGCCAGCGCCGGCGCATCGCGCGCAGGTTGGACCGCCGCCAGTCGTCCAGCCCCTCCCCCTCCCCGGCCGCGGCCAGGAGGTCGGCCAGCCGCGGGTCGGTCAGCGTCTCGTGCTGCAGCCGCTTGAGCGCGGCGAGCTGCTCGGCCCGCGCGGCGGCGCCGCCGTCGGGCATGTTCACCGCCATGTCCCAGTGCAGCACGCTCTGGACGCCGCGCAGCACCGACATGCGGCGGAAGATGGCTTCGAGTTCCTGGTACGGGGTCATGGCTTCGCGGGCGTTGCAGGGCGGCGGCTCGACAAGACATAGATCACCGCGAGCGCCGCGGCGAGGCCGTACCACGTCACGGCGTATTGCAGGTGGTTGTTGGGCAGCATGACCACGGTCTGGCCGCCGACCGGCAGGCCACCCGGATTGGGTGCCGGACCTGCGTCGACGTACCACGGCGCCACCCCGCCGATCCCGGCGGCCGCCGCCATCGCCGGCGGGTCGACCACGAACCACTGGTTGGCGCGCGGATCGTCGTCGGGGGTGAACGGGCCGCGCCGGCCGGGCAGGCGCAGCACCCCTTCCATCGTCACGACGCCGGCGACCTGGCCTTCGGCCCGGGTCGCCGGGTCCTTGCGCGCGGCGGGCACGAACCCGCGATCGACCAGGACGGTGCCGCCGGCCGTGCGCTGGAACGGCGTCACGACATGAACCCCGACCTCGCCGCGCAGCGTGCGGGGGCCGAGATAGAGCTCGCGGTCGTGGCGGAACCGCCCTTCCAGCCGGACCTTCCGGAACTCGGCGGCGGCCGGGTCGGCCGGCAGCGCCTCGGGCACGACCGCAGGGGCCGCCAGGCGGGCGGCGAGGGTGGCGTTGAGGTCTTCCTTCCAGTGCAGCCGCTCGACCTGCCAGGTGCCGAGGCCGATGAGCACGGCGAGCGCCGGGGCGGCTATGAGGGTCGGCCACAGCCGCAAGCGGAAGCGCCCGCCGCCGTCAGTCGGCGCCATAATGGCCTTTGAAGTTCTTGTAGTGCAGCGCGACCAGGGTCGCCTTGATCGGCCGCAGCATGGCGATCGCCAGGCCGAGCACCACCGGCAGCCAGACCACGAGATGCACCCAGATCGGCGGCTCCAGCCACCTCTCCAGCAGCAGGGCGAGCGGCACGACGATCGCGCCCAGCAGGAAGATGACGAAGACCGCGGGGCCGTCGCCGGAATCGTGCGCGGAGAGGTCGAGCTCGCAGACCGCGCACACCGGACGCACGGTCAGCAGACCGTCGAACAGCGCGCCCCGCCCGCAGCGCGGGCAGCGGCAGCGCAGCCCGGCCGCGAACGGCGAAATGGTGGCGTAGCGAGGTCCGCTCAGTGTGCCGCCACCGTACCGCCCAGGCTGCTCCACCAGTAGATGCTGACGAACAGGAACAGCCAGACAACGTCGACGAAGTGCCAGTACCACGCCGCCGCCTCGAAGCCGAAGTGGTGGGTCGGGGTGAAGTGGCCCTTGTAGGTGCGCCAGAAGCAGACGATCAGGAACAAGGTGCCGACCAGCACGTGGAAGCCGTGGAAGCCGGTCGCCATGAAGAAGGTCGAGGAGTAGATGCCGTCGCGGAAGCCGAACGCGGCGTGCGAGTACTCGTAGGCCTGGACGCCGGTGAAGCAGGCGCCGAGCAGGATGGTGAGGCCGAGGCCCTGCAGCGTGTGCTCGCGGTTGCCCTCGCGCAGCGCATGGTGCGCCCAGGTGACCGTGACGCCCGACATCAGGAGGATCAGCGTATTCAGGAACGGCAGATCCCAGGGGTCGAACACCGCGGTGCCCGGTGGCGGCCAGGTGTGCTCGATCGCCTCGGTCGGGAACAGGCCGGCGTTGAAGTAGGCCCAGAACCAGGCAACGAAGAACATCACCTCGGAGGCGATGAACAGCACCATGCCGTAGCGCATGCCGATCTGCACGGCGCCGGTGTGGTGGCCCTGGAAGGTGGCCTCCCGGATCACCTCGCGCCACCAGAAGAACATGGTGACCAGCACCAGCAGGAAGCCCAGCGGCAGCACCCACTTCGGCCCGTCGTGCATGTAGAGCACGGCGCCGACCGCCATGACGAACGCGGCCGTCGCGCCGAACGCCGGCCACGGGCTGGGATCGACGAGGTGGTAGGGGTGCTTGTTGCCCTGCGGGCCGAAGTGCTGGCCGTGGGGCGAGGCGGTCGGGGCGGCAGGGGAAGCCATGGCTGTTCCGTCTCTCAGTTCAACGCGCGGCGGGCATCGGCAGCGCGCGGCGGCGCCGCGCTCTGCTGCGTGCTCTTGGATGGATAGAACGTGTAGGAAAGCGTGATCTCGGTGATGTCGTCGAGCCGGCGGACATCGTTCATCTTCGGGTCGACGAAGAATGTCACCGGCAGGTCGGCTTCCTGGCCCGGAGCGAGCGTCTGCTCGGTGAAGCAGAAGCACTCGATCTTGTCGAAGTAGCCGCCCGCCTTCTCCGGCGAGACGTTGAAGATCGCGGTGCCGGTCTTGGTCGTCGCAGTCAGGTTGCGCGCCTTGTAGAACGCGAGCGCCTGCTCGCCGAGGCGGACCTTGATCGTCTTCTGCTCCGGCACGAAGCGCCAGCCGAGCGCGGGATCGACGTCGGCGTTGAAGCGGATCGTGACGACGCGGTCGGACACCGTGTCCGGCGTCGCCTGCGCGACCCCGACATAGCCGCCGTAGCCGGTGACGCGGCAGAACAGCTCGTAGAGAGTGACGGAGTAGCTGGTCAGCACGCCCATGGCGCCGATCACCGCGACCAGCGCGGCGACGGTGCCGAAGTTGCGGCGACGCGACGGCGCGTTCACCAGCCGCCTCCGGCGAACTTCACCACGGTCAGGCCGTAGAACAGCACGACGAGGGCGGCCAGCACCGCGAGCAGCGCCAGGTTGCGCGCCCGTTGGCGCTTGCGGTCGTCGTTCTGGGACATCGCGACCCTCATGCTAGGCGAGCCGCGCCGCCACGCTCTCCACCAGCAGCGCCGCGAACAGCGCGAACAGGTAGAGCAGCGAGAATCCGAACAGCCGCCGCGCCGCGCGCTCGCTGGCGTGGCGCCACAGCGCCACGGCGCCGGCCACGAACGCAGCGCCCGCCGCCGCGGCCACGGTGCCGTAGAGCCAGCCGGCCGGGCCGAACGCGACCGGGCCGAACGACACCGGCACGAGAAGCACGGAATAGATCAGGATCTGGCGCCGCGTCTCGGCCGCGCCGGCGACCACCGGCAGCATCGGGATGCCGGCCTTGGCGTAGTCGCCGCAGCGGTAGAGCGACAGCGCCCAGAAATGCGGCGGCGTCCACATGAAGATCAGCGCGAACAGCGCGATGCCGCCCAGACTGACGTCGCCCGACACCGCGGCCCATCCCACCATCGGCGGGAATGCGCCCGCCGCGCCGCCGATGACGATGTTCTGCGGCGTCCGCCGCTTCAGCCACATCGTGTAGATGAAGACGTAGAACGCGATGGTAAGCGCCAGCAGCGCCGCCGCCGTCCAGTTGGCGGCGAGCCCCATCAGCGCGACGGAGCCGACGGCCAGCATGACGCCGAGGCCGAGCGCGTCGCCCGCCGGCATGCGCCCGGCGGGCAGCGGCCGGTTGCGGGTGCGGGTCATCAGCGCATCGACGTCGCGCTCGTACCACATGTTGAGCGCGCCCGACGCACCGGCCCCGACCGCGATGCACAGGATCGCGATCGCGCCGATCGCCGGGTGGATGCCGCCCGGCGCCGCGAGCATGCCGACCAGCGCCGTGAACAGCACAAGCGACATCACCCGCGGTTTCAGCAGCACCACGTAGTCGGCGACCGCCGGGACAGGCCCGGCGGCCACCGGCGTCGCCGATGCGGTCAGGGTTGCGGGGCGCTCGGACACGCTGCTCTAGCCTCTCCGTTCAGCGGATGTGCGGCAGCTCGTCGAAGCTGTGGAACGCCGGCGGCGACGGCAGCGTCCATTCCAGCGTCGTCGCGCCCTCGCCCCACGGGTTCTCCGCCACCCGCGGCCCGGACGAGAAGGTCCGGATCAGCACGAGGATGAACACCAGCACGCCGAGCGCGGAGAGATAGGAGCCGTAGGACGAGACGTGGTTCCAGCCCGCATAGGCGTCGGGGTAGTCGGCGATGCGGCGCGGCATGCCGGCCAGGCCTGCGAAGTGCATGGGGAAGAACGTCAGGTTGACGCCGATGAATGTGATCCAGAAGTGCAGCTTGCCGAGGCTTTCCGGATACATGCGCCCGCACATCTTGGGCAGCCAGTAGTAGAAGCCGCCGAAGATCGCGAACACGGCGCCGAGCGACAGCACGTAGTGGAAATGCGCCACCACGTAGTAGGTGTCGTGCAGCGAGGTGTCCATGCCGGCATTGGACAGCACCACGCCGGTCACGCCGCCGACCGTGAACAGGAAGATGAACCCGATCGCCCACAGCATCGGCGTGCGGAACTGGATCGAGCCGCCCCACATGGTGGCGATCCAGCTGAAGATCTTCACGCCGGTCGGCACTGCGATCACCATCGTCGCCGCGGTGAAGTAGGCCTTGGTGTCGACGTTGATGCCGGTGGTGTACATGTGGTGCGCCCACACCACGAAGCCGACGAAGCCGATCGCGACCATGGCGTAGGCCATGCCGAGATAGCCGAACACCGGCTTGCGCGAGAACGTGGACACGATCTGGCTGATCATCCCGAAGCCCGGCAGGATCAGGATGTAGACCTCCGGGTGGCCGAAGAACCAGAACAAATGCTGGTAGAGGACCGGGTCGCCGCCGCCGGCCGCCTTGAAGAACGAGGTGCCGAAGTTGCGGTCGGTCAGCAGCATCGTGATGGCGCCGGCGAGCACCGGCAGCGACAGCAGCAGCAGGAACGCGGTCACCAGCACCGACCACACGAACAGCGGCATCTTGTGCAGCGTCATGCCCGGCGCGCGCATGTTGAAGATGGTGGTGATGAAGTTGATGGCGCCCAGGATCGACGAGGCGCCCGCGAGATGCAGCGAGAAGATCGCCATGTCGACGGCGGGCCCGGGATGGCCTTCCGACGACAGCGGCGGATAGACCGTCCAGCCCGTGCCGGCGCCGCCGGCCAGGAAGCCGGCGCCGAGCAGCAGCAGGAACGCCGGGATCAGCAGCCAGAAGCTGATGTTGTTCATGCGCGGGAACGCCATGTCGGGCGCCCCGATCATCAGCGGCACCATCCAGTTGCCGAAGCCGCCGATCATCGCCGGCATGACCATGAAGAACACCATGATCAGGCCGTGCGCGGTGACCAGCACGTTGAAGAACTGGTGGTCGCCGCCCAGGATCTGGTCGCCGGGCGCCTGCAGCTCCATCCGGAACAGGACGGAGAGCGCCGCGCCGATGATCCCCGCCATGATGGCGAAGATCAGGTACATGGTGCCGATGTCCTTGTGGTTCGTCGAATAGACGAACCGCTTCCAACCGGTCGGATGGTGCCCGTGGTCGCCGTGGGCGTGTGCGTGGGCGTCACTCATGGGTGCTGATCCTGCGGCTTACTGGTTTGAGCTGGGCGCCTGCGCCACCTGGCGCGGCGCGCCATCGGGCTCGGCGCGGGCGAACTTCTGCTTCGCCTCGGCGACCCAGGCGTCGAACTTCTCCTTCGAAACGGCTTCCACCGTGATCGGCATGAAAGCGTGGTTCACGCCGCACAGCTCGGAGCACTGGCCGTAGTAGATGCCTTCGCGTTCCACCTTGAACCAGCGCTCGTTGAGCCGGCCGGGATTGGCATCGACCTTCACGCCGAACGCCGGCACGGTCCAGGAATGGATCACGTCGGCGCCCGTCACCAGCACCTTAACGGTGGCGTTGACCGGCACCACGATGCGGTTATCGACCGTCAGCAGCCGCGGCTGGCCCGGCTTCAGGTCGGCCTCCGGCACCATCAGGCTGTCGAACGTGAAGTTGCCGTGGTCGGGGTAGTCGTAGGTCCAGTACCACTGCTTGCCGGTCACCTTGATCGTCATGTCCGCCTGCGGGATGACGTCCTGGTAGTAGAGGAGCTTGAACGACGGGATGGCGATGACGACCAGGATCACCACCGGGATCACCGTCCACAGCACCTCGATCAGGGTGTTGTGCGAGGTCTTCGACGGCGTCGGGTTCCGCGACTCGCGGAACCGCATCATCACGTAGACCAGGAGCGCGAGCACGAACACGCTGATCGCGGTGATGATGACCAGCAGGAGGTCGTGGAAATGGACGTTCCGGCGCATGATGTCGGTCGCCGGCTCGATCAGGTTCATCTGCCAAGGCTGCGGCTCCGTGGCCGAGGCGGACGCCGCTGCCAGGGTTACGGCCGCCGCCGTCGCGATCCCGGCACAGGCCGGGAGCATTCGTCTGATCAACGACATGTTGGTTTCCGCTTCTCCCTCGGACGGCACCGCGTCGCGCTGCGGCCGACCCGCCGGTCGAAAATACCGGCCGCTACCGACCGCCTCAACCCGCCGCGACCGCGGTGCGACACAATGGCGCCCGCCACATGGCGACGGTTAATAGCATCGACGCCCGGCACCCGCCCGGCCCCTCGACCGTCGCGACCATATGTCGCACGAACGGCGGAACCGGGCATGACTTCCGCGCCGTCGCGCCTCATATTCCTGTCGTATGACCCGCCGCGCCGCGGCGCCGCAAGGAGCGTTCGATGTCCGACCTCGCCCAGACCGACGACCTGTTCTACGCCCGCGCCGGCATGGATCGCGGCCGGATCGAGAAGCTCGTCGGCGAGATGCTGCGCGGCACCGACGACGGCGAGCTGTTTCTCGAGTACCGCCAGTCCGAGAGCATCGCCTTCGACGACGGACGGCTGCGCAGCGCCTCGTTCGACACCACCCAGGGCTTCGGGCTGCGCGCCGTGGCGGGCGAGGCGACCGGCTACGCCCACGCCTCGGTGCTGAGCGAGGAGGCGATTCGCCGCGCCGGGGAAACCGTCGGCGCCGTCCGCCACGGCCGCGCCGGCACGATGTCGGCGCCGCCGCAGGGCACCAACCGTGCGCTTTACGCCGACCTCAACCCGCTGGGCGAGGTCGACTTCGAGAAGAAGGTCAAGCTGCTGGCGGAGATCGACGCCTACGCCCGCGGCCTCGACCCGCGGGTGCGCCAGGTCTCGGCCTCGATCGCCGGCGAATGGCAGGCGGTGCAGATCGTGCGCGCCGACGGCTACCGCGCCGCCGACATCCGCCCGCTGGTCCGGCTCAACGTCTCGGTCGTCGTCGGCGACGGCGACCGCATGGAATCGGGCAGCCACGGCGCCGGCGGGCGCGTCGCCTATCACGCCTACCTCGACGCGGCGCACTGGCAGGCCCAGGTGAAGGAGGCGCTGCGCCAGGCGCTGGTCAACCTCGAGGCGGCCCCGGCGCCGGCGGGCGAGATGCCGGTCGTGCTCGGGCCGGGCTGGCCCGGCGTGCTGCTGCACGAGGCGATCGGCCACGGCCTGGAGGGCGACTTCAACCGCAAGAAGACCTCCGCCTTCGCCGGGCTGATGGGCCAGCGCATCGCCGCGCCGGGCGTGACGGTGGTGGACGACGGCACCCTGCCCGACCGCCGCGGCTCGATCACCATCGACGACGAGGGCACGCCGAGCCACCGCACGGTGCTGATCGAGGACGGCATCCTGACCGGCTACCTGCAGGACCGGCTCAATGCCCGGCTGATGGGCGTGAAGCCGACCGGCAACGGCCGCCGCCAGAGCTTCGGCCACGCGCCGATGCCGCGCATGACCAACACCTACATGCTGTCGGGCGGCCAGTCGCCGGAGGAGATCGTGCGGTCGGTGAAGAAGGGCCTCTACGCCGTCAACTTCGGCGGCGGCCAGGTCGACATCACCTCGGGCAAGTTCGTGTTCACCGCCTCCGAGGCCTACCTGATCGAGGACGGCAAGGTCAGCCGCCCGGTCAAGGGCGCGACCCTGATCGGCAACGGGCCCGACGTGCTGACCCGCGTGCGCATGGTCGGCAACGACATGCACCTCGACAACGGCGTCGGCACCTGCGGCAAGGACGGCCAGAGCGTTCCGGTCGGCGTCGGCCAGCCCACCCTGCTGGTCGACAACCTCACGGTCGGCGGCACCGAGGCCGCGGCGTGAACCTGAGAGTACGACGAGATTCGGATCGCAGTGCTAGCGCCGGCGTTCGTCGCCGCAGCGATGTTATGGGGCAACCTCGCGCTGGCCGACGAACCCAAGCATGGCGGGCAGGTCAAGAAGTTCGGCGCGTACGAGGCCGATCTTGTGGTCAAGGGCCGCGACGTCCGGCTCTACGTCATCAAGGGTCACCGGCCGGCGCGTCCCGCCGCCGACATGACGGCGACGGTGCGGCTGTTCGCCCACAACGCCGAAACGGCCGTCGACCTGACGCCGCAGGGCGATCTGCTGGCAGGCATGGCGTCCACGCCGCTGTCCGGCAAGGTCGGCGCGATGGCGACCCTGCGGCAGGGCGGCAACGAACTCTGACGCGCGCAGTATTCCCTGACCGCCCGGTGATCTGCTAGACACTACGCGATGCGCTTCCGGCACCCTGCCCGAGAAAGGCCGATACGCGTACGGCTCGCCGCCGTCGTGGCTTTGATCGCCTGCCTCGCGACCGCTTTCCTCGGCGGCTGGCACGCCGTTGCGCACGCTGGCAACCCGGCACCTGCCACTACCCTGGCGTCGGGCGACGATCCAGTCGGCGTCCCGGCCGGCGAAATCGACTGCGCATACCATTGCGACCAGCACGGCCGAGGCATTCCGGCCCCTGCGACGACCGACTCCGTCGTCGGCGCCGAAGTCGAGGCGCTTCTGCCCGCACGCCTGGCGGCCGCCGAGCCGCGGTCTCCCGAGACGCCCCGAAAACCACCCCGCGCCTGATCCTCGACCGTCCGACGCATGCGCCGCGCCCTGCGCGCGGTCCGTCCGTGCCGAGAGGATTCCATGCGCACATTGGTTGTCGCCGCCTGGCTGGCCGCGTTCGCGCCGGCCATCACCATCGCCCAGACCACCGAGCCGATCCGCACGCTCGAAGACGCGCAGCGCGTAGGCGAGGCGCATTCGCCGCGCCTGCGCGCCGCGGAGGCCCGACGCGCCGCTGCCGCCGGCGAGCGCCGCCAGGCCGCGGCGCGTCCGAACCCCGAACTTTTCCTGGACGCGGAGAACGTCGCCGGCCGCGGCGCCCTGTCGGGGGTGCGCGGCGCCGAGCTGACGGCCGGCCTGTCGCAGGCTTTCGAGCTGGGCGGCAAGCGCGCCGCGCGTATCGCGGCGGCCGAGGCCGGCCTTGCGGCTGCCGGCACCGAGCGCGACCTGGAGGCGCTGGAGCTGCGCCGCGACATCGCGGTCGCCTTCGTCGCGGCACTGGCCGCGACCCGCGACCTTGTGGTGGAGGCCGGGCGCCTGGACAACGCCCGGGCCGTCGCCGCGGCAGTCGATGAGCGGGTGCGAAACGGCCGCGAGCCGCCGGTCCAGGCGAGCAAGGCCCGCATCGCCGAAGCCGCCGCCGAATCGGGCCGCCACCGTGCCGCGCGCGAACGCGACGCCCGCCTCGCGGCGCTGGCCGCCGTGCTGGGGATTCGCGATGCCGCCGTCGCCGATGCCGGCTGGTTCGACCGCATCGAGGCCGTCGCCCCGATCGACCCCGACGCGGCGCTGCTGACGAACCCGGCGGTCGCCCGCCTGGGCCCGCTGCGCGCGCGCGCGCAGGCGGAGCTGGCGCGCCAGTCCGCGCTGGCCATCCCCGACCTCACCGTCCGCGCCGGGGTGCGGCACGACCGGGACGCCGACGACACAAGCCTGGTTTTCGGCCTGTCGATCCCGCTGCCGCTGTTCGACACCAACCGCGGCAACATCGACCGGGCACGCCAGGAGCTGATCGGGGCCGAGGCGGAAGCGGAGGCGCTGCGCCGATCGGTCGCCGGCGAATTGACGGTGGCGTCCCAGCGTCTCAATGCGGCGCGGCGAACGGCCGAGACGCTGCGCGCTCGCATCGTGCCCGCCGCGGCGGAGGTGCTGGCCGCCGCGCAGGAAGGCTATGCCGCCGGCAAGTTCGGCTTCCTCGAGCTGCTTGACGCGCAGCGGACCCGCTTCGATGCCGACGCCGCGCTCGTCGTCGCCCTGAAGGAATACCACCTTGCCCGGATCGCGCTGATGCGCGCGGCCGGCGGCGTCTACTGAGGTCCGCCATGAACAGGACACTGATCGGCTTCGTCGCCGGCATCGCCACCGCCGCCGCCCTCGGCGCCGTCGTGCTGGGCGTGCGCGGCGGACATGCGGAACGCGAGCACGCCGCGGCCTCTGTCGAGCACGAGCACGAGCACGGCCATGCGCACGGCGAGGAACAGGCGGCCGCGGAGGCCCTGCGCCTCACGCCGGCGCAGATCGAGGCGTCGGGAATCGTCCTGGAGACGGCCGCCGCCGGCGACCTCGTCGGCTCCGTCGGGCTTCCGGCGTCCGCTGTCCTGATGCCCGACCGCACGGCGGTGGTTTCGGCGAAGGCCGCCGGCATCGTCGCGACGGTGCAGACCCGCCTGGGCGCCACCGTCGCGCGGGGCGAGGTGC
>JBFWQM010000156.1:0-13184 GCA_050249455.1 Rhodospirillaceae bacterium | reverse complement strand
CTACTTCTGGTCGACCGCCAACGGCTACCGCCAGGACGACCCGCAGGCGACGCAGGACATGTACGACGAGATCTACCCGACCTTCATCGAGGACAAGGAGATCATGGAAGTCCAGCAGGCCCGCATCGACCTGGACCCGAAGCGCCAGCTGCTCGCCATCCGCGCCGACGGCGCGCTGGCGCTGGCGCGCAAGGTGATGATCCGCAAGGCGGAAGCCGACCTGGCGCGCACCGCGCAGGCGGCCGAATAAGCGACGGCGCATTGGCGCACCGTTAGCGCGGCGCCCGGCCGGCCGGGCGCCGCGTCACGTTTGAGCGCTCGACCAGACGATCGATTCCAGCAGCCGCCGCAGCTTGAGCCCGCGGCGCGGGTTGACGCCTTCCACCCACGACACGCGGCCGTCCAGGTGGGCGCGGAAGTCACGGTGCCCGGCGCGGTCCTGCGCCGCCGCGCCGTGCCGCACGCAATTGGTGAGGATCGCCTTCAGCCGGTCGTAGTCGTCGCGCGCGACGTTGACGTGGCGGTTGACGACGAGCCCGGTAACGCGCTGGCGGCGGCCGCGGCCCATCGCGCGCGTCTTGCGCGGGTTGAGCGCGAAGCCTTCGTCCGCCGCGATGCGCGCGACTGCGGCGAGCAGCGACCGATGGCGGCGCGCGAAGCCGTCGTCGCCGGAGAACGTCAGGTCGTCGGCGTAGCGCGTGTAGCGCGCGCCGGCCGCGGCCGCCAGTCCGGCCAGCCGGCAGTCCAGCCGGTACGCGCACAGGTTGGCCAGCGCCGGCGAGGTCGGCGCGCCTTGCGCGAGATGCGGCGTGCGCAGCCGCTGGCGCGACTGCCAGCCGATCGGCGGTCCCGGCGCCGGCCCGTCCAGCACCGCCAGCGGCGTCGCGGTGGCGCACAGCCCGGACAGCAGGCGCGCCACCGGCGCCGGGTAGCCCAGGCTGCGGAACACAGCGTGAACGCGCGATGCGGGCACGGACGGAAAGAAGTCGGCGAGGTCGGCGGCGACGACGAGGCGCTCTCCCGCATGGAGCGCGGCCGCCATGCGGGCCGACCGCCCCCTGACGAAGCCGTAAGCCGCATCGTGCGGCGGCAGCCGGTCCAGGATGTCGGCCAGGATGCGGCGCTGCACCGCCTTGAGCCGCGGCTTCGGCGCCTCCACCAGCCGCGGCGGCCCGGCCGCCTTGGGCAGCCAGCGATAATCGTAGTGCTGCAGCGCGCGCGTGGCCGCGCGCACGTGCCCGCGCCGCGCATCGGCCAGCCAGTCGAGCTGCGCCAGCGGCAGGCCCAGCCACGCCGCGACGTCGGCGGCCGTGGCCAGCGGCGGCACCGGCAGGTGCGCCAGCGGCCCGACGGGCTCGAAGCGCGGCGGCAGGAGCGGCGTGCCGATGTCGCCGCCGTGCCGGCGGACCGCCGCCAGGATGGGCTCGAAACGGGCGCTGGCGCGGATGATGGCGGCAAGCTGCGCAGGCGACGGCGGATAAGGCGTCTCCTGCGCCGCCAGGATGTCGTCGGCCAGAGCCGCCGGCAGGTCGCCGTTCGACCTGCGATCGGGCCGCAGCGCCGCCCCGAGGTACCGATCCAGCGCGCCGACGATTCCGGGCCGGTCCCAATGTCCGGCCGCGAGGAGGGCTGCGATGCGCCGCGCCAGGATATCTGCCGGGACCATGGGACCGCCGAAAATGCCGGACGCTCAAATCTCGCGGCGGCAGGCGCCCCAACCCGACCGGTCAAGCGTGACGGGACCCGGGTGCAGCCCGGCGCCCGTCATGCAGCGTGATGCGTGGGGATCGAAATATCCCCGGGGTAGCCCCGGAGACCCACGGCCGTCGCCGAAGCGGGGCGCCGTGGACGTGCTTGGAACGCCTGCCGCGACGCCATGATCGGAACCCGGCCGCCGCCTGTCAATCGGGGCGCCGCTCAGTGCATCACGATGATGATCGCCATCGACGCGTAGGCCAGGAAGATCGCCGCCACCAGAAACCCGAACATCGCCTGCCGCATCGCACCGACCCCGCCCGCACCGAGCCGGCGAAGTCCGGATCGGCTGTCCCGCGGCGTCAACTGCGAGCGGCGAAGTTGGTTCCCGTGGGCGGGACCGGCCTGAAAGGATTAATGGATGGCGTCAGCCCGACGCGGCGCCGTCGACCAGGCGCAGGAACGGCCGGTCGAGCTCGCGGATCGTGGCGCGCGACGAGGACATCGTCAGCGCGATGTCATAGAGGCACGCGGCCTTGGCTTCGTAGGACTGCGCGGAGATCGCGACGCTCTTGCCGCCGTCCGACCACAGCCGCCACCGCCAGGCGCCGGCGCCTTCTTCGTAGACCTCAAACCACATGATGCAACTCCCGCGCTCCCTGGGGGCGGAGTCTGGTGGCCGAGTGGTTGCCAATTCGTTATCGAACTAGGTTAATGCCGGCTCCGCGCCGGCGTTCCCCGCGGCGCGGCGGATTGCGCAGGCGTTGCGGTCGAGGCGCTGCAAAAACAGGTCGTAGTAGGCTTCCGCATAGTGGAAAGGCTCCAGGCCCCAGCGATGGCGTTCGTCGGCCGCCAGCGCGTCGCCGTCGATGCGGATCGACGTCGCCTGCGGACACGCGGCGCGGATCGCCGCGTAGTAGCCGGACAACGTGTCGTTGCAGCGCGCGCTCAGCGGCGGGTCGGGAAACGGCCGCAGCGCGCCGTCCGCGGCGCGGTAATGGGACGCCCACAGCGCCTCGTGCAGCACGATGCGCGACGGCGGCGCGATCGCGGCCAGCTCGGCGACGAACTTCGGGATGTTGTCGATCGTCGCCTGCACGATGCGCGGATCGTGCGGCATCAGCATCTCGTAGCCGGAAAGGTCGAGGCCGCAGGCCGCCGCCATGCGGACCAGCGGTACCGAGCGGCATACCAGCGAGCCGTCCACCGAGAGCACCGGATGGCGCTCGTCGATCAGGTCGACGATCAGGAAATCGAAGGGTTTGGCGCCCAGGTCGGCGAAATGGGTCTTGGCGAGGTCGGCGACGACGCAGCGTTCCTCGAACCGGGCCGCAGCCAGGCCCGCCGGCGCTGGCAGCGAGACCGGCGCCGCGAGGCACGCGTTGACGGTGGTGCGCGCCAGGTAGGTCACCACCGCATCGCTGCCGCCGCGCCGCTGCGCCAGGTCGAAGGCGTCGCGAGTGACGCAACTGCCGAAGATCGCGTATCGCAAGCCCATGAAACCGGACTCCCGGCCATCGCCGGGAACCATGGTCGGCGCAACTGGCGAAGCGATCCTTAACGGGGCGGCGGACCCGCGTCGGGCCGGCGGCGCAGCAGCCCCAGCCCGACCAGGCCGAGGCCGAGCACGGTCAGCCCGGCCGGCTCCGGCACCGTCGCGAAACGCGCGGTGAACACCAGGTCCTCGTCGGCGGTGTTGTCGTCGCGGAAGGCGCTGTCCGGGCCATCGGCGAACAGCGACGTCAGGGCGGTCCCGCCGTAGCCGGGGCCGCCGGCATCCTCGAACGCCAAATAGCTGCCGAGCGCGTCGTCCAGATAGGCGAAGTAGGTCGCCGTCACGTCCGGCAGCAGCAGCCCCGGAGCGAAGGTCCACACCCCGTCGGCGACGTCGGCGGACTTGCCCAGCAGGCCCTCCGCCCCGCCGACCGTTACGCCGGGGAGCGCCGACGGCAGCAGTGCATACGGCCGGTCGAAGATGTAGAGCGTGCCCGCGTCCACCGGACCGACGAACCCGATCTCGAACGAGAGCAGGACCACCGGCCCGGAAGCCGGCGCCGGGCCGGCGCCGTCGCTGCCGCCGACGGCAGGCGAAAAGCTCTGGCCGGGGATGTCGATGAAGACCTCATTCGAGGTCGCGTTGCCGACCGAGAACAACGCGGCCTGCGCCGGCGCAGCAGTCATCGCCGCGACCAGCAGCGCCACCGCGCCGCATACGACCTTCGCAGACATTCGCGCCCCGCCTGAGCCTGCCCCTTCGTCACGGCAAAATAGCCCGGCGCGGCGCGAATCGCGCCCGTGTCAAATCCGTGTCGGCTTCGCTAGTCGACGCGGCCGATTCGCGAGCGTGCCAGCACGGCGCCCGTCGTCGGGTCGAGCACCTCGCGGAAGGTACCGTTGCCCGCCACCGAGAGGGTCGCCACGACCTTGCCGGGCTGCCCCATCTCGACCGCATGCAGCTCTGCCTGCGCGCGGCCGTACCACGTGAGGCGCCGATCCAACCGTGTCAGGATTTCGCTCACCGACAGCGGCGTCACCGCCGACCCGACGGCCAAGGACGACTGGCGCGAAATTCCGTGCGGCATTGCAGTATCCCCTGACTGACGGCCGCGCTCGGAGGCGCGGCGCGTTCCACCCACCGGAGATATGGCGCACCGACATTACCGGCACCTGTCCGCCGGATTAATTTACGTGCGCGTTCTCGCTGCGCGGCGCGCGACGATCTCCACCGGAGCGATCCGGCCGCTGCGGATGTTGGCGATCATGTTGCCGATCTTGGTCGGCGCGTCGGCGCCCATGACGAGGTGCAGGCCCAGCGCCGGCACGCCGCCGGTTGCCGGGGCGCGTGCGCGCAGCGCCTCGAAGAAGTCGAGCGCGAACTGGCCCCGGTCGCGCTCCGCGACCACCGCGAAGCCGGCGTCGCCCAGCAGCGACCGGTAGGCGGCTGGCGTGTCCAGCGCGCTGTGCGCCGGGTCGCCGGCCCATGGCACCGGGAAATCGATCGCGCCGCCGCCGGTCGCCATCACGTCGTAGACGCCGAACGCGGCGCCGGGCGCCAGCACGCGCGCGACCTCCGCGAACAGGCGGGCCTTGTCGGCGATGTTCATGCCGACGTGGATCATGTAGGCGCCGTCGAATGCAGCCGCGCCGAACGGCAGGTCGAGCGCGCTCGCCTGGCGATACGCCACGCGTCCTGCGAGGCCCACCCAGCCGGACAGCTCCGCCGCAGCCGCGACGAAGTCGGCGGTCAGGTCGATGCCAGTGACGCGGCAGCCATAGGTTGCCGCCGCGAACCGGGTCGCCCCGCCGATGCCGCAGCCGACGTCCAGGAAATGCTGCTCGCGGCCGATGGCGAGCTGGTCGAGCAGCGCCGCGGTCGCCTCGCGCCCGCCGATGTGGAATTCGTCGACCGGCGCGAGGTCGCCGATCGATACGCCGGCAACCGACTTGCCGCGGGCCGCCAGGCCGTCGCGGATCGCGGCGACCAGGCCGCTGCGCGCGTAGTGGCTTTCGATGGGATTGCCCTGTGCCATGGTCTCGCTCCGTGGCAGTGGCGTGGAGCGGCTTGACGCGGCGCCGCGTTCGTCGAAGCATCATAGCATGTCGAGATGGCGCATCCGAATCACGGCAGCGTTCCTTTGTCTCGGCGCGGTCGCCGGCGCGGCGCCGGCCGGCGCCGGCGAGCCGGAGGCGCGCCGCCTGATCGCCGACGCGGCGGGCGCGATCCTCGTCATTACCTGGAGCCCGCTCAACGTCATGCGGCTGGACCTTCGCAGCGACGGCATCGCGGTCGCGATCGGCATGGGGCTGCGCCACTGCGACGGCCCGCATCCGGCGCGCTGGCGGATTCGCGACGGCATGCTGTGCCTGGCGACCCGGTGGTCGGAGCCCTGCTTCACCGTCGACGGCGACGTTCGCGGCTATGCGCTGAAGGAGCGCGGCGAGCGGCCGGTGACGTCGCGCATCGAGGCCGGCCCCCTGGGCGGCTGCTGACCGGAGGCCCTAGACGGCGAGCACGTAGTAGGCGATCAGCTCGAACTGCAGGTTGGCGAGGTACGGATCGTGGTTCGGGTTGTCCACGATCTGCTGATACTCGGACTGCGACGACGTGTAGAAGTGCGCGCCGCCGCCGGGCACGTTGCCGTTGAAGAAGCGGTACACCGCCGAGGCCCCTGCCACCATGTGGTCGTAGGCGTAGAGGCCGATGCCTTCCAGGTGCATGTTGGCGAGGTAGGCGTTGTTGCCGGCATTGGCGACGATCTGGTCGCGTTCGGCCACCGAGGTCGTGTAGAAGTGCGCGCCGCCGGGCACGTTGCCGTTGAAGAAGCGATAGACCGCGACGGCGTTCGCATCGCTCGACGCAGGCGTGCCGAAGACCGGCCCTTCGAAGATGTACTGCGGCAGGTCGAACAGGATGTCGTCGCGCTCCACCTCCGACGAGGTATAGACGTGCACGCCGTTGAGCGTGTTGTAGAAGCGGTAGGTCGGCGTCTGGGACCCGGTCGGCTCCACCAGCGACGGGATGTTCATCTCGAACGTCGCCGAAACCGACTGCGTCCCGCTCGACCAGGTGAGGACGAGCTGCTTCGAGCTGAAGCTGTTGACGTTGTCGGGGATGAACTGCGCGAGCGGCCCGCCCTGCACGCCCGCGAAATTGAGCAGCGTGTGCGCCTGGTCCGTCATCGTGAACTCGGCCTTGCTCGGCGTGAACGAGCCGAACGAGCTGCCGATCACCGCGCCCGTGTTGCCGGTGGTGATCTGAAGCGTGTCGAGCGTCGGGGCATCGAACAGGAAGGTCTCGGGCAGGGTGTCGCGCGGGATCGCGGCGAACAGGCTGCCCACCGATGCCGAGGCGCGGATGACCGCGTTGAACGACAGGCCGTCGTTGCCCGCGGGCGTGCTTTGCGCGAACGTGTCCACGGTCAGGAAGCCGGCGAGGCTGCCGTTGCCGAGCAGGCCCTGCAGTTGCGCCTCGGCGGCGGGCAAGGACAGCCCGGTCGCGCTGTCCTGGCTGCTCAGGACCAGGAAGGTGCCGGTAATGCGGTAGGTCCAGATCGTAGACATGGTGGCGGCTCCGAAACAGGCCAGCCGGATGATCGTGTCACGGCTGCCCTTACGCAGGATCGGAAAAAGTGTCGCGGCGCACGCGCCGCCGCCGCCGCCTCGCAAGCGGCGAGGACGGGCGGTATGCTGAGTTTCCTTCATGATGCGGGAGACTCGAATGACGTCCGTCACACTGCGCCAGGCCGAGCGCATCATCGACGCCATCTTCAAGCAGGGCCGCGCGCTGGGCTGCCGGCCGCTGTCGGCCGTGGTGGTCGAGCCCGGCGCCGTCGTCAAGACGTTCAAAAAGGAGGACGGATCGGCGATGCTGCGGTTCGAGATGGCCTACGGCAAGGCCTACGCCGCGCTCGCCATGGGCCGGTCGTCGAGCCTGGTGCGGATGCGGGCGGAGGAAAGGCCGCTGTTCATGCGCTACCTGTTCGACACCAGCGAAGGGAAGATCTTCGCCGAGGGCGGCGGCATGCTGATCCGAGACCGCCGCGGCGAGGTGATCGGCGCGGTCGGCGTCACCGGCGACACCCAGGAGCGTGACGAGGAGCTGTGCGCCCACGGCATTCGCGCCGCCGGGCTGAAGACCGACGCCGACTGCGCCGGCATGGGCGGCCAGGTGCGCACGGCGAACTGACCCACGCCGCAGTCCGCGCGCATGGGCCATGACACCCTGAAGCTGGTCGCCGATTTCGGCGACCCGGCGGTGACGATCCCGGCGGTGCTTGTGCTGCTGGCGTGGTTCGTCGTGCGCGGCGCCCACCGGCTGGCGCTGGCGTGGCTGTCGGCGCTCGCGCTGTGCGCCGTCGCCGTCGTGGCGTCGAAGATCGCATTCGAGGCGTGCGGCGGCGCGCTCGGCCTGGCGAGCTTGCGCAGCCCGAGCGGGCATGTCGCCGGCGCCGCGGTGTTGTACGGCGCGCTGGCCGTGGTGGTCGGCGCGGGCGACCGCCGGCGGCTGGCCGCCGCCGGCGCGGCCGCCGGCGTGCTGGTGACGGCCATCGCCGCAGCGCGGGTGCTGCAGAACTACCACACGGCGTCGGAGTCCGCGGCGGGGATCGCGATCGGCGCCGCGTCGGCGCTGTGGTTCGCGCGGTGGCACCGGCGCACGCCGACCGGCCGGTCGCATTGGGGATGGGCGGCGGCGGCGGTCGTGGCGGCCGTCGCGTTCACCTATGGCGGACACGTCAATTTCGAGCCGCGCATCCTGCGGGTCGCCAAGCAGGTGCACTGGGGGGTCGCGGCGTGTCGCGACGGCGATCCCGGATCGCGGGTGCGCCACGCCGGCCTGCGACCCTCCCCGCGCGGCGGCGGGGAGGGCCGGCCGTGACGGTCCGGCTCAGCCGAACTTGATGCCCTTCTGGACGCCCGGGCGCTCGGCGATCATCTTTTCCCACTTGGCGATGTTGGGGAAGCCCTCGAGCAGCGCCGGCGAGACGTTGCGCGCGCGATAGGTGACGCCGAACAGCGCGACGTCCGCAATCGTCATCTCGTCGCCGGCCGCGTAGGTCTGCTTGGCCAGCGTGTCGTCCCACACCTTCAGGTAGTCCTTGAACTTGCCCTCGAACATGTCCTGCGTCGGCTTGTGCGGATCCTTCGACCGGGCGATCGCGAACACGGTGCCGAGCGTCATGCCGATGTCGGACGCCGCGCTCATCAGCGCCGGCCACATCGCGGCCCGCTTCGCCGGATCCTTGGGGATCAGCTTGCCCGACTTCTCCGCCAGGTAGACCAGGATCGCCGCCGACTGCGTCATGGTCATCGGCTTGCCGCCGGGGCCGTCGTTGTCGATGATGACCGGGATCGCCCCGTTCGGGTTCATCTTGATGAAATCCGGCGTCTTGTGCGCGCCCTTCGCCATATCGACGTTGTGCAGCGTGTACGGCAGCCCGGATTCGTCGCACATGATCTTGGCACGCAGGCCGTTCGACGTCGGCGCGGCATAAAGATCGATCACGGTAGTTCCTCCATCGCCCTGACATTGGTATCGGTTGGCGCGATCGCGGCCGATCGCGACAAGGACTATCGGCCAAACGCCAGCCGATGACAATGCGGGGGCGGGGGCAGGGGCAGGGGCTTCGCGGTCAGGCCGCTGCCGCGACCCGCACGATCCGCTTGCCGAAGTTCTCCCCGCGCAGGAGGCCGATCAGGCCGCGCGGCGCGTTCTCCAGCCCCTCCACGATGTCTTCGCGCCAGCGCAGCCTGCCCTGGGCGATCAGCGCGGCGGCGTGCGCCTCGAACGCCGGGCGAAGGTGCTCGAAGTCGATCACGATGAAGCCGCGGATGGTGATGCGGTTGGTCAGCAGGGTGCGCAGCATCGCCGGCGCGCGGTCCGGGCCGGGCGGCGGCGCCGCCAGGTTGTACGACGAGATCAGCCCGCACAGCGGCACGCGCGCGAACGGATTGAGCAGCGGCAGCACCGCCTCGAACACCGCGCCGCCGACGTTCTCGAAATAGACGTCGATGCCGCCGGGGCAGGCGGCGGCGAGCGCGGCAGGGAAGTCCGGCCCGCGGCGGTCGACGCAGGCGTCGAAGCCGAGCGCGTCGGTGACGAACGCGCATTTGTCCGCGCCGCCCGCGATGCCGACCGCGCGGCAGCCGGCCGCCTTGGCGAGCTGGCCGACGACGGAGCCGACCGCACCCGCCGCCGCCGCGACGACGACCGTCTCGCCCGGCTTCGGCCGGCCGATCTCCGTCAGCCCGGCATAGGCGGTGTGGCCCGGCATGCCGAGCACGTGCAGCGCCGTCGTCACCGGCGCGCGCGACGCATCCAGCTTGCGCAGCGCGCGCCCCGGCAGCGCCGCATAGTCCTGCCAGCCGGTCGGGCCGAACACCCAGTCGCCGGGCGCGAACCCGGGGTCACGCGAGTCGACCACGCGGCCGACGGCGGTGCCGACCATCGTCGCGCCCAACGCCACCGACGGCGCATAGGACTTCGCATCGTTCATCCGCCCGCGCATGTAGGGGTCGAGCGACAGCCACGCCACGCGACACAGCACCTGGCCGTCGCGCGGCGTCGGCGCGGGCGCGCTCTCCAGCGCGAAGTCGGTTTCCGCCGGCTCGCCGACCGGCCGGCGGGCGAGGACGATGCGGCGGTTGGTCTCCGGCATGGCTTGCTCCTAGCAGCGCGAGGTTGAGGCGCCCCCTCCCCCAACCCCCTCCCACGAGGGGAGGGGGAGTATCTAGCCTCCTCCCCTCGTGGGAGGGGGTCGGGAGAGGGGGCCTCTCCGCGCGACGATCCTATCCGCTTGCCACCCCTGCCCGCATCCGTGACGCTGCCGGCGAGCAAGGGAGGAACCTGATGACCGACATCCGCAGCGTGGGCTTCATCGGCCTCGGCACCATGGGGCTGCCGATGGCGGAGCGGCTGGTCAAGTCCGGCTTCGCGGTGACCGCCTGGAATCGCGGCCGGCCGCCGCTGGAGCGTGCCGCCGCGTTCGGCGCCCGCGCCGCGGCAAGCCCGGCCGACGTCGCGCGCGCCGGGGACATCGTCTTCGCCTGCGTCACCGACACGGACGCCGTGGAAGCGGTCGTGTTCGGCCCGGACGGCGTCGCCGCGGGCGGCACGGCAGGCAAGCTCCTGGTCGACTGCTCCTCGATCCACCCGGTGCGCACCCGCGACTTCGCCGCCCGCCTGCATGCCGAGGCCGGCATGCGCTGGGTCGACGCGCCGGTGTCGGGGGGCGAGAAGGGCGCGCGTGACGGCACCTTGATCGTCATGGCCGGCGGCGAGGCGGCCGACGTCGACCGCGCGCGCCCCGCCTTCGCCGCCTTCGCCCGCCAGGTCACCCACCTGGGCCCCGCCGGCGCCGGGCAGGCGGCCAAGGTGTGCAACCAGATGATCATCGGCGCCGAGATCGCCGCGATCGCCGAGGCGCTGCGCTTTGCCGCCAATTTCGGCGTCGCGGCCGACCGGCTGCCCGACGCCCTGGCCGGCGGCTGGGCCGATTCCACGGTGCTGCAGATCCATGCCCGGCGCATGGCGGCGGCGCGCTACCAGGGCGCGGCCAGCGCGGTGATGATGAAGGACATGGACATCGCCTGCGACATGGGCCGGCTGACCGGCACGCCGATGCCGGTGGCCAACCTCGTCACGGCGCTCTATCGCCTGGCCTACGCCCAGGGCCACGCCGACGCCGGGCAGCTCGCCCCGATGCGGCTCTATGCCGACGGCCCGCTCTGATTCCGGGCCGGAGCGGTGACAAAGTGCGGGCGCGGCGCCCCCCGCCGGCGCGAGACTCTTTTCCGGCGTCGTCGGCCGCGCTAGTTTTTCCTATCGACGACTGCCTCGCGCCGCCCGCCGGCGCCGTGACGCCGGACCGGCGGCCCGCAGGCCTCTGTGAACGAACGGAGGTTGCCGGCCATGAACGTCGACACGATCCTGAGGAACAAGGGCGCGGGCGTATTGACGATCCCGCCCGACGCCACGATCGCGGAAGCGGTGCGGCGGCTGGACGACAACCGCGTCGGCGCGCTGGTCGTTTCCGCCGACGGCCGCGCGATCGGCGGCATCCTGTCGGAGCGCGACATCGTGCGCGGCCTGGCCGCCCACGGCACGGCCGCGCTGGACCGTTCCGTTTCGGCGCTGATGTCGCGCGACGTCCGCACCTGCCAGCGCGACGATACGCTGGACGAGCTGTTCGCGCTGATGACCGACCGCCGCGTGCGCCATCTGCCGGTGGTGGAGGACGGTGCGCTCGCCGGCATCGTCAGCATCGGGGACGTGGTCAAGGCGCAGCTCGATGCGCTGGCCGGCGAGGCCGAGGCGTTGCGCGAATACATCGCGCAGGCGTGAAGCGGAATCGGTCCGCACGGAACGTAGTCGTCCCGCCGCCGTTCTGGGAATGCGATGCCGCAAGTCTTCATCATGTGCCCGCGCACGGGCCGCTATGCCTATACGGGCCAGAACCTGAGCTGGAACGAGATCGATTCGCTCGACCTCGGCCAGCAGTCGTTCGAATGCAAGGAATGCGGCGACTGCCATACCTGGACCAAGAACGACGCCCATCTGCGCGCCGACGGCGGGGGTGATTGAGAACGGCGGCTACGCGGCCGCCCACGGCGCAAACCAGCCGAGCGTGTCCTCGGTGCGCCGGGACGGCTTGTACTCCGCGCCGACCCAGCCGTCGTAGCCCATGCGGTCGAGCGCGTCGAACACGAACGGGAAATTGATCTCGCCTGTCCCCGGCTCCGCGCGGCCGGGCGTGTCGGCGAACTGGATGTGGCCGAGGCGCGGCAGCAGCCGCTCCATCGTCGGCACCAGGTCGCCCTCCATGATCTGCATGTGGTAGAGGTCGTACTGGATGCCGAGGTTGGGGTGGGCGGCGCGGTCGATTGCCTCCTCCATGTCGGCGGAGCGCGCGAGCAGGAAGCCGGGCCGGTCGCGCGCGTTCAGCGCCTCCACCAGCACCTTGACCCCGATCTCGCCCATCACGTCGGCGGCGTAGCGCAGGTTGTCGGCGAGCAGCGAGAACGCCCGCGACCGCTTGACCGCCGGCGGCGGGAAGCCTGCCATCACGTTCACCGCGCGCGGCCGCAGCACCTCGGCGAAGCGGCGTGCCTGGTCGACGCCGTCGCGGAAGTCCGCCTCGCGCCCGGGCACCGCGGCGTCGCCCGACCCGCCGGCGGACATGTCGCCGGCCGGCACGTTGAACAGCGCCCACTCGACGCCGGCACGCTCCGTCGCCGCGGCGAGGTCGGACAGCTTCAGGCCGTAGATGTCCTGGATCTCGACCGCGGGGAAACCGGCGGCGCGGGCGGCGCCGACTCGCTCCAGCACAGGGCGGTCGGCGAACATCAGCGTCAAGTTGGCGGAAAAGCGCGGCATGTCTCCCTTCCCGGCGATGGGCCGCAATCATCCTAGCGCACCGGGCCGGTTCGTGCACAATGGGCCGCCATAAGCCTGGGAGGCGCTTTCCCGATGGTCCCGACCGGCGCGTCCGCGAGGTCGCTCGCGTTCCTGCGCTCGCCGCATCTCGCCGCTGCCGGCGGCATGTTCCTGTGGGCGATCACGATCATCATCGTGCGCTGGGCGCGCGACTTCGCGCCGCCGCTGGGGCTATCGTTCTGGCGCGCGATGCTGGGCATCGTGCTGCTGTCGCTGCTGGCCGGCCCGGCGCTGAAGAGCGACTGGCGGATCCTGCGCCACCATCTGCCGATGGTGTTCTGGCTCGGCTTCCTCTTGATGGTCGGCGGCAACATGGCGCTGTTCATCGGGCTGCAGCACACCACGGCGATCAATGCGGGGCTGATCAACGCGATCGAGCCGACCGCGATCGTCGCGCTGGCGGTGCTGCTGTTCCGCGACCCGGTGTCCTTGCGCCAGTGGATCGGCATCGCGATCTCGTTCGCCGGCGTCGTCGTGCTGGCGATCCGCGCCGACATCGACGTGCTGCTGAACTTCGGCTTCAACGTCGGCGACCTGTGGGTGATCGGCGCGATGT